>NZ_JAELTT010000140.1 GCF_016428975.1 Dyella sp. ASV21
ATTGCGCACAATCCCAGGGTCGAATCCAATGGGTGGGAATTGCAGCGCTTGTTGTCGCGTGGCTGGCGATTGCCGCCTTCAACAACCTGCGTCACTAGGCATTTTCGTGAGGTCCGCTACCGACCCGGAGCAGACCTCACAGAAACAACCGGCAGATGAGTCTAGGGAGAGGGCATGAGGCAACTTTCATCTGATCAGGTTTCCAGAATCGCGGTCTCTTTGGCCGATACGCCAGAGCGGACCATCGTGCTTCTGGATGAGGTCCATGTGGCGAGCCTCGATTCGGCCACGTACAACGCCAACATCTACTACCTTTCGCAAGGCGGCGAAGTTCTCTGGCAAGTCGAAGCGAGCCCGGGCACCTATGAGAGGGACTCCTTCGTATCCCTATCCCGCGCGACCGACGGTTCGCTAGTAGCTAGGCGCTTCTTCGGAAACACCTACGCGCTTGATCAATTTACCGGGGTGGCTCGCCAAATTGGCTGGTCGAAGTAACCATTAGCCATGTCCGATTCCGATCCGAAGCAGACACTGGATGAACCCGCAAGGAGAGTGACGTGAACCGATGGACCTCCGCGATATCCGCGCTTCTAGCCGCGACCGTGGCTGTAGGCCCCGCGTCCGCTGGGCCTTCTGGTTGCGGTCTGCCAGACATATCGGGTTCAAGTGAATTGCACCAATTCTTGAGCCTTCGTGCTGTTGACGTCATCAAGCAGGCAGCAGGCTCGGATGAGGGACTTGCGGCGCTGGTCACACCTACCGCGAGTTTCAGCCTTGGCGCAGGTGATGTGGGCAGACCCTTGGGAACGGGAGTCAATGGCGCTCGCACGCTTGCACAAACGATGAAGGCAGACACTTATCGTTACCTTGGCTGGGACTACATGGACATGCCGGCTGACCCGTGTTCAAAGCAAAAGGTGGAAGTCGATTTCATCGATAGCCAGGGCAATAGGGTGTCCCAAGTGGAATTCACGTTTGAAGCGGGTCGCGTGGTGAGTGCAGAAGGCTGGCAAAGGTCATTCGAGGCGGGTCGCTTATAGGACCACGCGGAGTCGGGGCGCTCATGTCCGCTTCCGACCCGGAGCAGACCTTGCGCCGATGAGATTCGGTCATGGGAAGGTCGCAGCCGGGAGTCGGGCTGAAAATCGGGGGGGATATGAAGAAGAGTCGATTTGGAACTGCCTTGCGTGGCGGCGTTCTGTTATTTGCGTCGATTTTCGCCATTGTTGTGGGAGCCATGGCGATCAGATTCGTTGTCCTTGGAATCCGTATCGACGCCGGGCTGATCAAGATCGTGCTCGTTGAGGCAACTAAAGGCGGCGCATTTGGTGGCCTCGTGGCCTTCGCCATGGTGTTCGCGATGTTTCCAAAGAGCACGCGGCCTCAGCGCGACTAGATCGAAAGGTCTGCTTCCGACCCAGAACGGACCTAAGGGAGGCGTCAAATGAGCAGCCAGCCAAGTCGATCACCATTCCGATGGCGGACTGCCGTTCGGCGGCATCTCCCCTGGTTTTTGATTGACCTTGGTATTGCGCGAAAGGGGCGTGACTGCGAGAAGGCGGGAGGTACACACGCCTGGTACAACCTGGACGCGGTCAGTAGTGGTTGCTACCACTGTAAAGTCGTTCGTGCGGGCCGGATCTGGGAAAATAGGTAGATTTGTTAGGTCCGCTTCCGACCCATGGCGGACCTTGTTCAGCAACGAGAAGTGGGGTCTATGGGCAAAGTCAGGAGATCGAATTCATGAGGAAGGGGACGGCCGCCAACATTGCAATCGGACTTATGGTTCTCGGGTGGTTGGCTTCTTTTTGGGGATTGTTCTCGCAGCTTGGCGACCCGGATCCTAGGGTGCCTCGCGCAGTGATCGAGGCCGAAAATCGCACTTATTTCACGTTATTCCTGGGTGGGGTGGCCTCCATCGTAGTCGCCATGTGGTTGGCAGGTTTTGGCTACTCGGAAGCAAAGGTCCGGGCGTTAACCGTCGCAGCTTTTACGGTCATACCAATCGTCGCGATCGGGGTTTGGGTGGCCATTGGGTATTAACCGAGTAAGCGCTACGTGCCGTAAGGCAACGTCCGCTTCCGACCCATAGCGGACGTCTTTGACGGAAAGCGGGGCGATATGTTTCGAGGAGCCTTTGGTTTCATTGACCCAGCGCAGGATCCAATGTGGCCGTTGGCCATAGATGGGCGGGCGCGCATTGGCGCGGAAAATGTCCATACCGACGGCTATTTTTCATTGGTGGCCCCTATTTTCGAGACCTATGCTCAGCGAGATTCAGGGATCGGCATGTTTGCCCTAAACGTCCTGGTCGTTCTTCGGCCGGGTGACTTCGAACCGGTCAGGGCAGCTCTAGCTGCGCTGAGAGAGGAGCTGAAATCGTTCCCACGGTGCTGGCGCGTTTTTCTTGGTGAACGTCATCCGGCGAACGGAGCACCGATAGTGAGGCTTGAGCCTCTACTTTTTCGGAGCCGTGCTACTGCAATTATCGATAGGATCGAGAGGTCTTTGGACATCGCTGCTGCTACTGGCCGGTATCTGGTGTACGGAAACGGGGTCGTCTATAGGCAGCTTTTGGGCATCCGCCTTCCTCCCGGAACGGTCGAATACTCATAGCTACCTAAGTTCCGCTTCCGACCCGAAGCGGACCTTATCCCGAGCGTCCTACCACCCAACATTTTGAGTAGAAATGCTGTGAGAGTTCACATGAGGTGGAAGGTGGCATTAGCGGATGTCCTGATAGTGGTTGCGCTCTGCGGGCCGCTTTATGGGCTCGCCTTAGAGCGGAGCTACC
>NZ_JAELTT010000141.1 GCF_016428975.1 Dyella sp. ASV21
TGATCCATGCTGTCGCGCAATGCCTTGGCGTCCAGGCCCTCCAGGCGCGCGGCAATGACCTTGATGCCGTCCACGTCGTGCGCAGCGGTGGCCAGATCCGCCGTCACCGAACCGG
This sequence comes from Dyella sp. ASV21, assembly GCF_016428975.1. GTDB lineage: Bacteria > Pseudomonadota > Gammaproteobacteria > Xanthomonadales > Rhodanobacteraceae > Dyella. The sequence goes on from NZ_JAELTT010000141.1 coordinate 116, forward strand.
CGGCCTTGGCACGCAGCGATTCCAGCTCACGCTCGAGCTTCTTCTGCTTGTCGAACAGCTGGCGCAGCTTCTCCACCGCTTCGTCGCCATGCGAGGACAGCAATTGCGAGATTTCGCCCAGACGACGCTCCTCATCAGCCACATAAGCCAGCGCGCCCGCGCCGGTCACCGCTTCGATACGCCGCACGCCCGAGGCCACACCGCCCTCGCTGACGATCTTGAACAGGCCAATATCACCGGTGCGGTTCACATGGGTGCCACCGCACAGCTCGGTGGAGAACTCGCCCATCTTGAGTACGCGCACTTCATCGCCGTACTTTTCGCCGAACAGCGCCATGGCGCCGAACTCGATGGCGTCGTTGTAACCCATGTGATGCACTTCGGCCGCCTCGTTACGACGCACCTCGGCATTTACCAACGCCTCGATCTGGCGCAGCTCGTCCGCGCTCATCGGCTTGAAGTGCGCGAAGTCGAAGCGCAGACGCTCCGGCGCGACTTGCGAACCCTTCTGCGTGACGTGCTCGCCCAGCACCTTGCGCAGTGCGGCGTGCAGCAAATGGGTGGCCGAGTGGTTCAGCACAATGGCCTGGCGCCGCGCGCTGTCCACCTGGGCGTCGACGGTGTCGCCCACGCGCAGCGGCTGCGCCCCTCGCCAACGACCGGCATGGCCGAAGAACACACCGCCCATCTTGAGCGTGTCGCTCACCTCGAAACGGCCGGCGCTGTTGCCCAGCACGCCGATGTCACCCACCTGGCCACCGGACTCGGCATAGAACGGCGTGCGGTCGAGGATGACCAGGCCTTCCTCGCCTTCGCCGAGCTGATCGAACTGTTTGCCGCCGCGCACGATGCCAACCACTTTGTTGCCCTGGCTCGCCAACGCGTCGTAACCGAGGAATACCGTCGGCTGCAACTGGCTGGCCAGCTCGGCCGGCATCTGACCCTTGGCTTCGAACTTGCCGCCTTCGCGGCTGCGTTCCTGCTGTTCCTTCATGGACTGCTCAAAGCCGTCCATATCCACCGTCAGGCCGCGCTCGCGCGCGATGTCGGCGGTCAGGTCGACCGGAAACCCGTAGGTGTCGTACAGGCGGAACGCGTCGGCGCCCGGAATACTGCCGTTCGCCTTGGCGGCCACGGCATCGAACAGACGCATGCCGTTTTCCAGCGTTTCGCCAAAACGGCGCTCCTCGGTACGCAGCGCGTCCTCGACGAACGACTGCTTCTGTGCCAGCTCGGGATACGCCGCGCCCATCTCTTCCACCAGCGGCTGCACCATCTTCCAGAAGAAATCGCCGCGCACGCCCAGCATCCAGCCGTGGCGCAACGCGCGACGAATAATGCGGCGAAGCACGTAGCCGCGACCTTCATTGGAAGGCAGCACGCCATCCACGATCAGGAACGAGCAGGCGCGAATGTGATCGGCGATCACGCGCAGCGACTTGTTGGCCAGATCGGGGGTGCTGGTGAGTTGCGAGGCCACCTTGATCAAGTGCTGGAACAGGTCGATTTCGTAGTTGGAATGCACGTGCTGCAGCACGGCGGCCAGGCGCTCGAGGCCCATGCCGGTATCCACGCAGGGCGCCGGCAGCGGCGACAGCGTGCCGTCGGGCGCGCGGTCGAACTGCATGAACACCAGGTTCCAGATCTCGATGTAGCGGTCGCCATCTTCGTCGGGCGAGCCCGGCGGGCCACCGGCGATGTCCGCACCGTGATCGAAGAAGATCTCGGTGCACGGACCACACGGACCGGTGTCGGCCATCTGCCAGAAATTGTCCGAAGCGTACGGCGCGCCCTTGTTGTCGCCGATGCGCACAATGCGCTCGGCCGGCACGCCCACTTCCTTGTTCCACAGGTCAAAGGCCTCGTCATCGGTGTGATAGACGGTGACCCAGAGCTTGTCCTTGGGCAGCTTGAAAACGCCGGTCAGCAGCTCCCACGCGTAGGCAATGGCGTCGCGCTTGAAGTAGTCGCCAAACGACCAGTTGCCCAGCATTTCGAAGAAGGTGTGGTGACGCGCGGTGTAGCCGACCGAATCAAGATCGTTGTGCTTGCCGCCCGCACGCAGGCAACGCTGCACGTCGGCTGCTCGCACATAGGGCAGCTTTTCGCTGCCCAGGAACACGTTCTTGAACTGCACCATGCCCGAGTTGGTGAACAGCAGCGTGGGATCGCTGGCCGGCACCAGGGAGCTGGACGGGACGATGGTGTGCCCTTTCGAGCGGAAATAGTCGAGGAATGTCGAGCGGATTTCGGCGGTTTTCATGCGGTTGGGGACGACCAGAACGAGAAGGACACGCCCGGACGGCACCGCCGCGATCAATCCTGTCTCTTATACACATCTGACGCTGCCGACGACAACGTTCGGGTGTAGATCTCGGGGGTCGCCGGAGCATGAGAGAGGGGGGGGGGGGGGGGGGGGGGGGGGGGGGGGGGGGGGGGGGGGGGGGGGGGGGGGGGGGGGGGGGGGGGGGGGGGGGGGGGGGGGGGGGGGGGGGGGGGGGGGGGGGGGGG
>NZ_JAELTT010000142.1 GCF_016428975.1 Dyella sp. ASV21
TATTCAGCTGGCTGCCGTTCACCGCGTCCACGCTGTCCGACGCCAGCGAACCCGCTGCCACGTTCTTCAGCGTGCGAGCGTTGCCATCCTTATCGGCAAAGTCCACCGCCTCGCCATCGGTACCTGCACCCACCGTCAGGTTCGCACCCGGGGCGGCCTGCTGCACCAGACCGATCTGACCCTGGTTCAGCTGCTCGGTCAGATTGGTGATGTTGGTGGTATTGCCATCCACGCGGCCATCCAGCTGCGACAGCGCGTCACCCACGTTGTTGAACGTCTCGCTGTTGCCCGAGGTGTCCGTCAGCTCGTACGACGGTGCCGTCACCGTGCCCGTCGACGGATCGAACTGCGCACCACCGCCCAGTGCATCGGCGACGCTCTGCGCGGCCGTATTCAGCTGGCTGCCGTTCACCGCGTCCACGCTGTCCGACGCCAGCGAACCCGCTGCCACGTTCTTCAGCGTGCGGGCGTTGCCATCCTTATCGGCAAAGTCCACCGCCTGGCCATCGGTACCTGCGCCCACCGTCAGATTTTCACCCGGAGCGGCCTGCTTCACCAAACCAAGCGGCAGGTTGGCAATGAGATCATTGGTTTCTTGCAGCTGCGACAGGGTCACCGCATCGGAAGCGTTCTTGCCCTCCGCGAGATTCGTTATGGTCACGGGACCCGTGCCCTTGCCTTCGGCGAGGCTGATGCTGCCATAGTTGACCGAACCGTCAGAATTCTGATCATAGGTCACTGCCGCCACAGGGTGACCATTACTATCAATGAGGCCGCTTGCCTTCAGCTGGCTCACGTTCACTGCGTCGGTATCTTCTTTACCAATAGCAACATGCACCAACTGGCGATCGAAAGCGGCTGATCCAATGGAAACGGTCTTCGCACGATCGGCCACAGAGCCCTGACCCAGCGCGACGGCGTCGGCTACTGTCGCCTTGGCGCCCTGACCCAGAGCAACACTCCTGGCTGCAGCAACCGTAGCGCTTTGTCCAACAGCTACACCATTGCTTGATGACACATTGGCACTTTGGCCTATCGCCGTACTACTGCCGCCGGTTGCGGAAGCCGCCTGACCAAGCGCTGTCGAGTTAACACCCATGGCCTGTGCACCCGCACCTACCGCAGTAGCGGCAATGCTCGGCCCACAGAGTCCGGAAATACCTGCCGACGCGCCAGCACCAAGAGCCGTTGATCCCTTACCCAGCGCATTCGCGTAGTAACCGATCGCGACTGCATAATCTGCGTTGCTGGCAGCGCCCAGATTGTCACAACCCCAATCGGCGTTGGCACCATCACCCACGCCGGTATCTCCCGCCCCTATGGCATAAGCGAGAGGGCCTGAGTTCGAATACCCCGCGTAACCCGCACTTACCGACCCGGCGAACATAGCCAACCCGAGGCCCGCCCCACAGACCACACCGTGCGCTGCTTGACGCGTCTTGCTCTTGCCCTTGGTATATGCAAGTTCGGAAGCCACCACCCACTTGCTTAGGGCGGTGCTCCAGATGACTCGGTAGGTTTTGTTCATGACGTGGTTTCCTTGGATGTATTTTTGTGAGTCACGAGGGCAACGATGCCCGCCGCGCGATCTGCTCGCGCGGGGCTGGTGGAGCTTGAAGACCGAACAGATCAAGGTGAGCGCCTAAAGCGCCAATGCACCGAATGGCCTAATCCGTACCCAAAAATGGATCACGGGTACTTCACAAGCATAAGAATGGGGTTATGGACGGCGCAGAGGTCTTAAGCCACGTCGCGTGAGCGAATACCACTAGTCACAAGCGCACAGAAAACTTGACGCATGTAATCGAAACGCCTCAGCAATGCAGGTATATGCGCACCAGCCAGCGGGCTCTGGATGGCAAATCTTGGCCGGCATGTGAGCCACATCTCAGTTGCCTTGCGCTCAACACCGCAGATGGCCGACAACACGTCGCGTCGCAACCCACGCTAAACGAATGACCGACGCCCCGCTCGACTCGTAAGCATTGCTCGTAACCGCGCGTAGGAGAAAACGAGGCACGGATGCATGGGCGAGCGCTGCGGCATCCGCTCACTGCGGTCGTCACATGGTTATTTCAGAAGATTCTTGGCCGTGGACGAATTGCCCAAGATGGGCCCAAGCACATCCGTATCCATGGTCGCTGCACTACGCCGTCAATCTCTGTGGGCCATTGCCCACCCACTGAGACCGGCCGTAGTGATCCTGTCGAGACACACGTCGCGTGGGCGATGATCGCGTGAGGTCATCGCGATGCGGGTGCGCTGACAGCGGGCGCATCAGCACCCGCATGCTGGTGCCGACTCAGGAATGCATCACTGCATCCGCCTGAGCCGCGGTCCATTTTCAGGCATCGGTTTCAGCGGAGGCCTATCGATGTTGATGCATCGGGCCACGATGCAATCGACCACGCCCTAGCCGCCCTCATCCCCGCATAGGGTGGCGTGCTACGAAAGGCACACCATGCGCTGCCTTGCCCAAACCCACCGACTTG
>NZ_JAELTT010000143.1 GCF_016428975.1 Dyella sp. ASV21
GAGGATTGGCATAGCCCACGGCAGGCAGTAGTTCGCCGCGCTGACAGGTGACGATGGTGTCGGCGTTCGGGCTATACCCTACGCGCGCGCTTCCTTCGGGAAGTTTGGCGAGCCAGCGGCCGCTCTTAGGGCACGGCATGCGAGATGAGGCTTCCATCACGCTGTCGATATCGGCTTGCCATAGCCATTCATATGAACCATCACCCATTGGTCGTCCGCCTTCATCCAGTTGCCTGGAGGGATCTGGTGCGACTTGTCCGCGCTCGAATCGCACCACAAAGCGTCCGCGCTGCTCGGAATGGCTACGGGTGTCATAGGGGCGGTAGTAACCGTCATATTGCACTTTCTGGCCCACTTGCAGGGGCCTTTCAGCGAGGCGGGTGCGCTGTGCAATTTCAAACTCATCCATTTCCTGAGGAGTGGCCGGATAACCGCGCGTAATGCTTATTGGCGATTTTTCTTGTCTATCAGACGAGAAATCAACATGGCGCCCTATGGTCCAGTCCACTCCGTCGACTTGGATGTTCATATAAACGGTCGCTGCAAAGTTGTAGCTACCGGGGTAAGTCTTCCGCATTGGCGGCGCAATGAATGTTAGGTCGCGGCTTTCTTTGGGAGCTAGTTCGATATCCTCATTGGGCGCTGAAGAGGCTGATACGCGAGTGGCGCCGGCCATCTCAAAACCCCAACTCCGAATAAGGTACGGATCCGTAACACCTTCATCGCCGGGATATGGCGCACCAATTCCTAGCGTTTCCTCAAAGACGTTACCTGACCAGTAACTGGGATCCTTGAAGCGAATGGCTCGTTCACCGCTATTCGTAAAACGCACTGTCACAAGGAAGTTGTGCGGTTGCGGCTTAACATCCGCAACGGTGACATCCAACTTCACTACCTTGCGGCCGTTGGCGTGAACCCATCGCTCTAACGGTACATAGAATGCGCCTAGCTCACTGAACAACGCTCGTGGCATTAGCCAGAACGACCCTCCTCGCTGCTCTTTTTTGCCATTGTGTAGACACGTGACGGAGAATCCAGATGGGGCGTCGGATATCAGTGATCGCCGATAGGTGCTGTCGCTTTGAATATCCTCGCGGCAAAGCAGCTTCACGATGGCGTGCGCCTTGGTAAGACCTTCTTTGTCCAACCGAGCTTCGTAGATGCCGACACCGTTGTATTCACGCTCCTGGCTTCCAGATGTACTTCCTATTCTCAGGTGAAGAATGCCATTGTCATCTATAGAGAGCTGCTTATCACCACGTTCGCGGCCACCACTCCAGTAAAGAGAGAATGCTGCAGTTGCTGTCGTGCTTGCCGGGGACGTCTCAACTGGCTCGCTGGCGCTTAAGCTTGGCGCCAGCCATGCATTTGACGAGAGTGCGAGCGAGCCCAAAAGCATTTGCCGACATACGAGCCTCTTGCGTCCCCTCATGGAGACAGCCACACCCAACGTACACGTGCTTCTTCGTGAGGATTGGCATAGCCCACGGCAGGCAGTAGTTCGCCACGCTGACAGGTGACGATGGTCTCGGCGTTCGGGCTATACCCTACGCGCGCGCTTCCTTCGGGAAGTTTGGCGAGCCAGCGGCCGCTCTTAGGGCATGGCATGCGAGATGAGGCTTCCATCACGCTGTCGATATCGGCTTGCCATAGCCACTTATAGGAACCAGGGCCTAGCGGGCGTCCACTCACATCCAACTGGCCGGCAGGATCGGGAGCAACCTGCCCCCGTTCCAGACGCACTACAAAGCGACCTTGCACATCGGAACGTGCACGAGTGTCGTAGGGACGATAATAGCCGTCAAGTTCGGTTCGTTCGCCGACCTGTAGTGGCCACTTACTCATGCGCATGCGCTGCTGAGTTTCGTATTCCTCCCATTCTTCGGGGGACGAAGGGTAGCCACGGTCTAGGGCGATATTCGCATCATTATCCCCGTCGGAACTGAAAGTAACATGCCGGCCTATTGTCCATTCAGGACCATCAACATCGATATTCATATAGACCGTGACACGAAATCGGTAACTGCCCGGATACGCTTTGCGAACAGGCGACGCTAAGAACCTCAGATCCCTACTCTCTTGGGGAGCAAGCGCGATCTCTGCATCTGTCTTTGTAACGACGGGAATGCGAGAAGCACCAGCCAAATCAAAGCCCCAGCTACGTAAGAGGAACGGTTTAGAACCTCCCGAGTCGCCTCGAAACGGAGCACCCACCTTGAGGGTTTCATCGAAAAGATCACCTGACCATAAGCCAGGATCTTTAAATCGAATGGTTCGCTCGCCACTATTGATGAATCGCACGGTCACCAGGAAGTTATGCGGCTGTGGTTGCACATTGACGACGGCCACATCCAGCTTTACCAACTTGCGACCATGGGTATGCACCCAACGCTCCAAAGGTACGAATAAGTCACCGAGTTCGTTGAATAGGGGGCGCG
>NZ_JAELTT010000144.1 GCF_016428975.1 Dyella sp. ASV21
CACGGGGTGGTCGTCTACTACTCCGAGGACGAGGTATCCCAACTGCGCGATCTTTGGATGGGTGGGGCACTCGTTGGTATCGTGGGTGGGCTGATACACAAGTACAGCAAGTGACCGCTTCCGACCCGAAGCAGACCTTTGAGTCACGTTGTGGAATCCGCCTCAGGCAGCGCAAGGGAGTTACGCAATGGCCAAAAGGAATCTTGTTGCCACACTTGTCGCCATAGTCTGGGCGGGGAGCATTGGGATGCCGAACGCTGCGATGGCAAAGGATGAGTGCCATGAGATGGCGAGGAAGACCTTTGTATCTAACCTTCCTAAGGCTGTCGATTTTTTCGTGAAATCCGACCGATTTCCTGTTGAGAGAGTAACTATTTCGGCTGGCGAGACTTGCGGCAATGACAACTACTTCGTGTTTGAAGCAAAGCCGGAATTTAATAATCCGGGGTACCACTGGTTAGTCGTTGTTGACGGATTGACGGGAAAGATGACCATTCTCGATGGCATCTAGCGAGCGAAAATGTGAGGTCCGCTTCCGACCCATAACGGACCTAAGAAGACAGCATTGACGGAGTTGTGTGAATGAGCGAACAGGCAATCATCATCTTCTTCTTTGTCGTGCTCTCTTTCGGCGTGCTCCACGGCTTAAAGTCCGGCAACATGGTTCTCCTGTTGCACACCTACAAGAAGTCAGAGGATCCTGGCTTTTATTGGGCTGGCATTGCTGTGGCAGGCGCAAGCGCTGTGGCGCTACTTGCCGCGCTCATTTTTGGCTAGATTTGATGGGGCCGCTTCCTTTTGCCATCACTGGTGGGGAGCGTCCGCTGTCGACCCAAAGCGGCCATGACCGAAGACGGCGGCACGGTCGCTCTCACGCGAAATGAATCCGGAAAGAATGGAATGCCTTGGACAACGTCATACGCTGATACGCTGCGCGACTTCGAGTTGGAGGCCATTCGCGGATTGGCTACGGGGGTCCTTTCGAAAGAACAACTTGAAGGGCTTAAATCGCTCAAAACTTCCGCCCGCTACGAATACACCGGAAGTGGCTACTTCCTGACGGTTGCCGACCCCGGATTACCAAGCGAGCGGAAAACTTTGAGCGTGCCACCCCTCATTGGGATAGCCGACGATGTCATATGCGGGTTCATCGTGTTCCTCGGCCAACACGAACTGACACTTGAGTGCCATACGTGGGGCGCCGTCGAGGTGCCCGCAGACTTTCGGCAAAGAAATGTGCTGGTCGACGAACCGAGCCCTGAAAACTTCATAAAACCGCTTTGAGCTAATGTCCGCTTCCGACCCAGATCGGACATTAGCTAAGATGTACGGATCGGCTAGGAAGGGGGCATATGGCTACGGAATTGGACCTGCCCGACGACGTCGCGGCATGGGTACGTACCGCTTACAAGGAGCATGCGCAGACCGTATTGGACGCCTTGTGTTCCTTTCGGGCTGGCTACGGAACCGTCGCCACCGATCGCGTTTTGCGCTGCATCGTTTCTGCGGCTGCTGGGGATGCAGGCCGCGTTAAGAAATACGTCGAACTAGCCAAGAAGGACTGGCGTGATGTGGTTACGGCGGCTGAATACCGGTATCCAGATGTGCGCGTACGCGACCTAAGCAAGCCGTTCGATATGTGATCTTTAAGGTCCGCTGCCGACCCGGAGCGGACCTTAAAGGCCATAAGGTCTAAAAGGGCTGGAGATGGGTCCATTGTCTACGGAATGGATGAGTCAGGTGACCTTGTGAACTCATGGGATCGAATCAAGGTAATCGAGAAGGTATCGGCCGCGGCCGACGAGCTTGGCGCGTCAAACCCGCAGCAGAAGCGACAGCTCATTTTCAGTTGCGGTAACGCACCTGAAAGAGAGGTCTACTTCGGCCTCATGTCGTTTTTCTATGATTCGAGCTTGCAGCAGAACGACTACGAGCGGCAAAAGCTAGCAGCCACCATATTGCTGAACGTGGCGCCTTCGTCTCCCCTCGGATTAGACGGATCTATTTACGCGTCGGCTCAACACTGGAACTTAAGTGTCAGCGAGCTCCCTTGGTATTGGTGCAAGGTTTTTGGAAGGGAGGAGGTTGTGGCGTTCTTGGATGAGCTGATTGATAGCTGCAGCGAAGCTGAATTGAAGCGCAGTGTCGAGACGATGTTGTTCTGGGCTCGGCGGTATGAATAGCTAATGTCCGCTTCCGACTGCGACTTCAGCCGGTCAACGCAACACACTATAGACGCGCGAGCGGAAGGAGTGTGACCTGAGACGAAACGTGTAGCCACTTTGAAGGTGAGTTCTCTACCCTAAACAGGCAAGGAGAACCCATGAAGAAGCGACACACCGAAGAGCAGATCATCACGATCCTGCGGGAGGCAGAGCGCG
>NZ_JAELTT010000145.1 GCF_016428975.1 Dyella sp. ASV21
TGCCATCGCTCCCACAACTGGGTCTTCTCGCTATCCGTAATGTGCCGCCGAAGTCTGGGTGCCATGCAACACTCCTTCCGCTCGCGCGTCTATAGTGTGTTGCGTTGACCGGCTGAAGTCGCAACCCATGGCGGACACAAAGGGGAGTCGTGGACATTTCAGGTGCTCAGCACGCCCGGGAAGCAGAGAACAGTTATCCCGCCATCTACAAGGTCCAGTTATGGGTGAGAATCTGCGTAGTTGGACTCGCCGTCGTTCCGGTCAGCTTGCTGTTTGCTGCGATATCCGGGGCAATCCACACGAAGAGTGACGGCCTGGCTTACTCACTTATTGCACTCTTTGCAGCACTGGCCGTCTACGGCGTAGCGTGGGCCTTTACCGCACAGGTGACGATATGTGCAGACCGCTTTGAGCAGCGCAAGCCATTTGTTCACAGGGTGTTGCTCGTCGCGGAGATTGCCGGCCGTCGCTACGCCAAAGGACCCGGAGCGTTCTATCCAGTGATCGTTCCGAAAGGCGGGCGATCATTCTCCCTGGACAAGTATGCCTACGGTCTCGACGACCGATTCGACAGCTGGTTCCGGGGTCTGAGAGACCTCAATTGAAAAGCGCCGGTTGTCCGCTCCCGACCCACAGCGGACGCGTGAAACTCCGTTTCGATTTAGTCAAAGAGGGGGAACCTATGTCGAAGACGACGCTAACGCCGACGGGTATTGTCTGGGGCACTCTCTTCGCTTTCACTCTTATAGGGGGCTGGGCGGCCGGACAGCTAGCGCCTACAAGTAGCATCGGTGCTTGGTTTACGACTCCATTGCACTTTGTCGAAGCGTTTATTGCCCTGTGGCTGCTATTTACCATCGCCTCAGTGGTGTTGGCAAAGCTAGGACATCCGATCTCACGAAAGCTTTAGGATCGGAAACGTCCGCTCCCGACCCGAAGCCGACATTTCCAAGGCGAAAATTACGGATTTGTCGGATGACACCCGAACAGGAAATTGCGCGAAAGAAGCAGATGGTTTCGGCTGCCACGGCGCTCCTGTCTTTGCAGGTTGGCATTGGCGTTGGCTGTGTTCGCATCAACAAGGCGCTTCATTGGCTATTGCTGCAAGACGACTTGCGGTATCAGGTCTTCAGGCAATTTCTGGCCGCAACAATGGGACTTCCCATAGGAAATGAGCGTTTGCATTGGGCGCGCTCTGCGTTGCTGGAAAGCGATACCAGGCTTGCAGCCATAGAGGCTGAATTCAGGCCGAAGATCCGGAGTGACTGCATCGACATTATCGACTCCTACGGCTGAGGTCCGCTCCCGACCCAGAGCGAACCTTTCGGGTTGGCCGATTGAGCAACAGCAGGGGGTGTTCAAAATCAGCGGATTGCTCAAGCCATGCCAGAACGCTGTTCAGCGGTCACCGTAATCTGCATCGGCCGGCGTGTCGATTTCAAGGCCGGCCGTTCGACGTGGTAATGAATGCGGGTTGCCGATGGAGTCGAACCGGAGGATCAGGCCCGCAATTCGACGGAATTCCTGCGAGGAGAGAGCAGTGAGAAAGTTGATCCTCACCATGTCCATGTCGCTGGACGGTTTTGTCAGTGGCCCCAAGGGCGACATCCAATGGGTATTCAGCGGTGACCAAGAGGCCATCGCCTGGAAGTTGGAGAACATGTGGAACGCCAGCCTGATCATCATGGGCAGTCGTTCCTTTCAGAGCATGGCCCCATTCTGGCCAACATCCACCATGGCGTTCGCGCCACCAATGAACCAGATCCCCAAGGCGGTCTTTTCAAAACAGGGGCAGGCGGTGCTGGAGGCGGCCACCCAGGGACTTCGGGACGCCCAGGCCAAGGCCGGCGACGCCTCAAGCGGACCGCTTCAACCCGGGGCGGAAAGCTGGGCGAACGCGTATGTAGCCAGCGGCGATCTGGCCGACGAAATCACCCGGCTGAAGGCAACAGACGGCAAGCCGATCATTGCCCTTGGCGGCGGCACCTTCGCGCGCAGCCTCATTGCGCATGACCTGGTGGATGAGTACATGCTGATGGTCTATCCCATCGTGTTGGGGGAGGGCCTGCCGATCTTCTCCGCGCTGCCCGCACCGAGACCGCTCACGCTGGTCAGCTCGAAGGCTTTTCCGCTGGGCGCGATGGCGCAGGTCTATCGGCCGGCTTGACAGCTCTTCAACGGGCGTTGGGGCGTGGGCTATCCAGCGGACGCAGGGTTATGTTCCGCTCGGTATCGGGGCCTAGTTGGACCTTGGCGAGCCATTCGTATGCTTGTTCGCGTCGGCTGATTTCAGTGCGGCGGGTGGCCCCACCGACGCCAGCGGCCGGCAACACGGCATT
>NZ_JAELTT010000146.1 GCF_016428975.1 Dyella sp. ASV21
TTGCTGCCATCGCTCCCACAACTGGGTCTTCTCGCTATCCGTAATGTGCCGCCGAAGTCTGGGTGCCATGCAACACTCCTTCCGCTCGCGCGTCTATAGTGTGTTGCGTTGACCGGCTGAAGTCGCAGTCGAAAGCGGACCTTTTCAGAATATAGCCGTAAGTGACCCTGATACCCATAGTCAGCACCATCGGGATGTTCAGTGGTCACCGGCACTGGGGTTCAGTCAGACCGGAATCCGCAGTCTCGCCTTCCCAAATCTTCGATTTGCTCAGTCAAGCCCAGGTAGATCACAGGCAGTGCCGACATCGGCACTCGGCGAGCAAAGAGCACTGGTCTCGCCTTCCCAAATCTTCGATTTGCTCAGTCAAGCCCAGGTAGGTCACAGGCGGGAACCCGTTGGGATTCCCTCACGAGCAACACCCTAAAAGCGGGGTTGGCGGGTGGGCAATGGGGAATGATCGAACCTGTAAGACAACTGGCCCCCAGCTGCACGGATTTTGTTTTACGCCGAGGTCAAAAGCGTATCCGTAGGGGTTTCACCCCTACACCCCATGGCGCTCCGTTAGCGACGCTTGCCGCCGCCGAATGGGTCCGAGTTCCATGGCATGGAGCCGGGAGGCTGATATTGCTGTGCGCCCACGCCGGACTTCCAGTCCGACTCGCCGCCCATGCTGGAAACAGGGGCGGCTGCAACCACAGGAGCGCCCTGCACGGCCGTCTGGGCGGGCTGCACGGGCAGGGGCTGGGATGGTCGCCGCGTGGGGTTGTAATTGCCCTCGCTGGCCGTGAGGCGGCACAGGGTGTGATCCATCGCATATTTAGTGCCCTGCTCCGTAATGCAGCTACATCGGCCGTCATCGGCAGCAATGCAATACACCTCGGGTTCCGAAACGACCTGACGGTCGTCGTAGGCGGGAGCAGTCCACGGCTGGCCAGCAATCCGCGGCTTGAGCCAGCCAACAAGGTCATCGGGCCGCTTGGGCTTGGAGTCACCGCCGCCTTTGTTTTGGGCCGGCTGCGCGGGGGCGTCCAGGGTTTGAGGCGTGGCAGGTTTTTCAGGCTCAGGGTGAAAAAACGCGTTCACCCTCCACAGGCAAAGGCCAATCACCAAGAACGCAACGGGGAAGGCATAAAAGAACCAAGGAATACGGGGGCGTGCCCGGAAAAGGAAAAATTTGGGTCACAAGGATTTGGGGTGTGCCCGGATAAAGTGCGGGTCACTGTGAAGGCTGCGCAGTGTTCCGGCATGGTCTGCACAATGCGCTGGTTCTGGGCGCCATGCTGCTGATGGACACTTCCGGCACTCCGAAGGGGCTGCGATGGGTCGAAAGGGACTTTCTCGGTTTTTGAGTCCTTTGATTGCCCCTTCGCTCGGAACCAGGCCGAGACAGGAGAAAGCAGCGAAGGTCATCCATACCCTTGGGAGGCAATTTAGGAGCTATGCCTCAAACGACGGGGGTTTGGCTTTTCGGAATTCATCGAAGGAGGCAATGGATTCCTTAGATGGCACGGCCGGGTCATTGAGGCCCCGAAGCACGTCCGCAAGTTCTCTCCTGCTCATCGTTGTTGCTATTACCGGCCCCTGGGTCAACTCATAGTTCAGCGAGCCGGTCCACCGATCCATCATGGGATGCGAACGAACGAAGGACTTAGCGTTTCCCGGCTCCTGATGCTTGGCCAATTGCACCCGCACCCACTCCAGCAAATGGAACGGTACATGCGAGCGCAGCACATCGTCGCGAAGCCGTTGGACGAGGCCAGGCTCGTCGCGCACGCGCGTCAGCTGTCGGCTAACCGTGAGGCTACCGTAGTCCCACGATGGCTTGGCGGCCAAGTGCGAGATTTTGACATCGAGTCCCCCATGCTCGGCCAGCTTAATGGCCAGTTTTGCACGCTCCCTCCATGACCGCATCAGCTCATACGCGGCAAAAATCCACATTTCAGTTTGCGCACCCAAAAAGATGGTCCGAGTCGGGTCGCGATGGGTATCCTCATCCATTCGGCTGCGCAAAAAGTCCATTTCCAGCCCCATCAAGAACTGGTCCACTGTAGCTATATTGAACGCTTGGCTGGACAGGGCGAGGTCATCTCGCAATAAGGTAAGCCCGCCCAGCGCGGTTACCAGCTCGTGCGCTTCAATCTCTTCATGATGGCGCGGGATGTGGTACGCCCCCGATTCCGTAGACACCTGATAGTGTCTATTGAGGATCGGAGGATCTATGACCAGCAAACGTTTCACCGACGAGTTCAAGGCTGAAGCGGTCAAGCAAGTCAGCGAGCGTGGCTAC
>NZ_JAELTT010000147.1 GCF_016428975.1 Dyella sp. ASV21
GCCATGAGAGGTCGCGTACTTCGCATACCAGCGCCTGCTGCGCGGCGATGCATAGCTCCTCGCCATCGCGGCTGAAGGTGGCGCGCAAGGCCTCATGGCGATCCACCAATTGCTGCAGGGCGGCTTGCAGCGCGGCGACGTCAAGCTCGCCCTGCAGGCGCAGCGAGATGGATTCGTTGTAGGCCAGCGAGGCGGCGGGCTCCAGCGTGGAAGCGAGCCACACCTCGCGTTGTGGTGCGGTGGCGGGCACGACATGAGCCAGGGTGGAACCTGCAAAAGGGTCGTAATCGACGGCAACCGGGGTGGCGTTGACAAGCGGCGTCGTGTCGTTGGGAATCATGCGTTCACCCTCATGAACTTGCCGGGCATATCGGGGTTGGGTACGAACCAGGCTGGATTGCCTTCCTGATCCTTGCCGAGGCGCGCGCCCAGCACGGGCGGGCGCGTGGCGTCGAAGGCCAGCGCTTCCACATTCTTGTGACGCGGCAGGAATTCCGCTTCTTGCAGTTCCAGCACCGAATCCTTGAAGGCCTTGGCGATGGCGAGGAAATCCTGCTCGCTATGCGCGGTGGTGAAGAAGCAGGGGAAGTTGTCCAGTACGTGGATGCCGCGGCTGCGCATCATGGCGAACAGCAGGTCCTGTAGCGGGTGATCCTCGGTGAAGTTGGTTTTCCACACCGAGGCAAAGTGCACCAGCTGGATCGGCGCGCCCACGCTGGCGCAGAACGCGTTGAGTTCATCCATCAGCAGCGCGGTGCGTGCATTGAGCCGTTCCTGCAAGGCCGAGCCATTCGCTTTCAAATGCGTGAGCACCGCATGCGCGGCCGCCAGTGCGAGGGGGTGGCGCACGAAAGTGCCGGCGAAATAGGTGACGCCCACGGTGGGAATGGAGGCGTCGCCGTATTGCCAGCCGCCACCATCCAGGGCATCCATGTAGCGGCGCTTGCCGGCAATGACGCCGATGGGGAAGCCGCCGCCCACGACCTTGCCGTAGGAGGCGAGGTCGGCATCGATGCCGAGCACCGCTTGCGCCCCGCGCGGATGCGAGCGGAAGCCCGTCACCACTTCGTCGAAGATCAACAGCGCGCCCGCGTCGGCGGTGATCGCCCGGAGCTCCTTGAGGAAATCGCGCGGCTGGAAATCCGGACGGCGGCTTTGCACCGGCTCCACCAGCACAGCGGCGATGGAGGCGGCGCGCTCGCGAATGATCTGCAGCGATTCGGGTGTGCCGTAGTCGAGCACCAGCACGTTTTCGGAGGTGTTGCGCAGGATGCCCGGCGCGGCCGGCACCGAGCGCAGCTTCTTGGTGCCGCGCACGATCACTTCATCGAAGATGCCGTGATAGGAGCCAGTGAAAATCACCAGGGTGTCGCGTCCGGTAACGGTGCGGGCGATGCGGATGGTGCCCATCACCGCTTCGGAGCCGGTGTTGCAGAGCGCGGCGCGATCGAACCCGGTGAGCTCGCATACCTGTTCGGCGACTTCGCCGGCCAACGGGTGCTGCGGGCCGATTTCGTAGCCGGCATCCAATTGGCGGCGCACGGCGTCGAGCACGAAATCCGGCTGCCAGCCGAACAGGTTCATGCCAAAGCCATTGAGCGCGTCGATGTACTCGTTACCGTCCAGATCCCACACCTTGGAGCCTTTGGAGCGGTTGATCACGATCTGGTAGATCATTTCCTTGAGCAGCGGGCGGAAGCCATTGACCACGCGCGGATCGGCGAGATGGTCGCGATGGCGCTGGGTGTATTCCTTCGACGCACGGGTGCGATCGATGTAGCGACGCATGAAGGCGTCCAGTCGCGCGCGCTGGCGATCGGAAAGCTCGGTTTGCGTGGAGTGGATGCGCGCAATGGCGCCGAAGGCCTTCTTGACGTCGTAGGTGGTGTGGGCGAGCGCGGCTTCCTCGTCCGGCGGAGGGGTAGCCGCGGCGCTGGCGGTGGGGGCCGCCGGTGCGGGCGCGGACGCCACGGGTGCGCTCGCTGTCGCCGGTATGCCTTGGGCAGGCAGCAGTGAGGGCGCGGCCAGCGGGCCGTTGCTTGCGGCAGCCAACAGGGCGAGTTGCTGCTGCATGATCAGCATCTGCTGCTGGATCACATCCTGCACCACGTTGCCGCTGGCAGCGGTTGCCATGAAGGTGGGGGCAGCCGCCGGGGCCGCGTTAGCGGTGGCCGCGGCAGCGGGGGCAGCCGGCGCGGCGGCGTCCGGCGGCAGGAGTTGGTCGATGTGCATGGC
>NZ_JAELTT010000148.1 GCF_016428975.1 Dyella sp. ASV21
ATCGATCCCACATCATCCCTATCTGGGCGTCGGTGTAATAAATCTTTGGTCGCTGGGACATCTTGCAACACTCCCGCTGCTCGCGCAGTCTTTAGTGTGTTGCAACGACCGGCTGAAACCGCAGTCGCTAGTGGACAGTTTTGTCCTGCAACTACTTCGAGAAATGTGAAAAATCCAACACAAGTCGTACGAGCAACGGGACTGCAATCGCACTGCAAACTGCGACCCACAATCGCGTTCGCCTGGGAATAAAAGCCAGAATGAAAAATATCGCCGCGCAGTCATAGGCAGAGGACATGATTGACCGGTGGTGCTCGCTCCAACGCCACGCAACCAATAGGTAAGCGGCCGCCAGGCATACGATGCCAAACCGCAATCGCCAACTTAGATTCCATTCCCGTGCCATCCCGAAGCCCCTCAGCCAACGCGCAAGCGAATATCGCGATGTCCGCTTCGGGTCGGAAGCGGACGGTTACAAGGCTACGGAAGCCAAAGTGATTTCAGCTCTTTTGTCCGCTGTTCCGCCAGGGATTTCTTGCATGCTTCAACCATTGCCCCCTGCATCGAACCACCTTTGAAAATGTTCGTTTGGACGTCGCAATCCGCGTCTCTGAACTTGATCCAAGCACGCTCCGACTCAACAAGGGAGGCCTTTGCTAGTCGAAGATTGTCGCTACCATCGAGCTGGCCTAGAGCTTGCTGGTAGGCCTCGTTCAGCTCTGCATCGGCTGCCCGAGTCTCCTGGGCGGCGCAAATGTAGGCATCGCGACCTGATCCATCGTTATGGCAAACAGCGTCTTGGGCTAAGACGTGAAACGGTATCGCGACAATCAGCAACAACGCTGAGCGCGCCAAAGAAATGAACAAGTAATTGCAGCTCCTGCCGACGAACACTCTGAACCTCCATCGATCAATTTTGATACGCCTACGCGTATTGGTCATGTCCACTTCGGGTCGGAAGCGGACGTTAGGGGCACGCCAAGGTCACTCATTCTTGGCCCTGAACCATAGAGGAAGAATGCCCATTCTTACAAAGAACAGCCAAGCCAGTACGCCGCCGACGCCCCCTGCGAGCGCTAGGACATGGGCACCCAGGTAGGGCCACTGCTCGGGCCTATCATCGATGACGTAGGCAAAACTGGCTGCACTCTTATCAATGTGCGTTCCTTCGACTAGCAGGCCAGGTTTGAACTGATAGCCAAATGGCACGAAATCACCGGTTTCCCCACCGGCCCTGACAATCGAATAGTGGGTCTCGCAACGATTGTTTAGAGGCTGCTCGCATACCTGGTAAGGCGTTCTAACAACAAAGTCTTCGGCTGAAAAAAATACGGTTGCGATCCTGCTTGCACAAATCAGGACAACGACGCCGCTCCAGAAGATAAGCCCGATCGCCGCCACAAACGCGAAGGGATTGGATGACAGCTCTTCCGGGTCAAAAAAGGGCCTACGCATCTTTCCTATGCTTCCTTTGGCGCTTTGTCAGCTATCGACGCGCCTTCGAAGTGGCCAGTCATGCCGAATACTAAAGTCTGCTTCGGGTCGCAAGCGGACATTACTATTATTCGAACGGAGGCTACCGGAGCCCTGGTTTAGATTCGCACTTGCCGACGAATACAGATTCACCATCCGTGCCTCCAGCACCAAACCGGAGTTCCCCCGTTGCTTGGTCGAAGTCGAACGATTCTGAATAGCCTGGGTCCGGGCGCGTCGCTGTACTTGGCTTGACGCTGATGTGAATGCGATCTCCTGAACGCTCAACTTCGCATTCAGTTTCGCCCGCGCAAAGAGTCCGCATGCGAGGCTGGCCTGTTAGCGCG
Organism: Dyella sp. ASV21; assembly: GCF_016428975.1. GTDB lineage: Bacteria > Pseudomonadota > Gammaproteobacteria > Xanthomonadales > Rhodanobacteraceae > Dyella. The sequence continues at coordinate 1,821 of NZ_JAELTT010000148.1, forward strand.
ACCTCTATCGACCTAAGGTCGGCGTTCGGGTAGATGAGCGCCTGCGCCTTCACCTTGCGCTCGCCCATGAGGCCTTTGCTCGTTTGAATACCATCGCAGATGAAAGCGACACCCGGATCCGACCTAGTCAAATCGAGTGGCTTTTGAGTCGCCTGGGCGCAAGCAGTGCAAAGAAGAAATAGCAGGAAAGCTGCCGATCGATCTTTCATTGGATTCCTTTTCCTCGCAGACAAACGAGCGGCAGTTGAGCTTATTGGCACCTGGACACAAGGTCCGCTTCGGGTCCAGCCTGTGTGAAAACACCCCGTAAGCGAACGCACCGATCCTAGCGTCATACCAGCCGGAGTGTCGCATGAAGCGATTCGTCGAAGGGGTGGATCGGTCGCAGAGCGTGCTGTTTCCCGAA
>NZ_JAELTT010000149.1 GCF_016428975.1 Dyella sp. ASV21
GATCCAGGACGAAGGCGCCGCGATTCTCGCGGCGTTGCCACGTGACATCCATGTGGTGGCGCTGGATGGGCGCGGCAAAACCTGGTCCAGCGAGGACCTCGCTGCGCAGTTGGCCAAGTGGCGCATGTCCGGGCGCGATCTGGCGTTCTTGATTGGCGGCCCGGACGGGCATGCACCGGAGGTACTGGCGCGTGCCGACCAGAGCTGGTCGCTGGGGCCGCTTACCTTGCCGCACATGTTGGTGCGCCTGGTGCTGGCCGAGCAGCTCTACCGTGCCACCACTTTGTTGTCCGGGCACCCCTATCACCGAGCCTGAGCGTTCACCGGCCATTGGCCGCGCGAGCGCGACAAAGTGGTCATAGGCTAGCTGCGCAGCGCTGCCACATACTGCACCGGTGTTCACTCCATCGGGACAACGGATATGTCGGTCAACGTTCGGCAGGCCACCATTCACGACCTCGAACGGCTCGTGCCGCTGTTCGATGGCTATCGCCAGTTCTATGGACAGCCGTCCGATGCGGAGCGCGCACGCGCGTTCCTCCTGGCGCGATTCCAGCATCACGAGTCGGTGGTGTTGCTTGCCGTGGACGACGAAGGCGAAGGCCTGGGTTTCGTGCAGCTGTATCCGTTGTTTTCCTCGGTGCGCATGGCGCGCACGTATCTGCTCAATGATCTGTTCGTGGCACCTGCGGCGCGCCGTCGCGGCGTGGCGGTAGCGTTGATGCATGAGGCGGTGGTGTATGCCCGGGCGGTCGGCGCGGTCGGCATGTCCCTGACAACGGCGCATACGAATGAGGCCGCGCAGCGCGTGTACGAATCACTGGGCTGGCAGCGGGAGCCGCACTTTCGCGAGTACGTGATCGCGCTTTGATCGGCAACCCTCACCGACCATCGTCTAACTTGCCAAAGGTTTGACGTGATCGGGCGTTACCATGGGCGGATCGCAACCAGGAGACAGCACCATGAGTACGCGCATCCGCCATGCGGGGCTCGCCGACAAGGTCATGACGGCAGCCCAGGCGGCGGAACTGATCGAGCCCGGCATGACGATCGGCATGAGCGGTTTCACCGGCGCGGGTTATCCCAAGTCGGTGCCGCAGGCGCTGGCGACGCGCATGCTGGCGAGCCAGGAGCGGGGCGAACGCTTCCGCGTGAGCGTGCTGACCGGTGCCTCCACCGCACCCGAGCTGGACGGGGCGCTGGCCAAAGCCGATGGCATCGATTTGCGCTTGCCGTACCAGTCCGATCCGGAGCTGCGTGGACGCATCAATCGCGGCGAAATGGATTACCTGGACATCCATCTCAGCCATGTCGCGCAGTACGCGTGGTTCGGCTTCTTCGGCAATATGGACCTGGCCATCATCGAAGCCACGGCGATCATGCCCGATGGCAGCCTGTTGCCGTCCTCCTCGGTGGGCAACAACAAGACCTGGCTGGATCTGGCGGACAAGGTGATCGTGGAGGTCAACCATTGGCAGCCGATCGAAATGGACGGCATGCACGATGTGTACTACGGCACGGCGCTGCCGCCTCATCGCAAGCCGATTCCGCTGCTCAAGCCAGAGGATCGCATCGGCGAACCTTACCTGCGCCTGGACCCGTCCAAGGTCATCGCGGTAGTGGAAACCAATGCGCCCGATCGCAACAGCGCGTTTGCGCCGCCGGATGAAACCTCGCGCCAAATCGCCGACAACCTGATCGACTTCTTTCGCCATGAAATCGCCAAGGGGCGCCTGGGGCCGCAGTTGCTGCCCTTGCAGTCGGGC
>NZ_JAELTT010000014.1 GCF_016428975.1 Dyella sp. ASV21
ACCAAGCCCATGTGCCCCTTGGCCGCGCCGGCGATGGCCAGCACGTTGTCCATGCCCATCAGAGCGTCGGCGACGATAATGGTGCGCATGGCGGTCCAGAAGCTGGCGGCGGCGCTCACTCCATGGGTATGTTCGGCTTGCGGCTGCAGGAGCTTCCAGGCGATGGGTAGCAGCAGCAGGCCGCCGACCAGCATCAGTCCGGGCAGGTGCAGCAGGTAGACCACCACGCCGGTCAACGCCAGGCGTACAAAGATGGCGCCAAGGGTGCCCCATAGCACGGCTTTTTTCTGGATATGGCCAGGAAGATTACGCGCGGCGAGGGCGATCACGATGGCGTTGTCGCCAGCGAGCACCAGGTCAAGCAGCACGATGGCCAGCAGGCTGGAGAGGAAGTCGGTACCGGTCAGTTCCATGAAAGGGTCTCTGCGCGTCGGACAAATGCAGCAGCAACGGACACGCGCGGCCCGTCGCTACTGCAAAAGTCTCGTTCGCGGCAGAGCCGCCGCGGTGCCCGGAGCGTGTTGTGCGCTCGTGATGACGATCACCGCGTGAGCACCCAAAGCAGGTGCCCGGAACTACTCCCTTTTGGGATCAGTATCGAAACATTGTCGATGTGGACCGCCATACCCGTCAAGCGGAGCCCTGGATGGCAGCGATCATGGTGCCGCTACAATGACCGCTTCGCCGTTGCGACTGGATGGGCCTTATGAGCGCGCCTGACATCCGTTCCGCCCAGCGTCCCGAACCCGACGCGCCGATGGTCGAGGTCGCCGACTACGTGATCGACTACCCGGTGGACTCGGCCGCGGCCTATGACACCGCGCGCTACGTGCTGCTGGACTCCCTCGCCACCGCCATGATGGCGATGAAGTTCCCCGAATGCGTCAAGCACCTGGGGCCGTTGGTGCCCGGCGCCACGTTGCCGGGTGGCGCGCGCGTGCCGGGCACCAGCCATGAGCTGGACCCGGGGCAGGCGGCGTTCGCCATCGGCACGCAGATCCGCTGGCTGGACTTCAATGACACCTGGCTGGCCGCGGAATGGGGCCACCCCTCGGACAATCTGGGGGCCATTCTGGCCGTAGCCGATTACCTCAGCCGCAAGGCCGAACGTGAAGGCGGGCAGCCGATGACCGTCCGCGACGTGCTCACCTATGCCATCAAGGCGCACGAAATCCAGGGGTGCTATGCCCTTGGGAACAGCTTCAATCGCGTCGGCCAGGATCATGTGATCCTGGTGCGCCTGGCCTCCACGGCCGTGGCCACGGCCATGCTGGGCGGCACCCGGGAGCAGATCATCGCTGCGGTGTCCCAGGGCTGGATCGACAACGGCGCGCTGCGCACCTACCGCCATGCCCCCAACACCGGCCCCCGCAAAAGCTGGGCCGCTGGCGATGCCTGCCGTCGCGCCGTCATCCACGCCATTGATGCGGTTTATCGTGGCGAGCTGGGCTACCCCTCGGCGCTCAGCGCGAAGACCTGGGGCTATTACGACGTGGCCTTCAAGGGCCATGCGTTCCGGTTCGAGCGTCCATTTGGCAGCTACGTCATGGATAACGTGCTGTTCAAAATCAGTTTTCCGGCGGAATTCCATGCCCAGACGGCGGTGGAGTGCGCCATGCAGCTGCACGATGCGGTGGCCGGCAAGCTCGAGCAGGTGGAGCGAGTGGTGATCGAGACCCAGGAAGCGGGGATGCGCATCATCGATAAGACCGGGCCCCTGGCCAACTATGCCGACCGCGACCACTGTATCCAGTATATGGTGGCGGTGCCCCTGATCTTTGGCCGACTCACGGCCGAGGACTACAGCGACGAGGTGGCGGCCGATCCCCGCATCGATACGCTGCGGGAGAAGACCGTCGTCAGCGAGAACCCCCAGTTCACTAGGGACTACTTTGACCCCGCCAGGCGCTATATCGGCAACTCGGTCCAGGTGTTCTTCAGGGACGGCACCCATACAAATAAGGTGTCCGTCGACTATCCCATTGGCCATCGCAAACGGCGCGCCGAGGGCATCCCGCTGTTACTTAAGAAGTTCGAGGGGGCCATGCGTGGACATCTGCCCGCTCACCGGGTCAGGGCCATCCTGGAGGCCACGGCGGAGCCAGTCAGGCTGGATACCATGCCCGTTCAGGAATTCCTGGGTCTCTTCACGCTGTAAAGACGGCGTGACCCGAAAATGAACGAGCGTTTGGGGTCGATTTGCAATTGTTTAACTTTTGCTAAACTACTCCGCGCCCGTTTCGGGTAAATAGGCTCTACTAGGTTCGAAATCATGTCCGTGAGTTCTATAGGAACTGGAATCCACGGCTGATGCTTTTCCCGTCTGGGGTGAACGGACGCGTACACCAATAAACGAGGAGACACCTGATGAAACGTAAGGGCTTGTACATTCTTATCGCCCTGGTCCTGGGCGGCGCCGGTGCCGTTCACGCACAGGACAACACTTCGAGCTCCACTCCGACCTCTACGCCGACCTACGACGGTCGTTGGTACATCGCCCCGACCGTGGGTGGCTACTACAACGACTCCGACCGCAACACCAATAGCCGCCAGTTCTACTACGGCCTGGGCGTGGGCAAGTTCTTTACCCCCAACCTGTCGTTGGACCTGTTCTTCGATCGCACCAAGCGCACCGTGGACAGCAACCTTGGTGGCGGCACGTGGTTCAACAACAACATTGGTGTTGCCGCGCGCTACTACTTCCGCGACTGGACCGATTGGCGCCCGTACATCCTGGGTGCTGTGATGGGCAGCGACCATCACAATCCGGTCGACAGCTCGTGGGAGCCGGCCGCTGAGCTCGGCCTGGGCGTGTCCAAGACGGTCACTGACAGCACCGATGTTCGTGTTGAAGGTGGCTATCGCTACGACTGGGACGACAAGTCGCAGCCCAACAAGAACGGGTACGGTGACTGGTTCCTGGGGTTGAGCATCGTGTCGCGCTTCGGCGAGCCGGCTGCTGCGCCGACTCCGCCGCCCCCGCCGCCGGCGGCTCCGGACTGCTCCAAGCAGTTCCGCAACGGCGTGAACCTGTGCGACAACAAGTGCCCGGATCTGCCGGAAGGCACGATCGTCGGTCCGGATGGTTGCCCGCAGAAGGTCGTGATCGACCTGCGTGGCGTGAACTTCAAGTTCGATCGTCCGAAGAAGGGCGAGAAGGACATTGCCAAGTCGCTGGCCGAACCGACCAAGGACTCGCTGGCCGTGCTCGACCAGGCTGTGGATACCCTGCAGCGTTATCCGCAGGTGCATGTCACGGTGGCCGGTTACACCGACGGTGTCGGTACGGAGCAGTACAACCAGGGCTTGTCCGAGCGTCGTGCGAAGATCGTGTACGACTACCTCACCTCGCATGGCATCGATGCAAGCCGTCTGTCGGGTCCGGTTGGACACGGCAAGAACGATCCGATCGATACCAACGACACCGACGCCGGTCGCGCTCGCAACCGCCGCACGGAACTGCAGGTGCAGCAGTAATTCCATCGCTCGCAGTGATGGTGAAAAGCCCGGCGCAAGCCGGGCTTTTCTTTTGCGGCTGCATGGCGCTCCATAAGGCGTACGTGGGGACGCTGCTCGCGCGCGAACACGCGCGCACGTATGCGTGCGGGTGCAATGCTTGTCTACGTGTGGGCGCTATGCACGCGCGCGTATGAATACAACAGCCCCACACGCATCCATGCGATGCGCGATGACGCGACATGTTGTCGCAGTGCGAGTGCGCGAGTTTTTTGCAAAACAGTGCTTGCCTGAACCACGCCTCACCGGACACGTCTCGCACTACGTGCGATGCGCTTAACGGTTTTGCTACACTTCGCCGCGCTTGTGGTCTTGAGACTCTTTGGATTCGGGTCGCAAAGCGAGGGACAGGACAAGTCCCTGGATGATGAAGTCAGTTATGACGTGCGTTTTCCGTCTGGGGTGGAACGGACGCAGATACCAATAAAATGAGGAGACATCTGATGAATCGTAAGGGCTTGTATTTCGTGATCGCCCTGGCCCTGGGCGGCATGGGTGCAGTGCACGCGCAGGACAGCGCGTCCTCGCCGAGCTATGACGGCCGTTGGTATATCGCCCCGACCGTGGGCGGCTATTACAACGACACCGACCGCAACACCAACAGCCGTCAGTTCTACTACGGCCTGGGCGTTGGTCGTTTCATTGCTCCGAACACCTCGATCGACCTGTTCATCGACCGCACCAAGCGTGACCTCGATAACAACGGTGGCACTTGGGCGAACAACAACTACGGTGTGACGGCTCGCTTCTACTACGGCGACTGGAACGCATGGCGTCCGTACGCCCTCGTGGGCGTGATGGGTAGCTACCACCGCAACCCGATGGACAAGGGCTGGTCGCCGGCGGCTGAGCTGGGCGGCGGCGTGTCCAAGACCGTCACCGACAGCACCGACATCCGTGTCGAAGCTGGCTACCGCTACGACTGGGACGACAAGTCGAACGTTGCCAAGAACGGCTACGGCGACTGGTTCCTGGGCCTGAGCATCGTGTCGCGCTTCGGTGAGCCGGCTGCTGCTCCGGCCGCAGTGGCTCCGGTCGCTCCGGTGGCTCCGGACTGCTCCAAGCAGTTCCGCAACGGTGTGAACCTGTGCGACAACAAGTGCCCGGATCTGCCGGAAGGCACGATCGTCGGTCCGGACGGCTGCCCGCAGAAGGTTGTGATCGACCTGCGTGGCGTGAACTTCAAGTTCGACCGCCCGAAGGTTGGCGAGAAGGACATCAAGAAGGCGTTGGCTGAGCCGACCGCTGACTCGGTGGCCATCCTCGACCAGGCCGTGGACACCCTGCAGCGTTACCCGCAGGTCAAGGTCTCCGTTGCCGGTTACACCGACTCGGTGGGCAAGGACGCGTACAACCAGTCGCTGTCCGAGCGTCGCGCCAAGATCGTGTACGACTACCTGACCGCTCACGGCATCGCCGCCAGCCGTCTGGAAGGCCCGATCGGCCACGGTAAGAACGATCCGATCGACAGCAACGACACGGATTCGGGCCGCGCCCGTAACCGTCGCACCGAGCTGCAGGTCCAGCAGTAATCTCTGCTGCCTCGTAGTACTGAAAAGCCCGGCGCAAGCCGGGCTTTTCTTTTGCGCGCCGCATTTGCAGCGGCGGATCGCCTACCATGGCGAGCGTTAGCGCCAACCCCGCTGTCCGATAACCTGTTGTCCAAGCACCGTGATGCGCCCAATTCGTTCATCCCCTCGATCCCCTGTTCCTGGCGCCGCTCCGCGCTACGGGCTTGCTCGTGTCATCAGCAAGCTGGGTGTGTGTTCGCGCAGTCAGGCGGAAAAGGCCGTGCGAGAGGGGCGTGTGAGCGTGGACGGCAAGGTGGTGCTCGACCCGGAGCGTTCGGCAGACCCTCAACGTCAGCGCATTCTGTTGGATGGCGCACCGGTCGCGGCGAGCGCGCGTGTGTACATCGCACTCAACAAGCCACGCGGCATTGTGGTGAGCGCGGCGGACGAGCGGGGCCGAGATACGGTGTACGACGTGCTCAAGGACGCGGGCTTGCCGTGGTTGGGGCCGGTGGGACGCCTGGATAAGGCCAGCGAGGGTTTGCTGCTGCTGAGCAATGACAGTGTCTGGGCCGCAAGGCTTACCGAACCCAAGCATCACGTGGACAAGACGTATCACGTGCAGATCGATGCCGTACCCGATACTGCGCTGCTCGAAGCCTTGGTGCACGGCGTGGTGGAGCAGGGCGAGCGACTCGCTGCGCGGCGCGCGACGCTGTTGCGCCGTGGTGAGAAGAACGCGTGGCTGGAAATCGTGCTGGATGAAGGCCGCAATCGCCACATTCGCCGTTTGCTGGCGGCGCACGACATCCATGTGCTGCGATTGATTCGCGTGGCGATCGGGCCGCTGGCACTCGGCGAGCTGGCCAAGGGGCAGTGGCGGCATCTCAGCGAGGCCGAGGTGCGGGTGCTGGGGCAAGCGTAGCGAGTCATTCGGCGACTTTGCGCCTCCGTTGCGGCGATTCTCCCTGGTTGCCGTCTGCGCGGCGGGCGTTTCGACGGCCTGCCTGCGGCCGAGTCACTTTTCTTTTGCAGGCCCGGGGAAAGTAACCCACAGAAAATGGCCTGAAGCGCCGGCCGCATTTCGCAGGGAAACGCTCGGGAGGGGCCGAGTCCGGATGGTAATCCTGCGCCAGCACACAGCAGCTGCGCTGCAACGCGCCGTGATGGTGAGAGCGTAACTGAGGGAAAGAGGGCCCTTGCCGGGGCCCTCTTCATTGCGGTGTGTTTAGATCACGCCCAGCTTTTTGCCTACTTTGGTAAACGCCGCAATGGCCTGGTCGAGATGCTCGTGCGTGTGCGCCGCGCTCATCTGCGTGCGGATGCGGGCCTGACCTTGCGGCACCACCGGGTAGAAGAAGCCGGTGACATAGATGCCTTCGTCCAGCAATTGGGCCGCCATGGCCTGCGCCTTCTTGGCGTCGTAGATCATCACCGGCACGATCGGATGCACGCCCGGCTTGATGTCGAAACCGGCCTTGGTCATCTGCTCGCGGAAGTACGCCGTGTTGGTCTTCACTTGCTCGCGCAGATCGCCAGCGTTCGAAAGCATGTCGAACACCTTGATGCCTGCGGCCACCACGTGCGGTGGCAGCGAGTTGGAGAACAGGTACGGACGCGAGCGCTGGCGCAGCATCTCGATCACTTCGCGATGGCCGGTGGTGAAGCCACCCAGTGCGCCGCCCAAGGCCTTGCCCAGCGTGCCGGTGATGATGTCGATCTGGTCAAGCACGCCGCTCACTTCAGCCGAGCCGCGGCCGGTGTCGCCGAGGAAGCCGGTGCAATGGCATTCGTCGATGTGCACCAGGGCGTTGTACTTGCGCGCCAGTGCGGTGATCTGGTCCAGCGGCGCGATGAAGCCGTCCATGGAGAAAGCGCCATCGGTGGTGATGAGCTTGGTGCGCGCGCCTGCGGCGTCGGCCGCCTGCAGCTGCTTCTCCAGGTCCGCCATGTCGCAGTTGGCGTAACGGAAGCGCTTGGCTTTGCACAGGCGAATGCCGTCGATAATCGAGGCGTGGTTGAGCGCATCGGAAATGATCGCATCCTCTTCGCCCAGCAACGGCTCGAACAGGCCGCCGTTGGCATCGAAGCACGCGGCATAGAGGATGGTGTCCTCGGTGCCGAAGAACTCGGCGATCTTCTTCTCCAGTTCCTTGTGCAGATCCTGCGTGCCGCAGATGAAGCGCACGGAGGCCATGCCGAAGCCGTGGGTATCCAGCGCTTCCTTGGCGGCGGCAATCACCTCGGGGTGGTCAGCCAGGCCCAGGTAGTTGTTGGCGCAGAAGTTGAGCACTTCCTTGCCGCTATCCAGGCGGATCTTGGCCGACTGCGGAGAGGTGATGATGCGCTCGGCCTTGAACAGGCCTTGCTCACGGATCGATTCGAGTTCGGCGGCGAAGCGCGTCTGGCCGGGGTAGCTCATGGGGATATTCCAGCGGGTCAAAGGCTTATTTTGATCGCTTGGGGCGGCGCTGGGAAGGAATCAGGGAGGCCGGGGTCAGGGCGTGGTGCGCATCGCGCTTGCGGGCGTGTACCCGGCAAGCGCGTTCCTGCGTTCCTGGCGACATCTCACCCTTGGTGCAGGCCAAACTCCACACGCGTGGTCTTGCCCTGGTCGTCGATGCCCTTGGTGTCGAGTTGGGGCGGCTTCACCGTGAAGCGCTTGTCGTCCAGCTTGCCCTTCAGCCAGGCCTGCACGGCGGCGGCGCGGCGGTCAGCCAGGTCGTGCATGGCCTTGTCGTCCACTGGCACGTTGGTTTCCATCAAGCTGCGCATTTCATCGGGCTCCAGCGACTTCTTCAGGCCGATGAGGTTCTTGGGCTTGCCCTTGAAGTCATCGTCCTTATAGGCACGCTTGAGGTACTTCTCGTATTCGTCGGGTGTCACGTTGACGGCGGCTAGCGCGGCATCGGAGGTGTCGGCGTTCTTGCCCGATTGGTCCAGGAGCTTCGCGCGGCGAACCATGGCGTCCACGGTGAACTTGCGCAGGCCGTCCTGATCCTTGCTCGGGTCCACGCGGCCGATGATGTCCAGGTTAAGCGAAGCCTTCTGGCTGAGCATGGCCACCACCTTGCCCAGCCGCTCCTGCGCCTTGCTGTCCAGCACATCGGAGCCTGGGTCGAACTCCACGTAGCCCAGATCCTCATGATTGCCGCCACCGAACGCGGCGCCCAGCAGCCGGAACGGCGCGGTGACGGCCTTGGCGATGAGGTTGCCGATGGCGCGCCAGATGAGCCCACCCATGCTGAACTGGGGATCGTCCAGTGAGCCGGATACGGGCACGTTCACATCGATGTTGCCATCGGTGTCCTTGAGCAGGGCCACGGCCAGCTTTACCGGCAAGTGTTTGACGCCCGGGCTCTCGTCACGATCGCCGAAGGTGAGCTGGGTGATGAAGATATGGTTGTCGGCCTTGAGCTTGCGCTGGTCCAGCATGTAATGCACGTCCACCGTAAGCTTGCCGGCGGTGATCGGGTAACCGGTGTAGCGGGTGGAATACGCGGCGAGGCGGGTCAGCTCCACCTCGTTGGCCTTGCCCTTGATATCGAGGAAGGCGACGGGCTGTAGCGGATTGATGCTGCCGTCGATGTCTACCGGGGAGTTGTCATCCAGCGCGGCCTGTACCGAAAGGTCGGCGGGCGGATCGCCAGGCGTGGTACCGAAGGCGCCGATCTTGCCGGTGAGCTTGGTCAGGTTGGCGGTGTAGTTGGGCTTGATGAAATTGTCGGTGTAGTTGAGCTGGCCATTGAGCAGTGTGATGCCGCCGATATGGATATCGGCGGCGGGCGCGGCAGATGGGCCGGGTGCGCTTGCTGTCGCGGGCGCGGCGGTGGTTGCCGCGCTCGCGGGAGCCGGCGTGGCCGTGCTGGCAACGGGGGCTGCAGGCGCTGCTGGAGCTGCTGGAGCTGCTGGAGCTGCGGGCAGCGGCGAGCCTTCGGCGCGAGTCACCGATACCGGCGCTTCTTCCGGCTTGGCAACCACGTCGGAGAGGTTCAGTTTGCCGCTCGCGTTGACGATCATGCGTGCGTAGAACGAGCTAAGCACCAGGCTGCCCACGTGCATGCGCGGTGTGCCCTGGCCGTAGTTGACGTCGATGTTGGTGCCGCTCAGCGCGCGCCAGCGCATGAAATCGTCACCCGTAAGCTTGTCCTGTATGCGGACCTGCTCCAGTGCGGCATTGCCCTTGAAGCTGAGTTTGGGCTCCGCGCCGCGACCGTCGTAATGCAGCTTGCCCTTGTTGGTGATGCGCGCGCTGGAAATGGTGACGTTCAACGGCACGCTGATGTACGGCGCGAAGTTGGCGATATCCACCTGCTTGGAGGAGATTTCCAGGTCCGCGATGGTGGGCGTGGGTTGCACCTTGCCGGACAGGGCGAAGCTACCCTTGCCGATGTTGCCTTCCAGCGACACCTCGCGCGGCTCGTTGAGGCGGTCGCTGATGTGCTCCATGCTGCCTTTGAGCGACTCGATCTTCAGCTTGGCTGGCGTGGCACCCGCGGCAAAGTCGGTGAATTGCAGGCTGCCGCTTTCCACGCCCAGGCGCTCGATGCTCCAGTGCCAGGGGCTGCCGTTGTCGCTCGCCCCTTTCTTGGGTGCGCCTTTGGCCGCGAACAGGTCGAGCAGGGTGATGTATTTCTTTTCGTTGCGTCGTATATCCAGCTGCATGCCGGTGGCGGTGACTTTGCCGAGCTCGGCGTGGCGGCTGGCCAGGTCAACCTGCCGGATCTCCACGTCCAGCTTGCCCCATGCCACGGGCGCGCCCTGGCTTTTGTATTGCGGCTCCAGGGCGAAGTCATCGATGCTTGCCTGGGCATTGGCCAGATGCACATTCAAGGCGTTGCCCCAGTCGAGCTGGAGCTGGCCATCGGCATCGAGCTTGCCCTTGGTAACGCGCGCGGCCACGCCTTGATAGCTGACGGCCTGCAGCGGTACGGCGTCCACCTGGCTCAAATGCAAGGTGGTGTCGAGTTTGCTGGCGGCGAGGTCCACGCTGCCCTTGGCGCCGATGCTGCCGCCGAACAGCTCGCCATTGAGATCCAGCTTGGCCGCTGGCGCCTTGAGCAGGCTCAGGCCAGTAAGGCTGCCGTGCAGCTTTTCGAGATCCAGCTTGCCCTGATCCCCGCTGGCGTAATGCACGGCGCTGCCGTCGAGGATGAGCGAAGCGATGCGCAGGTCGGTCGGCTCGGCCTTCTTGTCGGCTTCGGTTGGCGCTGGCGTGCTGGTGAGCGTGTCGAGGTTGGTGTGCCCATCGGCTTTTTGCGTGTAGTACACCTGGGCCTGGTCGAGCTTCAACGCGCCAAGGTGGTAGCGCGAGGCCAGCGGTTGTACGTCGGTAAGCTCCACGCTGCCATGCGCGAGCTTGGCGATGGCATCGCCCTGGCTGCTGTTGAGGGTGAATTGGTCCAACTGCAGGTTGCCAGTGAGCTGCAGTTGCGGGGTTGGCTCGGCCTCTAGGAAATGCAGGTCGAGCTTGCCGCTGAGCTGGCCTTGCGGAATGGCGATGGGCAGCGGCTTGGGCGCATAGCCCAGGTAGCGCGAGAGATCCAGATGATCGAGCTGGAAACCGATGGTGGATTCGCGCGTGTTGGCGAACGGTTTGGTCTGCCCCGAAATCCGGATCGGGCTGCCATCCACACGCATCGCCAGCAAGGGCTGCACGAATACGTCGGTGGCGCTGGGCAGGTTGGCGATGAAGGGGATGCCGACTTCCAACTGTTCGACGTGGTGCTCGGTCTTGGTCAGCTGGTCATCGAACTGGATGTCGCCGTTATGCACGCTGATGTTGGACAGCGCAAAGCGGGCCGGCGGCGCCTTCGGGTCGGAGGGCTGCGATGCATAGCGCTCGATCAGATCGGTGAAATTGAAGCGCTGATCGGCCGCGCGCACGATGCGGATGCGTGGGTGCTGCAGCGACAGTTCGTCCAGCACCGGCGCCATACGGAACACCGACGCCCACGAGGTATTGATGACCGCCTGATCGATATCCACGAAGGCCGATTTGCCGTCGCGATCACCGATATGCAGTTGATCCAGCTGCAGGCGCAGCGTGTATGGGTTGAGGTGCACCGCCCGCAAGGTCACCGGTCGCGACAAGGCAGCGCTGGCACGCTTCTCGATCTGGCTACGCAGAATGGGCGGCGCCAGCAAGAAACCGAGCAGCCCGAAAACCACCAGTACGATGGTCAGGATCAGCAGCGTCTTGCGCACGCGGTGCGAGTGATAGACGGCGAGGGCGCGGTCGCGTCCAGCGGCCAGATGGGGTTTGCCGAATAAGTCAGCCATGCCGACGATGCTCCAGGTGACATCGCGTGCCGACCGGTGCGGGCCGCCTGGCCCCCACCTTCACTACTCCAATGAAACTGTCGGCCGCCCAGAGCGAGAGTCTACTCGGGCGGCCGTCGTTCAAATACGCCTTTTTGCCGCCTGTGAGCTGCAAAGAGGCAGGGGTCATGACGTGCGTTCAGGAACCCGAAGGCTCCACGCCGCCGGTCAGTTCCAGGAGCACACCACCTTGCCGCACTTGCCGGCGTCCATCAGGTCGAAACCCTTCTGGAAGTCGTCGATGTGGATCTGGTGGGTGAGCACCTTCTGCAGCGGGAAGCCCGTAAGCACCATCTGGGTCATCTTGTACCAGGTCTCGTACATGCGGCGGCCGTAGATGCCCTGCAGGGTGAGGCCCTTGAAGATCACCTTGTCCCAGTCGATGCCGGCGCCCTTGGGCAGGATGCCCAGCAGGGCGATCTTGCCGCCGTGGTACATGCAGTCGAGCATGTCGTTGAAGGCGCGCGGGTTGCCGCTCATTTCCAGGCCCACGTCGAAGCCCTCCATGTGGAGGTCCTTCATCACGTCCTTGAGCGACTGGTTGGCCACGTTCACCACGCGCGTCGCGCCCATGTCGGCGGCCAGCTTGAGGCGGTAATCATTGATGTCGGTAACCACCACGTTGCGGGCGCCCACGTGCTTGGCGATGCCGGCGGCGATGATGCCGATGGGGCCGGCGCCGGTGATCAGCACGTCCTCGCCGATCAGGTCGAACTCCAGCGCGCAGTGCGCCGCATTGCCATAGGGGTCGAAGAAGGCAGCCAGCTCCGAGGGGATCTGGTCCGGGATCGGCCACAGGTTGGAGGCCGGCATGGTCATGTATTCGGCGAAGGCGCCGTTGCGGTTCACGCCGATGCCGATGGTGTTCGGGCACAGGTGCTGGCGGCCGGCGCGGCAATTGCGGCAGTGGCCGCAGACGATATGGCCTTCGGCCGAAACGCGGTCACCCACCTTGTAGCCGGTGACGCCGGGGCCGATCTCGACAATGCGGCCCACGAACTCGTGGCCAATGGTCAGGCCCGGCGTGATGGTGCGCTGGGACCAGTCGTCCCACTTATAGATGTGCAGGTCGGTGCCGCAGATCGCGGTCTTTTCCATCTTGATCAGCACCTCGTTGGGGCCGACCTCGGGGACGGGCACTTCTTCCATCCAGATGCCCTGCTCGGGCTTGCGCTTGACCAAGGCTTTCATCATCTGAGGCATGGGGTTTCCGTGGGGGAAGGGCAGGAAAACCGACATTATAGGAGGGGGAACCCGCACAGACTTCGTGCAGTGCAGCGTTGCCGGTCCTGGCGGTTCCTTCTATGGTCGCAACTTTGTGCGTCAGCGGATAGGAATAAGCGAATGCGTTTGAAGATGTTGGGCTCGGTCAAGGCTGGGTCGGTGGGGCGGGGACAGCGGGGTAAATACGCCCTCCGGAGCGCGCTGCGCCGCTCCGGTCTGGTGCTGGCGCTGGCCGTGGCGGGGCTGTCGCCAGCCTGGTCGCTGCACGCTCAAGAGCCGGGCGACCCGGCGCCGCTGCAGTTCCGCATTACCGAGGGGCGCATCGAGAACGCCTTCTACCAGCAGGGCGACGTGTCGGCCCACTTGCTGCTCAATGCGGGCGACAAACCGCGTGTGCTGGTGGCCTTCCCCGCGGGCAACAGTGGTACGGGCCTATGGTTCGAGCCCACCGCCAAGCCGGTGAGCTGGAATCTGGGCGAAGTGAAGGGGTTGCACCGTACGGTCGATGGACACCCCTGGAACGGCATCGTCGCCGAGGCGAGCGTGATGGCCGACGCATTGGTGGTGCAGGACGCTGTGCTCAGCAGCATCCGCGTGCTGCGCGACTACCAGCTCGAACATCGCTACCCCGAACAGGTGGCGGCCACGCCCGAGCTATCGGACCGCTCCGTGCAGTGGCAGCGTCAGCGCGTGGATGGCGCACCGGGCTACGCCATGGCGCTCAGCACCGACAACGGACGCATCACGCGCGAGAACGGCAAGATCGTGCTGCGCCCGGATCGCCCAGGCCAGCCGCTGCACCTGCGCATCGAGGCCAGCACCGGCGAAACGCCGCTCACTCCGTTCACCCATGTGCTCAACGAGCACGCGCAGGCCGATGCCCGCAGTCGCAACGCCTTGCAGTTCCTCAGCTACCGCGAGAAGTTCCTCGCTGGTTCCTGGCGTTTCGATACCTACTTTGGCCGCGACACGTTGATGTCGCTGCGCTTGCTGATGCCTGTATTGCAGCCGGCCGCGGTAGACGCCGGCATTGCCTCGGTGCTGGCGCGTCTGTCGCCCGGCGGTGAAGTGGCGCACGAGGAGAGCATCGGCGAATTTGCCGTGCTGCAGCACTTGAAGGAGCAGGGCAAGCCATCGGCCGACCCCATCTACGACTATGTGATGGTCGACGATGACTACATGTTGCCGCCGGTCGCCGCCGCCTGGTTGCTGGAAGATCCGCGTGGTCGCGAGGGCGCGCGCACGTTCCTCGCCAGCGGTGCGCCCGGCCAGCGCCAAGGCGATGCCTTGGTACGCAACCTGCTGTTCGTTGCCGCCAGCAGCGACGCTTTCGCGCAGAAGCCGGTGTATTCCAATTTGGTGTCGCTCAAGCCCAACGCTCCGGTGGGGCAGTGGCGCGACAGCAACGAGGGCATCGGCCGTGGCCGCTACCCCTATGACGTCAACGCCATCTGGATGCCGGCGGCGCTGCGCGCGATCGGCCAGTTCCTCGATGCCGGCCTGCTCGACGACTACACCACGCCCGCCCAGCGCGAGCGCCTGCGTGCCGCTGCCAGCCATGCCGATGCGTGGGAGCGGGATGCTTCCGCGCTGTTCACCGTGCACTTGAGCCAAGAGCGTGCGGCCGAGCAGGTGCGCGCCTATGCGGCCAAGGTGGGCGTGTCGGACCACGCAGCGCTTGCGGCCCTGGGTAATCGCTCGCTGGATTTCCCCGCCATTTCCCTGGATGCGCAGGGTAAGCCGGTGCCCGTACTGCATTCCGATGAGGGCTTTCGCCTGATGTTCGGCAAGCCCAGCGCGGCGGTGCTGGAGCAGAACATCGGCAGCCTGATGCGGCCGTTCCCGGCCGGCCTGATGACGGATGCCGGCATGGTGGTGGCTAACCCCGCGTACGCCGATGGCGAGGTGTGGTCGCGCTTTGGCAACAACGCGTATCACGGCACGGTGGTGTGGGCCTGGCAACAGGCGATGATGGCCGCTGGCCTCAAGCGCCAGCTTGCCCGCAACGATCTTCCGGCCGATACCCGTGCGCATCTGCAGCAGGCACAGGCCACCTTGTGGCGTGGCATCTGCGGTGCCAGCGCCGTGCGCACTTCGGAGCTGTGGTCCTGGTCGTATGCGAACGGCCACTACCGCATCGAGCCGTTTGGCGCCGAAGGGGCGCACGAAGACGAATCCAACGCGGCCCAGCTTTGGAGCACCGTATTCCTTGCCTTGCCGCCACCGGCGGGCATGCCAGGCTGCCGTTGATCGTTGCCCGCTACCCGTCAGGCCAAGGCGGCGGGTAGCGGATATGCCGGGTTTTGCCGTCGTCCGGCGCCATTGTTTGTGTGCGGTGCAGCGTTGCTGCACGGGGCGCTTCGTTCTAATGTCGCAAGTTTCTGCGATCACCCATAGGGACGACGAATGCGCTTGAAGACGATGGGCCTGGCGATGGCTGTGGCGCTGGCACCGGCCGCACAGGCCGACGAAGGCATGTGGATGCCCTCCCAATTGCCGGATATCGCCCGTCAGCTGCGTGCGGCCGGATATCAGGGCAACCCGGCCGAGCTGGCCGATCTCACCAAGGCGCCGCTCAATGCGGTGGTGAAGGTGGGCGGCGCTACCGGCGCGTTTGTCAGCACCGATGGCCTGGTGCTCACCAATCATCATGTGGCGTTCGGCGTCATCCAGTACAACAGCAACGCTCAGCGCGACCTGATCCAGAACGGCTTCGTCTCGCACGATCGTGCCGAAGAGCTGCCGGCCAATCCCGATTTCCGCCTGCGCGTCACCACCGGCTTCGACAAGGTCACCGACAAGGTACTCACTGCCGCCCAAGGCAAGACCGGGCGCGCCTATTTCGACGCCGTGGACGCCAGCAGCAAGGCGCTGGTGGCCGAATGCGAGCGTGAGGCTGGCATGCGATGCAGCGTGGTCAATATGTTCTACGGCCGCGACTTCTACCTGGTGAAGCAGCTGGAACTGCGCGACGTGCGCCTGGTGTACGCTCCGCCGCGCGCCATCGGCAACTACGGCGACGAAGTGGATAACTTCGTGTGGCCGCGCCACGCCGGTGACTTCACCGTGTTGCGTGCTTATGTCGGCAAGGATGGCAAGCCGGCCGACTACGCCAAGGACAATGTGCCTTATCGCCCGCCGGCGTTTTTGCCGCTCGCCAGGCAGGGCGTACACGAAGGTGACTTCGTGATGCTGGCCGGTTACCCGGGGGTTACCTATCGCCATCGCACGGCGGCGGAGTTCGCCGATCAAGTGCAGTGGCGCCTGCCTGCGTCGGTACAGGTGATGCAGCAGTTGCAGCAGGTAATCGAGGACGCCGGCCGTGACGACCGCCAGGCGGCCATCCGTTATGCCTCGCAGCTGCAATCGCTGAAGAACGGCATCAAGCGTTTCAGCGGTGAGCTGGAAGGCCTCAAGCGCAGCGATGCGGTGAGCATCCGGCGCAAGGACGAGGACGCCATGATGGCGTGGCTTGCGGCCCAGCCGCAGGCCGGCAAACTGCGCCCGCAGATCGATGAAGTGAATCGCCTGATCGCGAGCGGTAACGCCGACCGCGAACGTGACCTGCTGCTTGGTCTGCTGCAGAGTCAGACCCAGCTCATGCGTTCGGCGCTTACCCTGCAGCGCCTGGCGCATGAGCGCGGCAAGCCGGATGCGCAACGCGAGAGCGGTTACCAGCAGCGTGACGAAGACCTGACGGCCGGCATGCTGCGTCAAGTGCAGCGTCGCTACGATTCGAAGGTAGAGAAGCAGTTGCTTACCGCGTTGCTGGTGCGCTACCAAAAGCTGCCCGATGCCCAGCGACTGCCGGAATTCGACGCCGCCTTCGGCCGCACGCCGGCCGAGCTCGCGGCGCGGCTGGAGCGCGTCTACGGTGCCACCAAGCTCGGCGAGGAAGCCCAGCGGCTGCAGTGGTTGAAGACCGAGCCCGCCAGCGTTGCCCAGTCGGGCGATGCGTTGCTGGCGTTGGCAGCCCAGTTGCTGCCAGCGTTGCTCCGCGTGGAAGAGGCGCGCAAGACGCGTGAAGGCGATCTGTTGCGCCTGCGTCCCGCCTATATGGAAGCCTTGATCGGCTATCGCGAAAAGCAGGGCCGGGCGGTCTATCCGGATGCCAACTCCACCCTGCGCGTGAGCTACGGCAAGGTCTCCACGCTCAAGGCGCGCGATGGCGTGACGTATGAAGCGTTGACCACCACGGCCGGCATCGTCGAGAAGAACACCGGGCAGGAGCCGTTCGATGCACCCAAGCCCCTGCTCGACGCCATCGCCAAGGGTGACTACGAGGGCTATGCGGATGCCAAGCTCGGCGCCATGCCGGTGGACTTCCTCAGCAACCTCGACACCACCGGCGGCAACTCCGGCTCGCCGGTGGTCAACGCCAAGGGTGAGCTGGTAGGCCTCAACTTCGACAGCAATTGGGAGGCGGTCAGCGCAAGCTGGATGTACGACCCGCGCTACAAGCGCGCGATCCATGTCGACATGCGCTACATGCGCTGGTTGATGGATAAGGTTTATCCCGCCCCCGAGTTGCTCAAAGAACTGGGCGTACCCGCCCGCTAAGGTCGTCATTCCCGCAACAGCGGAAATCCAGCGCCTCTGCCTTCAAGGGACTGAAGCTGCCCCATATCCGTCTTCGAACGGATGAAGGCGGTCGATCGAGTCGTCCCAGGTCGGCTCTACTTCACACAGCGTCCCGTCATGCGGGGCGCGGCCCGCAGTATTTGCCCGCTACGGCGGGCCGTTCCACCAGGAGAGTTTCGTGCGTCGTCTTGTTCTTGCCGCGGCCCTGTCTGCCGGCCTCATCTCGTCCGCCCATGCCGTGGAAGGCATGTGGCAGCCCGCCCAGCTTCCTTCCATCGCCGCTACGCTCAAACAGCACGGCCTGAAGTTGGACCCCAACACGCTCACCGATCTCACTGCCTACCCCATGGGCGCCATCGTGAGCCTGGGTGGTTGCACGGCCTCGTTCGTGTCCCCGCAGGGGCTGGTGGTCACCAATCACCATTGCGCCTACGGCGCCCTGCAGTACAACTCCACGCCGCAGAAGAACCTCATCGTGGATGGCTTCCTCGCCAAGACCCACGCCGAGGAGTTGCCGGGTGACCCGAACATGCGCGTTTTCGTTACCGAGGAAATTCGTGACGTCACCAAGGACATCACCGGCAAGCTGACGGACACCATGAGTGGCGCCGAGCGGCACAAGGCGATCGAGCAGGCCACCAAGGCTCAGGTAAAAGCCTGCGAAATCGAAGGCTATCGCTGTGACGTCTACACCTTCCACGGCGGCTATAGCTACCAGCTGATCCGTCAGTTGGAGATCAAGGATGTGCGCGTGGTTTACGCGCCGCCCGAATCCATCGGCAAGTTCGGCGGCGACGTCGACAACTGGATGTGGCCGCGCCACACCGGCGACTTCAGCTACCTGCGCGCCTACGTGTCCAAGGACGGCAAATCCGCGCCGTACGCCAAGGACAACGTGCCCTACCAGCCCAAGCACGTGCTCAAGCTCAATCCGCAGGGGCTGGAAGAGGGCGACTACGTAATGGTCACCGGTTACCCGGGCCGAACCAACCGCTATCGCCTTGCCGATGAAGTGCAGAGCGCGATCGACTGGACCTATCCCACCCAGATCAAGGTGTACGAGGACACTCTCGACATCATCAACACGGCAGGCAAGGCCGATCCCAAGGCGGCCGTGAAGTACGCCAGCATGGTCGCCAGCCTCAACAATTATCTGAAGAACTTTGGCGGGCAGCTCGAAGGCCTGCGTCGCGCGGATGCCGTGGCGGTAAAACGCACGCAGGAAGCGCAGCTCGAAACGTGGCTGAAACAGCAGGGCGGCGCCGACAACCAGGCACTGGTCGCCGATATCGGCAAGCTGCGGCAGGCCATCGAGGAAGAAAAGACCACGCGCGAACGCACGCTGGATATCGGCCTCGTTACGCGTAGCGCCATGCTGGGCAATGCCCTGCGCCTGGTGCGCCTTTCCAAGGAGCGCGCCAAGCCGGACATGGAGCGGGACGCCAGCTACCAGCAACGTAACGAGGTGCGCATCGAAGGCGCGCTCACGCAAATGGAGCGCCGCTACGATCCCACGGTCGATCAGCAACTGCTGGTCTATGGCCTCAAACGCTATCTGGCGCTGCCCAAGGCACAGCGTCTGCCCGCGCTGGATGCGTGGTTGGGGGATGCCGCCAACGACGCGCAGATTGCGCAGAAGGTGGCCGCGCTCTATGCCGGCAGCCAATTTGGCAACGTCGATGAGCGCTTGAAATGGTTCAAGGCCGACAGCAAAGCCATCGAGGCCAGTAATGACAGCCTGCTCAAACTCGCCGTGGCCCTGCAGCCGCAGTTGCAGAAGGTGGAGGATGAGCAGGACGCGCGCGCGGGTGCGATGAGCAAACTGCGTCCGCGTTACATGCAGGCGATGATTGCGTGGAAGGATGCCCAACACCTGCCGGTATATCCGGATGCCAACAGCTCATTGCGCGTCACCTTCGGCAATGTGCAGGGCGTCGCCCCGCGCGACGGCGTGAACTATGCGCCGTTCACCACCGCGCAGGGCATTGTTGAAAAGGCCACCGGCAAGGAGCCCTTCAACGCGCCGCAGGCGGAGCTGGCGGCTATCAAGGCCAAGGCTTTCGACGGTTACGCGTCCAAGAAACTCGGCACGCTCCCGGTCGACTTCCTGGCCGATCTGGACATCACCGGTGGCAACTCCGGCTCGCCCGCGCTGGACGCCGAAGGTCGCCTGGTCGGCCTGGCCTTCGACGGCAATTGGGAGTCAGTGAGTGGCGACTGGCTGTTCAACCCCGCGCTCAACCGCTCCATCCAGGTCGATGTGCGCTACATGTTGTGGGTCATGCATCACCTGGATCACGCCGATAACCTGCTGAGGGAAATGGGCGTGCCGGCTGCATCGTCCAAGTAGTG
Organism: Dyella sp. ASV21; assembly: GCF_016428975.1. GTDB lineage: Bacteria > Pseudomonadota > Gammaproteobacteria > Xanthomonadales > Rhodanobacteraceae > Dyella. Next base: position 19,506 of record NZ_JAELTT010000014.1, read on the forward strand.
CTTGGGACGGAGCGTGCGTGCCGGATGAGCTTCCTTGAAGCACGCACGCTCCCTTCATGGCGTGACGGATCGTCCCCATAGCGACAGTCCGCGAGTCAACGCCTTGATTCGCTCGGCAGATCCGTACAGGCCCACCCCCAGATGCGCCATCTGGGCAAACGACTTGCATCCCATGGCTACTCGCAGGTCGTTGTCGCTCTCGGTATTGAGCATGTCCTCTGTGAAGCGGGCAAACAAAACATCGGTGTCAGCCTGGGCGAGGCGTGCGATGGTGTTTGTTTTGGCTGGGCTGGCAGCCAAGGTGACGATGGCGTACTTAAGAATGGCCGGATACGCGACTCCGTCGGAACTCATCGAGGTGGCGCCCATATCCGCGTGACCAAGTCGGTGCCCCAGGGACACGGACAAGTGGGCGCAGGCGTTCGAAGCCACGCCGGCTGGCATGGCGGAGGAAAGGACGATGGCCATTTTCCTTTCCGAGTATGCGTAGGTCATTTCCTGATCCTCCGTGGGTTCTTTATGTTTTCGCCATGCCGGGCAGGTTGTTGGCCGGTATGCATGGCCCATGCGTTTGGCATGCGAGCTTTTGATGGTTGAGCCGAGTCGGCGATCGGTATCCGGCGCTGGAACACGGCACCTCGCAGCTACCACCGATGGTGGTAGCGCATCGTTCCAAGCGCTTGTAGGTGCCGCGTGGCCACGTGAGCGATGAAGGGCATTTTCGACTGGTGAGCGTTGGGGCGCGCATGCCATTTGTCCATGGCTGCTGTCTGATTTCCTCGCCTCGTTGGCTTCACGCATGTTTCATGCGGATTGGGCTGGAGTCGCGCCACCCGTGTAGCGGGCTAATTCACAGGAGAGCTGCCGTGGACACCTTGAACGACGAATGCTGCGACTCCACGCGTACCGATTCCCAGCGCCGCACGGTGCTCAAGTCGGCGCTGGGGCTCGCCGCCGTTGGCCTCATGGGCGCGCTGCCCACGGCATGGGCGGAACAGGTACGCCTGATGTCGCTGACCAAGGACCAGCGCGACCAGCTCACGCCTGATCGCGTGGTTGCCTTGATGAAGGAAGGCAACCAGCGCTTTCGCAGCGGCAAGATGCAGGTGCACGACTACCTGGCGCAAAAGCGCAGCAGCGCCAATGGTCAGTATCCGGCGGCGGTGATCCTCGGCTGCATCGATTCGCGGGCGCCGGCCGAGATCATTCTGGATGCCGGTATTGGCGATACCTTCAGCGCACGCGTGGCCGGCAATATCGCCAACGATGATCTGCTGGGGAGCCTGGAGTTCGCGTGCGCGGTGGCTGGCGCCAAGGTGGTGCTGGTGATGGGGCATACCGCCTGCGGCGCCATCAAGGGTGCCATCGATGGCGCCAAGCTGGGCAACCTCACAGGCTTGCTGGACAAGATCAAGCCCGCCGTGGAGGCCACCACCTACAGCGGCGAACGCAGCAGCAAGAACGCCGACTTCGTGGACGCGGTGGCGGCCACCAATGTGCGCCGCACCGTAGACGAGATCCGCCGACGTAGCGAGGTGCTGGCGGGGCTGGAGAAAGACGGCAAGATCAAGATTCTCGGCTCGATGTACCACCTGGTCGGCGGCAAGGTGGAGTTCTACGACTGAGTCTGAGCGCGCGGCGGCGACCATTAAACGGTCGCACGCCACTAGAATGGGCGGATGCCGATCGATCAGCGCCCACTGGCCTTATTTCTGATGGGCCCGACCGCGTCGGGCAAAACCGCGCTCGCCTGTACGCTGAGCGACCGATTTGCGGTGGATTTGGTCAGCGTCGATTCGGCATTGGTGTATCGCGGCATGGACATTGGCACGGCCAAGCCGGACGCCGCCACGCTGGCGCGTTACCCGCATCGCTTGATCGATATTCGCGACCCGGCGGAGCCTTACTCGGCGGCTGACTTTCGCCTGGACGCCGTGGCGGCCATGCAAGACATCACCGCGCAGGGGCGCGTGCCTTTGCTCGTTGGGGGCACGGGGCTGTATTTCCGCGCATTGCAACAAGGCTTGTCGCAGTTGCCGGAGGCGAACGCGGCCATTCGCGAGCGTCTCTCCGCCGAGGCGGCCAGCGTCGGCTGGCCGGCATTGCACGCGCGATTGGCCGAACGCGACGCGGCCGCGGCCGCGCGCATCGGCCCGAACGATGCCCAGCGCATCCAGCGCGCGCTGGAAGTGATCGAACTCACCGGTCGACCGCTATCGGAGCAGCAGCAGGGCGGCAGTGGTCAGCGATTTCCCTGGCGCGTGCTCAAGCTCGCCTTGCTGCCGGCCGATCGCGGCCCGCTGCACGCGCGCATTGCGCAACGCTTTGATGCCATGCTTGCGGATGGGTTTCTGGACGAGGTGCGCCAACTGCGCGCGCGGGGCGACCTGCACGCGGATCTGCCGGCCATTCGCGCCGTGGGTTATCGCCAGGCCTGGGAATATCTGGACGGCCAGACGGATGCGGCCGAGTTCCGGGATCGCGGTGTATTCGCCACGCGCCAGCTCGCCAAGCGCCAGATCACCTGGCTGCGCGGTGAGCTGGATGCGCGTGTGATCGATCCGGATTGTCCCGGCTTCGACGCGGTGGCCACCGAAGCCTTGGCGCTTTTTTTGGGGAGTCGATGAGCACGCCGGAATCGGCCGTCTCTAAACGTCTTTTTCACACATTGAGAAAGCGCGCATTTGCCCTTTCATCAACGATTTAAAAGTGGTTAATATTCCTGAGTCTTGGGCCGGGGCGCGGCATGCGTCTTTTATCCGGCCCGTCCGTTTCGCGAGGGGAGAAGAAGAAATGTCCAAAGGGCAATCGCTGCAAGATCCGTTTTTGAACGCGCTGCGCCGTGAGCGGGTCCCGGTCGCTATCTATCTGGTCAACGGCATCAAGCTTCAGGGCACGATCGAATCGTTCGATCAATTTGTGGTGCTGCTGCGCAACCAGGTCAGCCAGATGGTCTACAAGCACGCCATTTCCACCGTGGTGCCCAGCCGCAACGTACGCGTCGGCAACGGCCACGACGGGCACGGCGAGGCGCCGCTGGGTTCCACCGACACCGAAGGTTGATTCGGGCGACCTGTCGACCCATCTGAGTAGGGAAGGCCGCGGGGCGAGGCGATTTGATCGCCCGGCGGCATAACGACATACACTTCCTCACTCCGGCCGATGGCCGCGAACCCTGGTGTTCGTGGCCCGGCGTCTTCATACAGGTCCTTCCCACCTCGTGTTTGATCGTCAAAAGAAAGGCGAACGTGCCGTCCTCGTGCTTCCGCACTCGCGCGGCATGGGCGACGCCGAGCGGCGCGCCGAAGAATTCGCCGAGCTGGTTCGCTCCGCCGGCGCGGACATCCTGGGCAGCATCACGGCTCGCGTCGATGTACCCAACCCTCGCTATTACATCGGTACCGGCAAGGCCGACGAGGTGGCGGAGGCGGCGCGGGCGCTGGGCGCTGACCTGGTGCTCATCGACCACCTGCTGTCGCCCGTGCAGGAGCGCAACCTCGAAAAGCTCCTCAACATCCGCGTGGTCGACCGCGCGGGGTTGATCCTGGACATCTTTGCCCAGCGCGCCCGTTCCCACGAGGGCAAGCTGGAAGTGGAGCTGGCTCAGCTCAAGCACCTCGCTACCCGCCTGGTGCGCGGCTGGACCCACTTGGACGCCCAGCGCGGCGGTGCCATCGGCAACCGCGGCCCCGGCGAAACCCAGCTGGAAACCGATCGTCGCTTGCTGGCCGAGCGCGTCAAGATGCTTTCCAAGCGCCTGGAGAAGGTGCAGACGCAGCGCGTGCAGCAGCGCCGCGCCCGCCTGCGCAATACCGTGCCGCGGGTGGCCCTGGTGGGCTATACCAACGCCGGCAAGTCCACGCTATTCAATGTGTTGACCGAAGGCGAGGTATTCGCCGCCGATCTGCTGTTCGCCACGCTGGACCCCACCGTGCGCAAGCTCGATGGCCTCTCCTGCGGGCCGGCGGTGCTGGCCGATACCGTGGGTTTCATCCGCGAGCTGCCGCATGACCTGGTGGCCGCCTTCCGCGGCACCCTGGCCGAGGCCCGCGATGCGGACCTGCTGCTGCACGTGAGCGACGCCGCCGACGACGAACGCGAGCGGCTGGCGCACGTGGTCGATGGCGTGCTGGAAGAGATCGATGCCGGCGATCTGCCGCAGCTGCGCGTAATGAACAAGATCGACCTGGCCGGCCAGGAGCCTCGCATCGACCGCGACGGGGAAGGGCGTCCGACCACGGTGTGGCTGTCCGCCGCCACGGGCCTGGGCCTGGACTTGCTCCGGCAGGCGCTGGGCGAGCTGCTCGGCGGTGACCGGGTGCAATCGGAACTGCGCCTGCCGCTTTCCGCGGGCCGCTTGCATGCCCGCCTCAAGGCGGCGGGCGCCATCGTGGGTGAGGAGGTGGACGAAGCCGGCTGGCGCTTGAACATCGACGCCCCGCGCAGCGTCATCGCCCCATTGAGCGGCGGCAGCACGGCGGAGGCGGACCTGTTGCGGGAGCTATTGGGAACGCCCGAGGAGTCGGCGTTCTGAACGGCACCCCATGCTTTTGACCGCAGCGCGGCGCCCGCGTGTTCCTTTGGTGAGGAATCCCGGCCCAGCTCTGGTAGAATGGCCGGCGTTTGTGCGGCCATCCGGTGCCGCGGCGGCACCCTTGCCACAAGACGCCCTCGCCACCATGACCAAACCCGTTCAACGTGCTTTCCGGCCAATGTTGCCGGCCTCCCAGCGGCCTCAAGGAGACTGACCATGGCCTGGAACGAACCCGGAAACGGGCAGCGCGATCCCTGGGGCAAGAACCGACAGACCGGCGGCAAGCCGGGCCTGGAGGACATGCTCAAGCAGCTTCGTAACCGCCTGGGCAAGCTGGGCGGCGGCAGTAACGGCCTGTTTACCATCGCCTTGGCGCTGGTGCTGGCCTGGGTGTTGTTGAGCAGCTACACCATCGTGGATGCTCGCCAGGCCGGTGTGGTGCTGCGCTTTGGCCAGTACGCCCGCACCTTGCAGCCGGGCTTCCACCTCAAGTTTCCGCGCCCCATCGAAACGGTTACCAAGGTCGGCACCACCGAAATTCGTTCGGTGTCGGACAAGGTGCGCATGCTGACCAGCGACGAGAACATCATCTCGGTCGATTTCAACGTGCAGTATCAGGTTTCCGATGCGCGCAAGTACCTGTTTTCGCTGAGCGGGCCGCCGGAAGACACGCTGCGCCAGGCCGCCGAAGCCGCCGTGCGCACGGTGGTGGGCGCCAACGTGATGGATAACATCCTCACCAGCCAGTCCAACGAGCCGCTGCCCGCACCCGCCGCACCCGCACCGGCGGCAGCCAGCAGCGTGGCGAGTGCCCCGTCGGCGGCGGTTCCGGCCGTGCCGATGGTCGCCGCCAAGGCCACGGAAACCCGCGACACGCTGCAGCAGCAGACCCGCGAGATTCTGCAGGCCACCTTGAACGAATACGACGCCGGCCTGGTGGTGACCGACGTGAGCTTCCAGAACGTGGCGCCGCCGCAGGAAGTGAAGGACGCCTTCGACGACGTCAACGCCGCGCGCGAAGACAAGCAAGCCACCGAGAACGACGCCCGCGCCTATGCCAGCAAAGTGGTGCCGGTGGCGCGCGGCGATGCGTCGCGCATCCTGGCCGAAGCCCAGGGTTACGGTGCTCAGCGCACGGCCATCGCCACCGGCGATGCCGCTCGTTTCAACCTTATCCTCAAGGAATACAAGGCTGCGCCGGATGTCACGCGCCGCCGCCTGTGGCTGGAAACGGTCGAGGACGTGATGTCCAACAACCCCAAGGTGCTGGACGGTTCCGGCGGCCGCAACATGATTTATCTGCCGCTCGACCGCGCCACCGGCAAGGATTTGCAGGGCGTGGGTTCGGTAATGCAGTCCGCGGGCAGCGATAGCCTGACCGGCAAGGAGAAGCAGCCATGAAGTTCATCTCTGGCATCGTCGTCGTGCTGCTCGTGCTGCTCGGCTTCAACAGTCTGTTCGTCGTGCACGAGGGTGAAACCGCCCTCGTGCTGCAGTTCGGCCGCATCGTGAGCACCGGTGACAAGCCGGGCCTGCATGCCAAGCTGCCGTTCGTGCAGCAGGTAATGACCTTCGACAACCGCATCCTTACGCTGGAAGCGGCGCCTGAGCGTTACTTCACCTCCGAAAAGAAGAGCGTCAATGTCGACTTCTATGTGAAGTGGCGCATTGCCGACAACGCGGCCTACTACCGCGCCACCGCAGGCGACGAACTGCAGGCCGCGGCTCGCCTCACGCCGCTGGTAAAGGACGCGCTGCGTTTTGAATTCAACGCACGCACCTTGCAGGAGCTGGTGGCGGCCGGTCGCAAGGACGTTACCGAGCGGGTGCGCAAGCAGACCGACCTGGCGGCCAACAAGAACCTCGGTATCACCGTGGTCGACGTGCGCATCAAGCGCATCGATCTGCCGGACGAAGTGAGCGAGTCGGTCTACAAGCGCATGCGCGCCGAGCGCGCACAGCTGGCCAACGAGCTGCGTTTCACCGGGCAACAGGCGGCCGAGACCATCAAGGCCGACGCCGACCGTCAGGCACAGGTGATCAAGGCCGAGGCCGAACGCGACGCCGCCAAGGTGCGTGGCGAGGGCGATGCCCAGGCGGCCGCGATCTATGCGCAGGCTTACGGGCAGGACCCGGAGTTCTTCGCGTTTTATCGAAGCCTGTCGGCGTACCGTAAGTCGTTCCAGGATGGCAAGGGTGTGCTGGTGCTTCGTCCAGACTCGGAGTTCCTGAAGTATTTCAACGACGGCGCATCGTCCAAGCGCTGATGGGTAAGGCCAATGTCGCATGATCTGTGGGCGGCACTGTGCCTGGTGCTGGTGATTGAAGGGCTGGTGCTGTTCGCTGTGCCGCGCGGCTGGCAAGCCGCCATGCGCGAAGCGGCCAAGCTCAGCCCCCGCGCGCTGCGCACGGGCGGCGCGGTGGCCATCGGAATCGGCTTGCTAGCGTTGCAGTTCATGCATTGAGTTAATGCGGCGGATGGGCCGCTCAACCCATCAGGGATCATCAAGATGGTCTGGTTGTCGCCCCGCGGGAAGCGGGGCCTGGCGCCCTGCGGCGCCGGCGTGGAGCGCGGATGGATCAGCAACCGGCGTCGACTGTTTCGCCCCTCAAGGGGCACCACATTCTTCAAATTGACGAGAGCAACATCATGGGCAAGTCAGTAGTCATCCTTGGCGCGCAGTGGGGCGACGAAGGCAAAGGCAAGATCGTTGACCTGCTGACCGAGCGGGTCAAAGCCGTGGCGCGTTTCCAGGGCGGTCACAACGCCGGCCATACGCTGGTCATCGGCGGCAAGAAGACCGTGCTGCACCTGATCCCCTCGGGCATCCTGCGTGACGACGCGCTGTGCCTGATCGGCAACGGTGTGGTGCTGTCGCCGCAGGCGCTCAAGCAGGAAATCGAAGAGCTGGAAGCGCAGGGCGTGGAAGTGCGTTCCCGCCTGAAGATCAGCCCGGCCACCCCGCTGATCATGCCGTACCACATTGCCGTGGATAAGGCGCGCGAGATCGCCGCCGGCAAGAGTGCCATCGGCACCACCGGTCGCGGCATCGGCCCGGCGTATGAAGACAAGGTGGCGCGCCGCAGCGTGCGCGTGGCCGACCTGATGTACCCGCACGAGCTGCCGGAGAAGATCAAGGCCGCCGTGGAGTACCACAACTTCATCCTCGTCCAGTGGCTGAAGGCCGAGCCGGTAGACTTCCAGCAAGTGCTGGACGATGCGCTGGCCTATGGCGAGTTCATTCGCCCGATGGTCGATGACGTCGCCACCATCCTGCACGACGTGCGCAAGGAAGGCGGTCACATCCTGTATGAAGGCGCGCAGGGCGCGCTGCTGGACATCGATCACGGCACCTACCCGTACGTGACCTCCTCCAACACCACCGTGGGCGGCGCGCTGGCCGGTACCGGCGTGGGTGCGGGCGATATCGACTACGTGCTGGGCATCTGCAAGGCGTATGCGACGCGCGTAGGCGGCGGTCCGTTCCCGACCGAGCTGCACGACGAGATGGGCGAGCGCCTGCGAAAGGTCGGCAACGAGTTCGGCGCCAGCACCGGCCGTCCGCGCCGCTGCGGCTGGATCGACCTGGTGGCGCTCAAGCGCGCCGTGCAGATCAACGGCATCAACGGCCTGGCCATCACCAAGCTGGACGTGCTCGACGGCCTGCCGACCATCAAGGTCTGCATTGCCTATGAGTACCGTGGCAAGCGTCGCGAGCTGGCCCCGCTGGACGCTGACGGCTGGGCCGAGTGCAAGCCGGTGTACCTGGAGTTCCCGGGCTGGGACGAATCCACCGCGGGCATCCGCGAGTGGGACAAGCTGCCTGCCGCTGCGCGCGCTTACCTGCGCGCCGTGGAAGAGCTCTCCGGATGCAAGCTGTCGCTGGTGGCCACCGGTGCCGACCGCGACGACACCATCGTGTTGGACGACCCGTTCGCCTGAGCCGATAAGTGAGTCGTGCAAAAGAGCCCCGCCATGCGGGGCTTTTTTGTGGGCGGTGCGGATGGTTGGCGGGCGATGGCGGTGCGAGAGGGCCATTCCACCTGGCGGTAATTCCCGTAATGGGCGGCGGTGCTTTTCAACCGCCATAAGCCTGCGCGTGCGGTGTTTTCGTTTCCAAAAGCCTGACGACACTGGTTTTTCGCCTTGCGGAGAAGGCCGCGTTCAGTCGAGCCCCGCTGGGGTGAGGGCCGGCTACAGGCCTTTCCTTCATGGATTTCAGTCCATGACTTCTGGCGGTGTCTGTGCCGACCGGCATATCCGACCATCGACCTGTTTTGCGTCACTTCGGGGTCGCGCCGCCGGCCTCGCCTAACAGGGAAAACGTTATGCGTACTCGTCTGGTTTCCGCCATCGCGCTGGCTCTTGCCGGCGTTTCCTTCACCGGCGCCGCGCTGGCCGCTGCCGCCACGCCTTATTCGCAAGTCACCACCCAGTTGCCGCGCGACGTGCGCCCCACGCACTACACCGTCTCGGTGGTGCCGCATGCCGACAAGCTCGCCTTCGAAGGCAAGGCGACGATCGACGTGGAAGTGCTCAAGCCCACCAGCAGCATCACGCTCAATGCCATCGACATGCAGTTCGGCGACGTGAAGCTGGTGCCGGTAAGCGGCAAGCTCGCCATCGGCGCGCCCAAGGTGGCAGTGGACGAGAAGGCGCAGACGGCGACCTTTACCTTCAGCCAGCCCATCGCGGCGGGCAAGTACCTGCTGTCGATGAGCTACACCGGCAAGATCGGCACGCAGGCCAATGGCCTGTTCGCCATCGATTACGACACCAAGGCCGGCAAGAAGCGCGCACTCTACACGCAGTTCGAAAACTCCGACGCGCGCCGCTTTATTCCCTCGTGGGACGAGCCCAACTACAAGGCCACCTTCGACCTGGACGTGACCGTGCCGTCCGAGCAGATGGCGGTGAGCAATATGCCGGTGGCCTCCAAGCGTGAGCTGGGCAACGGCCTGAGCGAGGTGAAGTTCAAGACCTCGCCCAAAATGTCTACTTATCTGCTGTTTTTCGGCACCGGTGAATTCGATCGCGTGACCACCATGCAGGACGGTACCGAGATCGGTGTGATTACGCAGAAGGGCTTGTCCGAGCAGGGCGCTTTCACGCTCGAATCGGGCAAGGCCGTGCTCAAGGAATACAACGACTACTTTGGCGTGAAGTACCCACTGCCCAAGCTGGACAACGTGGCCTCGCCGGGCAGCAGCCAGTTCTTCTCGGCGATGGAGAACTGGGGCGCCATCTACACCTTCGAATACGCCTTGCTGCTCGATCCGTCCATCTCCACGCTGTCGGACAAGCAGGAGGTGTTCAATACCGCCGCGCACGAGATGGCGCACCAGTGGTTCGGCGACCTGGTGACCATGCGCTGGTGGGACGACCTGTGGCTCAACGAAGGCTTTGCCTCGTGGATGGCTGCGCGCACCACCGAACGCCTGCATCCGGAATGGAATACCCGCCTGGATGCCGTGGGCGTTCGCGAGGGAGCGATGTCGCGCGATGCGGTTGTTACCACCCATCCGGTGGTGCAGCACGTGGAGACGGTGGATCAGGCCAGCCAGGCGTTCGATTCGATTACCTACTCCAAGGGCGCCTCCGTGATCAGCATGCTCGAGGCCTATGTGGGCGCCGACAACTGGCGCAGCGGTGTGCGCAATTACATCAAGGCGCACGCTTACGGCAACACGGTCTCCGATGATCTGTGGCACGCCATGGACGCGGTGGTGCCGGGCAAGCAGGTCACCACGATCGCGCACGACTTCACCTTGCAGCCGGGCGTTCCGCTGATCCGTGTGGAAGCGGGCGCGTGCAGCAACAACGCCACCTCGATCAAGCTGACCCAGGGTGAGTTCACCAAGGATCGCCCCAACAAACAGCCGTTGCGCTGGCACGTGCCGGTGATTGCCCAGACCGACGGCGGCAAGCCGGTCAGCACCATTGTGGATGGCGAAGCGACGCTTTCGGTACCCGGCTGCGGCACGCTGTTGGTCAATGCGGGGCAGAGCGGTTACTACCGCACCTTGTATGCACCGGCGCAGTTCGCCGCGATCAAGGCCGGCTTTGGCAAGCTCGCGCCGATCGATCAGTTGGGCGTGATGGGCGATACCTGGGCGCTGGGCATGGCCGGATTGCAGCCCGCGTCGGACATCCTCGATCTCGCCAAGGCTGCACCGGCCGATGCCGATCCGCAGATCTGGGACGAGGTGGCCAGCAACCTTGCCGGCCTGGATCAGTACTACCGCGGGGACGACAAGCGCCAGGCGGCGTTCCGCGCCTTCGCCGTCAAGCAGCTCACGCCGGTGTTCGCGCGCGTTGGGTGGGAGGCCAAGCCCGGTGAATCCGTGCCCACCAGCATCCTGCGCACGCACCTGATCGCCACGCTATCCAGCCTGGGCGATCCCGCGGTCATCGCTGAAGCGCGTCGCCGCTATGCCGCCCAGGCCACCGACCCCAAGGCGGTGCCGCCCGCGCTGCGCAAGACCATTCTCGCCGTGGTCGCCAGCCACGCCGACGCTGCCACCTGGGACAAGCTGCATGCGGAGGCCAAGGCGGAGAAGACGCCGCTGGTGAAAGATCGCCTCTACGGATTGCTCGCCACTGCCGAGGACGAAACGCTCGCCAAGCGCGCCTTGGATCTCGCCCTCACCGACGAACCGGGCGCCACCAACAGCGCCGGCATGATCAGTTCCGTGTCGCGTCGCCACCCGGATCTGGCCTTCGACTTTGCGTTGGCTCATCGCGAGCAGGTGGACAAGGTGGTGGATGGCAGCTCAAGCAGCCGCTACTACCCGATGCTGGGCAACAGCTCGTTCAACCCGGCGATGATCGACAAGATCAACGCGTATGCGAATGCGCACCTCGAACCGGGCTCGCGTCGCGATGCCGAAACGGCCGTGGCCAACATCAAGTACCGCATCATGGTTCGCAACGAACGCATGCCGACGGTGGATGCGTGGCTGGCGAAGAACGGCGGTTGAGCGTTCGTTCTCGTATGCGCTGACAAGCAGAGGCCCGCGCCATGGCGCGGGCCTCTGTCTATCCGGGGCAGGAGAGTCCGGCCCCGGATGTCGCATCAGCGACCCAGGTCGCTCAGGAACCGCTTGGTGTACTGCAGCGGCGTAGTCGTCGATACGGAGTTGCAGGTGGGCGAGGCCGTGCTCTGGCTACACGGCGTGTCGCGGTCCAGCGACCAGAAGTGCACGCCGGCCAGGCCGTTGCTTACGGCGTAGCTGGTGATGGTGTCGGCATTGGCGATGCTGAAGTTTTCACTGGATACATCATTCACGCCGATCATCGGGGTCAGCTCGATCTTGTTCGGCGAAATGCCGTAGGTGTGCTCCAGGTTCACCGCAGCCTGGATGGACGACTGGCCCATATCGCACACGCCACCGGACACCACGCACACCGCACTGCTGGGGCCACCGAAGTCCATCACCATCAGGTTGATGGTGTAGTTGCTGAGCGACGAGGCCTTGATGGCCTTCACCACCATGTCGCCAAGGCTGTTGAGGCCGCCGTAGCTGCCGTCCGATGCACCCAGCGTGGCGAGGGTGAAGGAGAAACGCAGGTTGGGGTAAAGGCTCTGGCCATACACGGCAGCGGCCACAAGGTTATTGATGTCCGCCTGGCTCTGGCCGCCCTCGATGTCGAAGTCCACGCCGACCATCTGCGGGGTCATGTAGCGCGAGAGGAACGAGGCGAAGCCTGCCGTGCTGCCGCAGGTAAAGGTGCCCGCTTCGCCGCCGGTGGAGACTACGTAGGGCAGGCCAGCGCTGGAGAGTGCGGAGATGTTGGCGGTGGCGAAGCTGGCGCCCGGAATGCCACCCCAATTTTCGTTGCCGCATTCGCCGGTGGCGAAAGCGAGCGTGATGGCGCTGAGGTTGGTGACGTAGTTGGATTTGAGGCTACCGGAGCCCACCACCGGAATGGCCGAGCCGGTGGCCGCCGCCGTCTGCATCACGTTGGTGTTCCAGTTGAGGTTCACCGTGACGTCCTTGTACGGACTGAATAGCAGGTTGGCGCCGGTGCCCGGCGGATTGGTGGTGCCGCCACCGGAGCCGCCGCTGCCGCCACCGGAACTGCCACCGCCCGAGCTACCGCCACCGGAGCTGCCACCACCCGAACTGCCGCCCCCGCTGCTGCCGGTGCAGCTGCCCTGCGACGTCCACGGTTCGCCCGTGCCGGTCGGGCCGCTGCTGGTGGCGGGGTCGTTGCCCTGGGTCCACCAGTTGGCGACGTAGTTGGTGCTGTTCTCGCTCACCACGGCGCCGCCGTTATAGGCCTGTGTGGAGACCCATGCCGCAGCGCAGGTGCCGCCCGAGCCACTCCCGCCGCTGCCCGAGCCGCCACTGCTGCTTCCGCCGGAGCCGCTGCTGCCCCCGCATGCGCCTTGCGAGGTCCAAGGCTGCCCCGAGCCCGTGGGCCCGCTGCTGGTCGCCGGATCGTTGCCTTGGGTCCACCAATTGGCGACGTAGTTGGTGCCGTTCTCGCTTACCACGGCACCGCCGCTGTAAGCGGCGCTTGCGGTCCACGGTGCCGCGCAGGCGGGCGCGCTTTGCGCGTGTACGGTCTGCACGGGCGCCATGGCCATCAGGCTCATGGCCATCGCGCCGCCGGCGGCGCTACCAAGGGCCTGCATGGCTGTGCGTACCCACATCACCGATTGCTTGACTCGCATAGGGGTGTCTCCTGTTCGTAGTGCAAGGTTTGGATGGTCGAGGGCGACTGGCCGTTTCCGTATGGCCATCGGGACGGAGCGTTCCTGGCATTCCTGCAAACCGTGCCGAGACGGCCGGAGCGGTGTCGTCATAAATCCCGCAATGACAACGTTGTCTCCAATGGCTGTCACAAACTGTGACGAGGCGCGGAGAATCGTCATGCGGAGCATTGGCGGCGTTGTAGGGCGACGCTGTCGCCACTTTTCCTATTGCGTTGCAGCAAGCCAACATCGACGTCAGCAGGGCCGTCGACGGTCTTCGTGCACGCCTTGAATCCATGGAATGACAACGTTGCCAGTAAATGTGCATACCAAGAAGGGCGCGAAGCGATATGTCCCTGGCCGGCATGCCGATAGCATGATCGGCGATCGCTCGTGCAGGGGTTTGGGCGACGTCCATCGGTACAGGGGAGTGACATGGCGAGGAATAACAAGCCGGTGCGCTGGTATTGGCCGCAGATCGACAACGTCGCCGATGCCGAACAGGCATCCAACGGGGGCATGTGGGCAGCGCTGATTTGTGCGGGTGTAACCACGCTGTTTGCCACGGTGGCGGTAGTCAGCCACGGCGCGATCATGGGCATCAACGGTTGGGCCTATGTGGATGCATTGCTGTTCGCGGTAATCGCCTGGCGCATTCGCGCACGCTCCAAGGCGTTTGCGGTGGCTGGCCTGACCTTGTTCGCGCTGGAGAAGGTGTTCCAGTTCGCCGCGCAGCCGAAGGCGGCCGTGGGCATCTTCCTCGCTATCGCGTTGTTGCTTGCTTTTATCAGTGGCGTGCGAGGCACCTTTGCCTATCACCGCATGCGCGATGCAGCGGCGACAGAGTCGGCGCCATAGGGCGCGCGGGCGTCTGTGACGCGAAAAAAAGGGCTCCGCGCGCGGAGCCCTTTTATCGATCGAGCAGCGAGTGGCTTAGGCCACGTTCGGCTCGCTGAAGGCTTCGATTTCGCCCTTGAACGCTTCCACCGGCACGCAGCTGCAGAACACGTTCTTGTCGCCGTAGACGTTGTCCACGCGGGCCACCGGCGACCAGTACTTCTGGAACCTCAGGCTGGGCAGCGGGAAGGCAGCCAGTTCACGGGTGTAAGCGTGGGTCCATTCCGTAGCCGACACCATGGTGGCGGTGTGCGGCGCGTGCTTGAGCGGGTTGTCTTCGCGATCGAGCTTGCCTTCGTCCACCGCGCGGATCTCGTTGCGAATCTGGATCATCGCATCGATGAAGCGATCCAGCTCGTACTGCGATTCGCTCTCGGTCGGCTCCACCATCAGCGTGCCGGCGACCGGGAAGCTCAGCGTCGGCGCGTGGAAGCCAAAGTCGATCAGGCGCTTGGCCACGTCCTCGGCACCGATGCCGGTGGCGTCCTTGAGCGGGCGCAGGTCGAGGATGCACTCATGCGCCACCAGTCCGTTGCGACCGGTGTAGAGCGTCTCGAAGTGCGGTGCCAGGCGCTTGGCGATGTAGTTGGCGTTGAGCAGTGCCACCTGGGTAGCGCGGCGCAGGCCGGACGCGCCCATCATGGTGATGTACATCCAGCTGATCGGCAGGATGGAGGCCGAGCCGAAGCTGGCCGCCGACACCATGCCTACTTCGCCTTCGCCACCGAACGTGCGCGGGAGGAACGGGGCGAGGTGCGACTTCACCGCGCAGGGACCCACGCCCGGACCGCCGCCGCCGTGCGGAATGCAGAAGGTCTTGTGCAGGTTCAGGTGCGACACGTCCGAGCCCCACTTGCCGGGCTTGGCCACGCCGACCAGCGCGTTCATGTTGGCGCCGTCGGTGTACACCTGGCCGCCGTGCTCATGCACGATCTCGCAGATCTTGACGATGTCTTCCTCGAACACGCCGTGCGTGGACGGGTAGGTAATCATCAGCGCAGCGAGGCGGTTGCTGAACTTCTCCGCGGCACGCTTGATGTCTTCCACATCGACGTTGCCGTTGGCGTCGCACTTGGTCACCACCACCTGCATGCCGCACATCTGCGCGGAAGCCGGGTTAGTGCCGTGAGCCGATTCCGGAATGAGGCAGATGTCGCGATGGCCTTCGCCGCGCGAGCGGTGATAGGCGCGAATGGCCAGCAGGCCGGCGTATTCGCCCTGTGCGCCGGAGTTGGGCTGCAGGCTCACCGCGTCGTAGCCCGTGCACTCCACCAGCATGGCTTCCAGCTCCTCGATGAGCTGCTTATAACCGGTGGCCTGCTCGGCTGGCGCCAGCGGGTGGATGTTGGCGAATTCCGGCCACGTCACCGGGATCATCTCGGCGGTGGCGTTGAGCTTCATGGTGCAGCTGCCCAGCGGGATCATGGTGCGATCCATCGCCAGGTCCTTGTCGGCCAGCGAACGCATGTAGCGCAGCAGTTCGTGCTCACTGTGGTGCGTGTTGAAGGCCGGGTGCGTGAGAAACGCGGTGGTGCGCTGCAGGCCGGCGGGCAGGGCGTCGTTGGTGTGGGCATCCAGCGCGTCGATATCCGCGATGGTGGCGCCGAACACCGCCGCCAGGGCGACCACATCGGCGCGGGTGGTGGTTTCGTCCAGGCTGACGCCGACGCTCTTGTCGTCGATCGGGCGCAGGTTGATGCCGGCGGCGCGCGCCTTGGCGTGCAGTGCGGCGGCATCCACGTTCACCACGTGCAAGGTGTCGAAGAAGTCCGGGCCCACGGTGATGCCGGCGGTGCGCAGGGCACCGGCCAGGATCGCGGCCAGGCGATGCACGCGGCGCGCGATGCGGGTGAGGCCTTCCGGGCCGTGGTACACGGCGTACATGCTCGCCATCACGGCCAGCAGCACCTGCGCGGTACAAATGTTGGAGGTGGCCTTCTCGCGGCGGATGTGCTGCTCGCGCGTCTGCAGGGTGAGGCGGTAAGCCGGCTTGCCTTCGGCGTCGATGGACACGCCGATCAGGCGGCCCGGCATGGAGCGCTTGTACGCGTCACGGCAGGCCATGAAAGCAGCATGCGGGCCGCCGAAACCGAACGGCACGCCAAAGCGCTGGGTGTTGCCCACCACGATATCCGCGCCCCATTCGCCCGGTGCGGCGATCAGGGTGAGCGCGAGCAGGTCGGTGGCGACGCACACCACGCCGTGGTGGTGATGCACCCAGTCGGCCAGCTCCTTGTAGTCGTTGATCTGGCCGAAGGTGTTGGGGTATTGCAGCAGCACGCCGAAGCTGGCGACGCTCTTGGCTTCGCTGTCGTCGCCGATGTGCAGTTCGATGCCCATCGCCTCGGCGCGGGTCTTGAGCACTTCCAGCGTCTGCGGGTGCACGGCGCTGGACACAAAGAACACGTTGGACTTGGACTTGGCCGAGCGCTTGGCCAGCGTCATCGCTTCGGCCGCCGCGGTGCCTTCATCCAGCAGCGAGGCGTTGGCGATTTCCATGCCCGTCAGGTCGGCGCACATGGTCTGGAAGTTGATCAGCGCCTCCATGCGGCCCTGCGAGATTTC
Source organism: Dyella sp. ASV21 (assembly GCF_016428975.1). Classification (GTDB taxonomy): domain Bacteria; phylum Pseudomonadota; class Gammaproteobacteria; order Xanthomonadales; family Rhodanobacteraceae; genus Dyella. The sequence goes on from NZ_JAELTT010000014.1 coordinate 36,204, forward strand.
TGCCTGGTACGGCGTATAGGCCGTGTACCAAGCCGGATTCTCCAGGATGTTGCGCAGGATGACGTTGGGGGTCAGCGTGCCGTAGTAGCCCTGGCCGATGAAGCTCTTGAACACCTGGTTCTTGTCGGCAATGGCGCGAATCTTGGCCAGTGCCTCCACTTCGGTGATCGGGGAGGGCAGGGCCAGCGGGGCCTGCGACTTGATCTTGCCCGGCACAATGGCGTCGGTCATCGCTTCCAGCGATTCGTAGCCGACCACGCTGAGCATCTTGGCGATCTCTGCGTCGTTGGGGCCGATATGACGCTCGATAAAGGCGTCGTGATGCTCGAGGTCACGCAGGGAAGGATTGGCGTTCTGACTCATGGCAGGGGCGTCCGAAAGTAACGTGCAAGCCGCACGCGAAGCGCCCCTCTGTCCTTTTGCCTGAGAGTTTGGAAGCCATGGGATGACCCACGCTTCGTGCCCCTTCGGCGCCGGATTGAACCGGTCTCTCCAGAGTGTTTATGCGCATGATGGTATGGGGCCTGAGCGATTACGGGCGTTGCGCCTTCGGCAGCGGCTCGCGCCGCTTCTCCCACCACACGCTAAACGGCAATTATAAGGCGGTTCGGGTGGGTTTGGCGCGGCGCAGCCCGGCTTCTTCAGCGGCCGTGCCGGCAGGGTCTCAATCGGCTTAAGATCGGGCTTTCCCTGACTTCCCGCGCCCATGAATACACCCCCGTTCCAGCTCGCCCGTATCGATCACGTGGTGCTGCGCGTGCGCGACATGGCCGCCATGCAGCGCTTCTACGTGCAGGTGCTGGGCTGCCGTGAGGAGCGCCGCCAGGACGAGATCGGGCTGGTGCAGCTGCGCGCGGGTGATTCCCTGATCGATCTGGTATCGCTGGACGGCAAGCTGGGGCGTCATGGCGGCGCGGGGCCGGGCGATGAAGGTCACAACATGGATCACCTGTGCCTGCAGGTGGAGGGTTATGACGAGGCGGCGATCGTGGCCCACCTCAAGGCGCATGGCGTGCGCGTGGGTGACATTGGCTCGCGCTATGGTGCCAAGGGTGAGGGTCCCTCGATCTACCTGTACGACCCACAGGGCAACATGGTGGAGTTGAAGGGGCCGCCCGTTGAGCCGGTACCTTCCACACGCTGACTGACGCATCATCCTTGCGAAGGCTGATGCGCCGTGAAATCACGGGGTGACTCGTCGTATCCGCTCCACCGGATGTTCCGCGCGCTTGGCGCAGGTTCCGCCCTGGCGGGGATCACGATCACATGGAACGGGATAGCCTGGCCTGCCGGACAGGCACCAAGAAAAAGGAGAGTGCGATGCGACAAGGGTTGGCTTCGATACTGTTCGTGATGCTGGCGAGCCTTGCGTGGGCCGCGAGTGCCAGTGACGTCGTGCGAGTGAGCGTGCCCGGCCAGCCGGCCTGGCAGGCGGATCGACAGGCCGTGGCGGCGCTGCCGCACACCGAGGTTACCGCCAAGGCCCACGACGAGCCGCCGGCAACATGGCGTGGGGTGTCGCTGGCCGAGGTGCTCAAGCGCGCCGGCTTGCCGCTGGAAAAGCTGCGTGGCCGCGCCCTGGCGCAATACGTGCGCGTAACCGCCGCCGATCACTATCAGGTGGTATTTGGATTGGGTGAGCTCGATCCAACGCTGGGCAACGCGAACGTGTTGCTGGTGGATGAGCGCGACGGCAAGCCACTGTCGGAGGACGGCCCGTTTCGCTTGCTGGTGCCGGCGGATGCGCGTCCCGCGCGCTGGGTGCGCAACGTGACGACCATCGAAGTGCTGGATGGCGCTGCGTCGCCGTAAGTTACGTCATGCATGGAGCGCCGGCGGATCGGCGCCGGTCGCGCTTGCGAAAGCATCGGGCTTTCCGCGCAGCGTCACTTGCTCGGCGCATGGCGAAGCGATGCACGTCGTGTTGCGTAAGATCGGTGCGACATCGGCCGCGCGAGTAGGGTTTGCAGTGGATCGTCAAACGCCAGAAACGACAAAGCCCGCATCGCTGCGGGCTTCGTCTACAATTGGTGCCCAGGAGAGGACTCGAACCTCCACGGTTTTACCCGCTAGTACCTGAAACTAGTGCGTCTACCAATTCCGCCACCTGGGCAGGTGTCCCGCGCTTCATCAGCTGCGTGAGCCGCGTAATTTAGGGGTGTAACGGCGAGTTGTCAACTATTCTTTCACCACTTTTTCATCGGACCGCGCCAGCCGTGCTCCAACCACCGCATAAGAACAAACAAAGGCAAGGACGTGAGTAAAAAAAGAGAACCCTCTAAAAACAGGCAGGACGCGCCGCGCGGCCCCAAGGCGCCGTTCAAGGCCGCCCCTCGCGCCAAGCGTTCTGCGCTGGATCCCTCGCGCGGGCGCGCAGGCCAGGTGGGCGACCCCCAGGCCGAGCGCGAGGCCCAACGCTACGAGCGACCCATTCCCAGTCGTGAAGCCATCCTGGCGTTGTTGGAAGCTCGCGGCGAAATGTTGACCGAGGCGCGTATCGCCGAGGCTCTCTCGCTGCATGACGAATACGATCTCAACGCGCTGCGCAAGCGCCTCGGCGCCATGGTGCGCGACGGCCAGCTGCTGCTGGGGCGTCGTGGCGGCTACGCGCCCGCCAACAAGCTCGACCTGATGCCCGGCGTGGTGCTCGCCAATGCCGAAGGCTACGGCTTCCTGCGCCCGGATGACGGCGGCGAAGATCTCTACCTGTCGCCCCAGCAGATGCGTCAGGTACTGCATGGCGATCGTGTGCTGGCCAGCGTGGTCGGTATCGACCGGCGCGGTCGCAAGCAGGGCGCCATTGTCGAGGTATTGCAGCGCCGTTCGCCGCGTCTGGTTGGTCGCGTGGTGCTGGAAAACGGCGTGATGCTGGTGACGCCTGATGATCGTCGTCTGCATCAAGACGTGATCATCCTTCCCGGCAAGGATCAAGGTGCGCGCTCCGGCCAGATCGTCGTGGTCGAGATCACCGACCCGCCAACACCGAATCGTGGCCCGATGGGGGCCATCAGTGCGGTGTTGGGCGAGCGCCTGCAGCCCTCGCTGCTGGTGGAGATGGCCATTGCCAGCCACGATCTGCCGCACGACTGGCCCGATGCCGTGACGCGCGAGGCGGCCCAGGTCGAGCCGCAGGTGACGGCCGCCGAGCGCGAAGGTCGCGTCGATCTGCGCGCGCTGCCGTTGGTCACCATCGACGGCGCCGACGCGCGTGACTTCGACGATGCCGTTTTCGCCGAACCCAAGCGGGGCGGCGGCTATCGCCTGGTGGTGGCGATCGCGGATGTATCGCACTACGTCCAGATCGGTTCGGCCCTGGACAAGGAAGCGTACGAGCGCAGTACCTCCACCTATTTCCCTGGTTTTGTAGTGCCGATGCTGCCGGAGACGCTCTCCAACGGCATCTGCTCGCTGAACCCCAAGGTCGAGCGCCTCTGCATGGTCTGCGACATGACCATCGATGCCGAAGGCGAGGTGACCCGCGCGAAGTTCTACGACGCGGTGATGCGCTCGCATGCACGCCTTACCTACGACCGCGTGTGGCAGGCCATTGGCCTGCACGATGCCGATGCACGGCATGAGCTGGCCGACGTGCTGCCGCAAGTGGAGCATCTGCACGCGCTGTACAAGCTGATGGCGGCGCAGCGCAAACGCCGTGGCGCCATCGATTTCGAGACGCCGGAGGTGAAGTTCCGCCTCGACCAGCGCGGCGAAGTGGAAGCCATGGGCGCCACCGAGCGCAACGATGCGCACAAGCTGATCGAGGAGTGCATGATCGCCGCCAACGTACAGGCGGCGCTGTACCTTGAAAAGAAAAAGATTCCCGCGTTGTACCGCGCGCATGAGCCGCCGCCGGCCGAGAAGTACGAAGATCTGCAACAGTTCCTGCGCGAGTTCAAGCTGCGCATGCCTTCGGTGGAGGAGGTGACGCCGGCCGATTTCGCCGATGTGCTGCGCCTGGTGCAGGATCGTCCCGAGCGTGCATTGATCCAGTCGGTGCTGCTGCGCGCGCAGAGCATGGCCGCCTATCAGCCGGACAATCGTGGCCACTTCGGTTTGGCGCTGGAAGCCTATGCGCACTTCACGTCGCCGATTCGTCGTTATCCGGATCTGCTGGTGCATCGGGCGATTCGCTATGCCCTCACCGGTGGCAAACCGTCCGGTTACGCCTATACCCCGAGCGAAATGGCCGCCATGGCCGTGCATTGCTCGCAGCGCGAGCGTCGTGCGGAAGAGGCCGAGCGCGATGTGGATGAGCGCTTCAAGTGCGCCTGGATGTCCAAGCACGTGGGCAGTGAGTTCGACGGCACCGTGACCGGTGTGACGTCGTTCGGCCTGTTCGTCGAATTGAACGATTCCAAGGTTTCCGGGCTGGTGCACATCAGCCAGCTCTCCAACGATTACTACCATTTCGACCCGGTGCGCCATTTATTGAAGGGTGAGCGCAGTGGCGTGCAGTTCCGCCTGGGTGACCATGTGCGCGTGCAGGTGCTGCGCGCCTCGCTGGAGGATCGCAAGATCGACTTCCGCCTGGTGGCGCCGCGCAAGGAAAAAGCCGAGCCGCCGCGCGCAGAGCGTCGCTACGACTATGCCGCTTCCGGTGATCGCTACTCCTTGCCCGGCCGCAAGGCGACGGCCAAGGCTCCGGCGCGCGATAATGCCGCACCGGCGGCGCCTCGTTCGCCGGCACCTCAAAAGGCTGCGGCGGACGAGCGCAAGCCCTCCGTGGGCAAGGGCATGCTGGCCAAGGTGACCTCCGCGGCCAAGGGCAAGTTCAACGCCGTCAAGGCTGCCGCAGCCAAGGCAACATCCAAGGGCCGCAAGGCCGATAAGAACAAAGGTAAACGATGAGCGAGAGCTGGATCGTCGGGATCAACCCGGTCGAGGGCGCATTGAGCAACGACGCTTCGCGCGTGCGCGAAGTGCTGGTGGAAAACGGACAGCGCAATGCGCGCGTGCAGGAGCTGGCGGCGCGGGCCAAGGCGCTGAACATTCCGGTGCACCATCGCCCGCGCGAACAACTGGATCGCGTTTCGGGCGAGGCGCGCCATCAGGGCGTAGTCGCGCGCTATGAAGCGCCGCCGATGGGCACGGAAAACGATATTCCCGAGTTGCTGGAAGCGGCCGGCAGCAACGCGCTGGTGCTGGTGCTCGATGGCGTGACCGATCCGCACAACCTCGGCGCCTGCCTGCGCAGTGCGGCGGCGGCCGGTGTCACCGCGGTGATCGTACCCAAGGACCGTGCCGTGGGCCTTACGCCGGTGGTCCGTCGCGCATCGGCCGGCGGCGCCGACCGCGTGCCGCTGATTGCGGCCACCAACCTGGCGCGCGCGCTGCGCACGCTCAAAGATGCCGGGGTATGGATTACCGGGCTCGCGGGCGATACGGATACCTCGGTTTACACCATCGACATGCGTGGTCCGGTGGCATTGGTCTTGGGCAGTGAAGGCGAGGGTATGCGCCGGCTGACTCGCGAGACCTGTGATTTCGTTGCCCAGATTCCCATGCCGGGCGTCATGGAAAGCCTCAATGTTTCCGTGGCCACCGGTATCGTGCTGTTCGAAGCGGTGCGCCAAAGGAGCGAAAAGCGATGACCTTCATGTGGCATGACTGGGCCGGCTATATCGGCGTGGTGCTGGTACTGCTGGCGTTCCTGTTGTTGCAAGCCCACAAGGTGCGTGGCAATGGCCTCATCTATCAGCTGATGAACGTGCTGGGTGCGCTGGGTGTCGCGTTGTCGCTGGTGTTCGGCCTGGCGCCGATGAATTGGCCTGCGTTCCTGATGCAGGCGGCGTGGGTCTGCATTGGCGTCTACGGCATCGTGCATTCGGCGCGCGCGCGCCGCGAAGCACGCGACTTGGGCAGCAAGCTGGCGCCTTGACGGGGTATTCAGCCTCGTTCGCTAAAATAGAGAGACTGGCCCTGCAATGGGGCCAGTCTGCGGGGACGACCCCGTAGCAAGTGCTCATTGCGGGGACGACCCTGCTCTTCATCCAGAGGAGTCGCGTCATGCCCTGGATCTATCTGACACTCGCCGGCCTGTTCGAAATCGTGTGGGCCGTGGGCTTGAAGTACACCGAAGGTTTCAGTCGCCTGTGGCCTAGCGTGATCACCGTGTCGGCGATGACGGCCAGCATTATTCTGCTGGCCATGGCGGTGAAGTCGCTGCCTATCGGTACCGCGTATGCGATCTGGACCGGCATCGGCGCCGTGGGCGCCGTGATTCTCGGCATGGTGTTGTTTGGCGATTCGGCCTCGCCGTTGCGTCTGGCCTGCGTGGGCCTGGTGTTGCTGGGCATGATCGGGCTCAAGCTCACCAGCGGAGCGTAATACCGGTGCCCGAAAACGCATCAGCCCCGGAGGCGATCCAGGGCTGATGTGGTCAAACGGGGTGGAGACTCAGTCGAGCTTGTTGCCCAGCTTGGTCAGTTCCGGGTTGGAGGTGAAATCGCGCTTGGCGCGTTGCGCGGTGAGCGGTTCGCCGTTGACCTGGTACCAGATGCTCTCGGCAATATTGGTGGCGTGGTCGCCGATGCGCTCGATGTTCTTGGCCATGAACAGCAGATGCGTGCACGGCGTAATGTTGCGCGGGTCTTCCATCATGTAGGTGAGCAACTGGCGGAAGTAGCCGGTATAGGCTTCATCCAGCTCGGCGTCGTCCTTCCATACCTGGTAGGCACGCTCGGCGTCGCGATCACGGTAGGCGATCAGCACGTCGCGCACTTCCTGCGCAGCCAGTTCAGCCAGGTAACCCAGGCCGCTGGTCGGCGCGATGGGCGCCACCATCGACAGCGGGATGGAGCGTTTGGCCACGTTGGCGGCGTAGTCGCCGATGCGCTCGATGTCGGCGGCAATGCGCAGCGCGGCGAACACGTTGCGCAGGTCACCGGCGATCGGCGCGCGCAGCGCCAACAGGCGCACCACGTCGTGGCTGATTTCCTGCTCCAACAGGTCGATGGCGTCGTCGTTGCTCACCACGTGCTGGGCGGCACGCTCATCGCGGCGGTCGATCACGTCGATGGCTGCTTCCAACTGGCTCACCGCAAGCTCGCCCATGCGGACGATTTCGCCGGTGAGGCGGGTCAGCTCGTCGTCGTAGCTCTTGATGATGTGTTCTTTGCTGCTGCCGCTCATGTGGATTCTCTGTTGAGTCCGGTAGGGAAGGTGAGGCACGTTGGCCCCTCACCCCAACCCTCCTTCCCAAAGGGAGGAGGGGGCAAGTCGATTAACCAAAGCGACCGGTAATGTAGTCTTCGGTCTGCTTCTTGCCCGGCTTGGTGAAGATCTGCTCGGTGCGATCGAACTCGATCAGCTCGCCCAGGTACATAAAGGCCGTGAGGTCCGAACAGCGGGCGGCCTGCTGCATGTTGTGCGTCACGATGACGATGGTGTACTGGCTCTTGAGCTCTTCCACCAACTGCTCGATGCGGCCGGTGGCGATGGGGTCCAGCGCGGAGGTGGGCTCATCCAGCAGCAGCACCTCGGGCTTGAGGGCGATGCCGCGGGCAATACACAGGCGCTGCTGCTGACCACCGGAAAGGCCCAGCGCGCTCTGCTTGAGCTTGTCCTTCACTTCGTCCCACAGGGCGGCGCTGCGCAGCGCCTGCTCCACACGGATATCCATGTCGGCACGCGAGAGCTTTTCGTGATGGCGGATGCCGTAGGCCACGTTCTCGAAGATGGTCATCGGGAACGGCACCGGTTTCTGGAACACCATGCCCACCTTGCTGCGCAGGCGATTCATGGAGTAGCTCGTGTCGAGAATGTTCTCGCCGTCGAGCACGATCTCGCCCTTGGCTTCCAGCTTGGGGTAGATCGCATAGATACGGTTGAAGATACGCAGCAGGGTGGACTTGCCGCAGCCGGAGGGTCCGATGATGGCCGTGACCTTCTTCTCCGGGATATCCATGTTGATGCCTTTCAGCGCATGGAACCCGTTGTAGTAGAAGTGCAGGTCGCGCACCTTCAGCTTGGTGGGCGCGATCGGCGCAGGCGAGGCCGCGGACTGCGGATGGATGCCGGCGGCGGCGGACTCAGTCATGGGACACCTTGTTGCGAGAAAGGACCAGGCGGGACGAAAGGCTCAGCAGCAGCACGAACATGGTCAGCACGAAGGCGCCCGCCCAGGCGATGGCATGCATGGCTTCGCCCGGATCGTTCGCGTACTGGTAGATCACCTGCGGCAGGCTGGACATCTTGTCCGAGGGGTTGAAGGTCAGATAGTTGTTGCCGAAGGCGGTGAACAGCAGCGGGGCGGTTTCACCGCTGATACGCGCCAGCGCCAGCAGCACACCGGTGATGATGCCCGAGCGCGCCGCGCGTATCAGGATCTGCGTGGTGAGCTTCCACTGGGGAATGCCGAGCGACAACGCTGCCTCGCGCAAGGTAGAGGGCACCAGGCGCAGCATTTCGTCGGAGGTGCGCACGATCACCGGCAGTGCGATCAACGCCAGCGCCACGCCGCCGGCCCAGCCGGAGAAGGTGGTGGAGCCGCCGGTGAGTGCGGTGGTCGGCAACACCACGATGGTGTAGACGAACAGGCCCAGTACGATCGACGGTGCCGACAGCAGAATGTCATTGAGAAAGCGGATCGACTCGCCGAGCTTGGTGCCCTTGGCGTACTCGGCCAGCCAGGTGCCGGCCAGCACGCCAATCGGCGTGGCGATGAGGATGCCAATGGTGTTGACGAGGAGGCTGCCCACCATGGCGTTGAGCAAGCCGCCGTCCTCGCCGTAGGCGGTGATCTTGGTGAACAGCTTGGGCTGCAGCGCGCTGATGCCTTGGCGCAGCGTTTCCCACAGGATCCAGGCCAGGAAGATCAGGCCGATCACCGTGGCCAGCATGCTCATGCCCAGCGCCAGCACGTTGGTGATGCGGCGACGGGTGTACAGGAAGCTGTTGGTGGCCATCAGCGACCCTCCTTATGAGCCATCTGGCGCAGCATCCAGCGGGCAATCAGCAAGACGAAGAAGGTCACCACGAACAGCAGGAAGGCCAGCGCCATCAGCGTGGACTTCTGCAGGCCGGCGGCCTCGCTGAACTGGTTGGCGATGGTCGAGGCGATCGAGGCGCCCGGGTCGAGGATCGAGGGCGACAGCTTCATCGCGTTGCCCAGCACGAAGGTCACCGCCATGGTTTCGCCCAGTGCGCGACCCAGCCCCAGGAAGATGCCGCCGATCACCGCCGAGCGGGTATACGGCAGCACGATGTCCCAGGACACTTCCCAGGTGCTGGAACCCAGCGCATACGCCGATTCCTTCAGGCGCGAGGGCACCGTCTGGAACACTTCGCGCATCACCGAGGAAATGAACGGGATGATCATTACCGCCAGCACGATGCCTGCGGTGAGCACGCTGGCGCCGAACGGATACTCGCTGCCAAACAGCTTGCCCACGAAGGGCACATGCTGGGCCACCCAGGAGAGCTTGCCGTCGTCAGGCTTGTCGCCCAGGTAATTGGTCAGCCAGGGCTTGATGTGGTCGGCGAAGAAGGGCGCGAAGATAAACAGGCCCCACATGCCGTAAATGATCGAAGGGATGCCGGCGAGCAGCTCGATGGCCGAGGCCACGGGCGTGCGCAGCCACGGCGGCGCCACTTCGGAGAGATACAGGGCGATGCCGAAACTCACCGGCACCGCGATCAGCAGGGCGATCACCGAGGTGACGATGGTGCCGTAGACGGGAACCAACGCGCCGTAGGTGTCAGTGCTGGGGTCCCATGCGTCGCTGACCAGGAAATGCCAGCCGAACGTGCCGAAAGCATGCCGGCCACCCCATAGGGTGGCGCCGGCGGCACCTAGCAGGCAGGCCAGCACAAGCAGGGCGCAGCCCTTGAGTACCCATCCGAACACGCGGTCGTGCCGGGCGTCGCGATGGGCGCGGGCTTCCTGAACCACGGTCGAGGCGACGGCGCCTACATTCGCTTGCATGTGCAGAGGTTTCCTCAGCGGTCTGCCCCGGTTGGCCTGCGAGCCTTGCCGGATCGTTGGACGATGCGCCGGTTGGCGGCGCCTTTCAACAACAGGCCGCCCGAGGTGAGTCGGGCGGCCTATGCCGTGCCATCAAGCCTTCAGGTTAAGCCCCGCGGATTGCCGTTCCGTGACCGGCGCAGGGCGATGACCCTTAGTGCTTGTATTCGGTGCTCCAGTAAGCCTCGATCTTCTTGACCAGGCTGTCGGGCAGCGCGACATAGTCGAGCGAGGCGGCGTCCTTCTGGCCGTTCTCCAGCGCCCACTTGAAGAATTCGAAGGCCACCTTGGTGTGCTCGGCGTTCTTCGGCTTCTTGTACATCACCACCCAGGTGGTAGCGGTGATCGGCCATGCCTGCGCACCGGAGGCGTTGGTCATGATCACGTTGAAGTCCTTGGCGCTGGTCCAGTCCGCGGTAGCGGCGGCGGCGGCAAAGGCTTCGGCGCTCGGTGCCACGACCTGGCCAGCGGCGTTCTTGAGGTCCACCCAGCTGATCTTGTTCTTCACGGCATAGGCGTATTCGACGTAGCCGATCGAACCGATGATCTGCTTGACGTACTGCGACACGCCCTCGTTGCCCTTGCCGCCCACGCCGGTCGGCCATTCAACGGCGGTACCGAACTTGACCTTGGTCGCCCACTCGTTGCTGACCTTGGACAGGTAGTTGGTGAAGTTGAACGAGGTGCCCGAACCATCCGAGCGATGCACGACGGTGATCTTCTTGGCCGGCAGATTCACGCCAGCGTTCATCGCGGCGATCTTGGGGTCGTTCCACATGGTGATCTTGCCGAGGAAGATATCGGCCAGGGTGGAACCGTCCAGCTTGATCTGGCCGGCTTCGACGCCCGGGATGTTCACCACCGGCACGATGCCGCCCACCACCACCGGGAACTGGCCCAGGCCGTACTGCGCCAGGTCTTCAGCCTTCACCGGAGCATCGGTCGCGCCGAAGTCGATGGTGCCTTCCTTGATCTGTGCCACGCCGGCGCCCGAGCCCACCGACTGGTAGTTGAGTTTGTTGCCGGTCTTCTCGGCATAGCCCGCGGACCACTTGGAGAGCACCGGGTAGACGAAGCTCGAACCGGCGCCGGTGATGTCGGTGGCATGCGCGGCCATGCCGAACAGCGAAGCCGCAGCAAACACAGCGGTCGTGCCGATGCGGGACAGATACTTGGTTGAGGTCAACACGGTTGCTCCTTAGCGAATAAGGGTCTCGGGGGATTCCCGCCCGGCGCTATTTCATGCGTTCCGTGTTGCAATGAAATGAGTTCAATGTTTCATCCATATGACAGTTTCGGTGTGACTGTCATATGCCGCTGATAAAAAAGGCATTAAATATGCCGCATCAGCGAAATGTCATAGAGGCTGCGGCCTTTACAGCGATTCAACGCCCATCTGTTCGCGCTCGAACACTTCCAGGCGACGCCAGCGATTGACGATGGTGCAGAACAGCTCCGCCGTGCGCTCGGCATCATAGATCGCCGAATGTGCTTCCCGCGTGTCGAAGGGGATGCCTGCGGCCTGTACTGCCTTGCTCAATACGGTCTGGCCAAAGGCCAGGCCGCTCAGCGTGGCCGTGTCGAAGCAGCTGAAGGGGTGGAACGGGTTGCGCTTGTGACCACAACGGCGCACAGCCGCATTGAGAAAGCCAAGGTCGAACGCGGCGTTGTGCCCTACCAGGATGGCGCGCTGGCAATCCATGTCGCGCATGGCGTCGCGGATGGGCTTGAACACGTGATCCAGCGCCACACGCTCGTCCAGTGCGCCGCGCAGCGGGTTGTCAGGGTCGATGCCGGTGACCTCCAGCGCGCGCGGGTCGATGTTGGCCCCGGGGAAGGGGTGTACGTGGGCCGCCACCGCCGGCATCGGCTGCAGATAGCCCTCGGGCGTCATCTGCAGCACGACGGCGGCGATCTCGAGAAGGGCGTCGCGCTCGGCGTCGAAGCCGCCGGTTTCCACGTCCACCACCACCGGCAGGAAGCCGCGAAACCGATCCGCCATGCGGTCTGCCATGCTGTTGCGTAGGTTTTCCATGCCTAAAGCATATCAGCCGGCCCCGTCCCGGCGCCTGCGCCACGTTCCCTCTGACATGTCGGTTTAAGGACGTGCGTGGCCGCATGTCTTCGTTTTGTCACATAACGGGCACATAACGGTAAACGCGCAAGCCCATCCTGCGCACCGATCGTGCTTGGGCAGCCGGAGATCGAAGGGGATCAAAGGGGGCGGTCCAAGTGAATCCTACCTACATGCGGAGAATATCCATGCGTTCCAAGATGCTCGCGGTAGCTGTCGCTGCCGCATTGGGCGTTACCAGCTTCCACGTTGTCGCCGATCCGGCGCCGGCGAAGTCGTCCTCGCAGAGCACCAACCAGTCCACGCAGTCCGCCGAAATCGAGGCGCTGAAGGCCCAGTTGCAGGCCCTTCAGGCGAAGGTCGTCGAACTGGAGCAGCGCACGGACGCGCAGTCTGACATCAACGTTTCCACTGGCCAGGCCGTGGAGCAGGTGCAGAAGCAGGTAGCCGCGACCGACACGCAGATGAAGAAGTCGGCGGACAAGCTGTCCTACAAGGGCGTGAACATCACGCTCGGTGGCTTCCTCGCGGCCGAATCGATCTACCGCTCGGCTCAGGAAGGCGCGGATATCGCCTCGAACTACAGCGCCATCCCGTTCAAGAACGTGCAGACGGCGCACATGGACGAGTTCCGCATGAGCGCTCGCCAGAGCCGCCTCTCGGCCCTCGTGCAGGGTGACGTGGATCCGAACACGCACCTGGCCGGCTACGTCGAGATGGACTTCCTGGGTGGCGCCCAGACCGCGAACTCGAACGAGAGCAACTCGTTCAATCCGCGCATGCGCAACGTCTACATGACGGCCGATTGGGACAACTCGGGCCTGCACCTGCTGGCCGGCCAGAACTGGTCGCTGCTGACGCTCAACAGCAAGGGCATCACCCCGCGCACCGAGCTGACCCCGCCGCAGATCGACGCACAGTACATCCCGGGCTTCACCTGGGCCCGTCAGGACCAGATCCGCTTGGTCAAGGACTGGGACAAGACCTACTGGCTGGGTATCTCGCTGGAAAATCCGCAGACCACCTTCTACACCAGCCCGAACCAGGCCAAGGCTCCGGTTCAGCAGCAGGCTTACAACATCACCGCAGGCTCGGGCTTCGACTCGGCTAACACCCTGTCGCTCAATCACATCCCCGATGTGATCGTGAAGTTCGCCGCCGATCCGGGTTACGGTCATTACGAAGTGTTCGGTCTCGCCCGTTCCTTCTACAACCGCTACAGCAACCAGAACCACGACACGTGGGGCGGTGGCTGGGGTCTGGGCATGGTCCTGCCGCTTATCGACAAGACCCTCGACTGGCAGTTCTCGGGCATGTCCGGCAAGGGCATCGGCCGCTACGGCAGCGCCCAGCTCTCTGACGTGACCTTCAGCCCGAACGGCAGCCTGTCGCCGATCAAGGAAACCATGATCCTGAGCGGCCTGACCTGGCACGCCAGCTCCGACGTCGACGTCTATCTGTTCGGTGGCCGCGAAGGCGCCAGCAAGAAGGACTTCAACTACGGCACGGCCGCCGGCAACATCGCGCTCGGCTACGGCAACCCGGCTTACAACAACAGCGGCTGCGACGTCGCCGGTGGCACCTGCGTGGGCAACGCCAAGGACATCTGGCAGGGCACCGCTGGTTTCTGGTGGAAGTTCTACCAGGGCAAGTTCGGCAAGATGCAGTTCGGTGCGCAGTACTCGCACACCGAGAAGGAGGCATTCGCCGGCCAGGGCTTCGTCAACGGTTTGCTGGTCAACGGCGCGGCTTCGCCGAAGGCCAAGGAAGATATGTTCTTCACCTCTTTCCGCTACTACCCGTTCTAAGCGGCGGTACGGCTATCGCAACGGAGTTCGACCCAAGGATGGAGGGAAACGGCGAGCTATGCTCGCCGTTTCTGTTTGTGCGTGATGGTCTTTGCGCGACACCTTTTCAAAAAGAAGGCTAAACGCGACCTGTCTCGATGCGACGATTTAGCGTGAGAATTGGCGTAAAGACTTGCGATATATGAGCCATTTCCTATAGCTTGTCGTCATGACTTCGCGTCTTCGTCGTTCCCACTTGGTTGCCGTACTGGCTTATGTGTTCAGCCTGCTCTTGCTGGTTGGCGCGCCGGTGCGTCTGCCGCCGCCGGTGGCGGACCAGGGTGGGGCGCACGTGGCAGCGCTGGTAATGGCTGCGGATGATGTGCAGGGCGATGTCGCCAGCGACTCCCTGGACACGTCCTCCAGCGACACGCACGAAGACAACAGCGGCAACGGCAACCTGGATGACATCATCCACTTGCCCGATATCGTGGGCCTGTGGGCTTCCTTGCCCTCGCAGCGCCCCGCTGATGGCCCCTACGACGTGGGCCACCACAACCCCGGCCGTTTGCTGCGCCCCCCTGAAGCAGCCTGATCCCCGTCGCTGAGGCGACTTGTACCTGGCTCGGCGTGCGCGTTCGCGTGTGCCGGGCGCACGGTGCGCTGGCTTGTACTCGTTCGATGCGCGCCCCCTTGGTGTGGGTGTGATCGACGACGGCCGTCATTTCTCATTTATTCCATCGACGTTCCTCGGGACGCGCTTGTTGCGCGCCGACGTCGTGATCCCGTATTGCCTGGAGTTACCCCATGAAGCGTTTGATCGAAGGTTTCGAGCAGTTCCGTAACGATGTATTCCCCGCACAGCGCGACCTGTTCAAGAAGCTGGCCTCCGGCCAGAGTCCCAGCACCATGTTCATCACCTGCGCCGATTCGCGCGTGATGCCCGAGATGATGTTCTCCACCCAGCCGGGCGAACTGTTCGTTTACCGCAATATCGGCAACATCGTGCCGCCGTATGCTCAACACGTCAGCGGCGTGGTGGCCGCCATCGAGTACGCCGTGAAAGTGCTGAAGGTTCGTCACATCGTGATCTGCGGTCATTCCGATTGCGGTGCCATGAAGGCGCTGCAACACCCGGAGCTGGTACAGGACATGCCGTCGGTGGCCGCGTGGATGAAGCACGCCGATGTGGCGCGCTACGTGGTGCAGCAGAATGGCCCGGGCCTGCAAGGGCTCGCCGGGCTGCGCAGCCTTACCGAGGAGAACGTGGTGGGCCAGTTGGAGAACCTGCGTACCTTGCCGGCGGTGGCCGCGGCGCTCGCCAGTGGCCAACTCAGCATCCATGGCTGGGTGTATGACATCGAGCATGCCGAGCTGAAGGCGTTCGATGCGCCGCAGGGTCGCTTCGTACAGATCGAGCCGGGCAAGGGCCATGTGCCGGAGGCGACGCCGCACGCGCGCTTTTCGATGCCTGCGGCTTCGGCGGCTTAAGGACGGCCGCCGTGTTTAAGAATTATTTCTCGCAAGGTCTGTTTGGACGCGACCTGCTTGGCTCGATCGTCGTGTTCCTCGTGGCGTTGCCCTTATGCATGGGCATCGCCATTGCCTCGGGCATGCCGCCCGCCGCGGGCCTTATCACCGGCATCATCGGTGGCATCGTGGTGGGTGCGGTGGCCGGCTCGCCGTTGCAGGTCAGCGGCCCGGCGGCTGGCCTCGCCGTGCTGGTGTTCGAACTGGTTCGCGAGCATGGCGTCATAGCGCTGGGTCCGGTGGTGCTGCTCGCGGGCTTGATCCAGATCGTCGCCGGTCTGTGCAAGGTGGGTGTGTGGTTCCGCATGTGTTCGCCGGCCGTGGTGGCCGGCATGTTGTCGGGCATCGGCGTATTGATCGTCGCCTCGCAGCTGCATGTGCTGATCGACGCGGTGCCCAAGGCGCGTGGTCTGGAGAACTTCGCCGCATTGCCGGGCGCCGTGATCGATGCGGTTCAGGGTGAGGCGGGCAGCCTCGTCGCTCTGGGCGTGGGTGTGGCGACCATCGCGATCATGCTGGGCTGGGAAAAGCTGCGTCCGGCCAAGCTGCGTTTCGTGCCGGGTGCGCTGCTGGCCGTGATTTCGGTGACGGCGGTGGTGCAGGTGATGGATCTGGCGGTGAAGAAGGTGGACGTGCCGTCCAACCTGATGTCCGCCATCGCCATGCCGACCTGGACCAGCATGGCCGGCCTGCTTGAACCGTCGTTGCTGATCGCGGCGTTGACCTTCGCCTTTATTGCCAGCGCGGAAACGCTGTTGTCGGCCGCTGCGGTGGATCGCATGCACGACGGTGTACGCACCAAATACGACCGCGAACTCACCGCGCAGGGCGTGGGCAATGTGTTGTGCGGCTTGCTGGGTGCCTTGCCGATGACCGGCGTGATCGTGCGTAGCGCGGCCAATGTGCAGGCGGGTTCGGCCACGCGCATGGCGACCATCATGCACGGTGCATGGATTCTCGTGTTCGCGTTGCTGCTGCCATGGTTGATGCGTATGACGCCAGTGGCGTGTCTGGCCGGCATCCTGGTGTTTACCGGCGTGAAGATGGTGAACTTCAAGCAGGTGAAGGCGCTGGCGCAGTTCGGCAAGGGCACGGCGTGGATCTATGTGGGCACCACCGTGGCCATCGTTGCCACCGATCTGCTGGCTGGCGTATTGGTGGGCTTCGCGTTGTCGCTGTTCCGCCTGGCCTTGCATTCCTCGCGCCTGAAGGTGGGCCTGGAGAATCACGACGAACCGGGCATGGCGTTACTGCGTCTGGAAGGTTCGGCCACGTTCCTGCGCGTGCCGTCGGTGGCACGCACGCTGGAGCGCGTGCCGCCCAACACGCGCCTGCAGTTGGTGGTGGATCGTCTTCATCACGTCGATCAGGCTTGTCTGGAATTGCTGCGCGAATGGGGTCGCAACGCCTCTGCGCGCGGCTGCGAGCTGGTCGTGGACTGGCACCAGCTCAACCAGCGAGTCGAAGGCGTGCGACGGGCGGCATAGGGTCGCTCGTCATCAAAGAGCCTGCGCGCTGCCCCCTTCCCCTCGCGGGCAGGCTCTTGGAACCCGGGCGGACAAGACGGAGGTAGGACCGTCGCGTCAGCGGGCCCGGGACATGCTGTCGGTCGCCGCCATGTCGGCGGCCGGCAGCTGGGCGGTATCCCAACCGCCGCCCAGGGCGCGGATGAGATCCACGCTCGCCTGCAGTCGTCGTGTACGCACTTGTTCGGCGCTGCGTTCCGCTTGCAGTGCCGCCGTTTGCGCACTGACCACATCCAGGTAATTCACCGCGCCCTCGCGATAGCGATTGTTGGCGATGGTTTGCGAATCGCGCGCCGCGCTGGCGGCGTCGTCTTCCTCGTGCGCTTCCCTGCCCAGTTGCTGCAGCAAGGTCAGGTTGTCCTCCACCTGCTGGAACGCGCCCAGCACGATTTCCTTGTATTGCCCGGCCGCGGCATCCAGGTTCGCTTGCGCCGCCTGCACCTTGGCGTGGCGCAAGCCACCATCGAACAGGGTCATCGCCAGCTCCGGGCCTAGTGCCCAATAGCGATTGCCTGCGGTGAGCAAACTGCCCATGCCGGTGTCCTGCCAGCCCAGCGCCGCCGAAAGGCTCAGGCGCGGAAAGAACGCCGCGCGTGCCACGCCTATGTCTGCGTTGGCCGCAAACACGCGTCGCTCGGCTGCGGCGATATCCGGGCGTCGCTGCAACAGTAGGGACGGCACGCCCAGTGGAATGGCCGGCACGCTCATCGGCGTCATGTCCGTGGGCAGCGAGAAGCGCGACGCGCTGACGCCGACCAGGCTGGCGATGGCGTGCACGGTGAGCGCGCGTTGTGCTTCTACTTCCGACACCTGCGCCATCGCATCGGATAGCTGCGTCTTGGCGCGGCTGACATCCAGCCCGGAGGCGATGCCGCCCTGGAAACGACGTTCGGTGAGATCCAGTCCCTGCTGGTAGGCGTCAAGCGTGTCCGTGAGGATGCGGTCTTGCACGTCATAGCCGCGCAAGCGAATGTAGAGATCCGCCAATTGCGATTCGAGGCTCAGCTTGACCGAGGCCAGATCGGCGGCCGATGCCGCCGCATCCGCCTTGCCGGCAGCGACTTCGTTGCGCACACGCCCCCAAAGATCCAACTCGTACGATGCGCCCAGGCCCACCGTATCGGCGCTGTACTCGTTGGGCTGGTTGCTGCCGCGCAACGGGCGATTGTTCGACTGGCGGTTGCGCAGATCGCTGGCGTCCACGCCAAGGTGTGGGTAGAGATCCGAGCGCAGCTCGCCAACGACGGCACGCGCCGCGTCATAGCGCGCCAGTGCGACGGAGAGGCTGGGATTGTCGTTGTCCAGTTGCTGCTCGAGCCGATCGAGCTGACTGTCGCCGTACACCGACCACCAGTTGCCGCGCGAGGCGGTATCGGTGGGATGCGCGGGGGACCATAGGCCATCGGCGCTCTGCCCGGCATAGGCAGCGGGCAGGGGACCGATCTGCGGTTTCTGGTAGACCGGTGCCAGTGAGCAGGCTGGCAAGAGGCACACGAGCGCCAGTGGCAGCACGAGGCGCATCAGGGCAAGGGGCTGCTTCATGGCGTCACTCCGCCTTGGGTTTGTCGGTGGTGTCAGCGTCCGCCTTGGCCACCTGCACGCGATCGCCTTGCATCAGCGAGTCGGAAGGGTGGTTGATGATGCGATCGCCCGGCTGCAGGCCTTGATCGATCTGCAAGCGATCACCCAGATCCAGTGCGATATGCACATCGCGCAGCTGCACCTTGCCGTCCGTGCCGAGCACGGCCACCTGCGGACCCTGTGCGCGGAATATCAGCACGGTGGCAGGTACCGTCGTGGTGCGGCTGTTGGCCGCCATCGGCAGATGGACTTCGGCATAAGCACCAGGCAGCAGTGCCCCCTGGGGGTTGTCTACCTCGAACTGCGCCAGCAGCGCACCCGACGCCTGGTTCACCGCGCCGGAGTTGCCGATCAGGCGGCCGGTGAAATGCTCGCCGGGATGATCGGGCACATCGAGCTGCACGCTCATGCCGGGTCGAATGGCGTCGGCATAGCCTTGCGGCACCTCCACGTAAAGACGCATGCGGCTGGTATCGGAGATGGTGAACAAGGCCGGTGAGTTCTCGCTGTTGGCGCTGATCAGGTCGCCGATATCGGTATTGCGCGCGGTCACGGTGCCGGCGAACGGTACGGTGATGTGTTTGAACGCTTCCAGCGCGGCGATGCGGTCCACATCGGCCTGCGCGGCGAGCACATTGGCCTGGGTGGCTTCCGCTTCACCCGCCTTTTCATCGGCTTCCTGTTTGGAAACGGAGTTGGAGGCGAGCAAGTTCTTCCAGCGCTTGTCGGTGAGCGTGGCCAGTCGCGCGTTGGCCTTGGCACGCGCCAGCCCGGCCTTGGCCTGTTCGAACTGCTGGTCCAGCTCGGGCGTGTCGATCTCCGCCAGCGTGTCGCCGGCAGCGACCTGGCTGCCGATGTCGCGATGCCAGCTTTTGAGATAGCCGCTGACGCGCGCATGGATGGGCGCGCTGATCCAGGCGTCCAGATGGCCGGGCAAGGTCATGGCCTGCTGGCCCGCCGCGCTCTGCGCCGCGACCAGTTGCACGCTCGGCACCACCTGCGCGTCAGTCCACTTCACCACGCGGTGGTAGTCGTAAGCGCGCACGGAAATCCCCTCGATGGTGGCAAGTACGGCTAGCCCCAAGCCCATGCGTACGGCGCGACCGAGTTTGGGTGGGCGCGACGGCGTCGCGGCGGGTGCATCATGCGACATGGGCGGGTTCTCCAGGCAGGGATTCGGATGCCGGTTGCTCACGGCCGTGCACCATGCTGAAGATCACCGGCACGAACAACAGGGTGGCGAAAGTGGCGAACAGCAGGCCGCCGATAACGGCGCGGCCGAGCGGTGAGTTCTGTTCCTGGCTCAGTGCCATCGGCAGCATGCCGATGATCATCGCCAGTGCGGTCATGCAGACCGGACGAAAACGGGTAAAGCCGGCTTCCAGCGCTGCCTTCATGGCGTCGCCATGCTCGGCAAGGCGTTCGCGGCAGAAGCTCACCACCAGGATGGAGTTGGCCGTTGCCACGCCCATGCACATGATGGCGCCGGTAAGCGCGGGCACCGACAGCGTGGTGTGCGAGAGAAACAGCATCCACACGATGCCGGCCAGGGCGGCAGGCAATGCCGTGATGATCACGAACGGATCGAGCCAGGACTGGAAGTTCACCACGATCAACAGATAGATCAGGACGATGGCGCCGACCAGGCCAAAGACCAGGCCACCAAAGGCTTCGTTCATGGTGTTCACCTGCCCGTGCAGACTTACCACGGTGCCCTTGGGGCGGTTGGCGGCCGCGTGATCCAGCACGTTCTGCACATCGGCTGCCACCGCGCCCAGATCGCGATCCTGCACGGCGGCATAGATGTCGAACGAGGGCATGATGTTGTAGTGGCTCACCACCGCGGCACTCGGCACGCGAGTGAACGTGGCCAGGCCGCCCAGCACCTGGCTTGCGCCCTTGCCGGCCGGTGTCACCGGCAGGCTGGCGATGTCGGCCATGCTGTCCATGCGGTATTGCGGTGTAGCGGCGACGATGGGGTAGGACACGCCGTTCTTGGGGTTCAGCCAGAACGCCGGCGATACCTGCGAGCTGCCGGCCAGCGAAGCGACCATGCTGTTGGTGACGTCGCGTTCGGTCACACCCAGTTCGTCGGCGCGTGTGCGATTCACCTTTACGTTGAGCTGCGGATAACTGGTGCTCTGCTGCAGGCGCACGTCGGCAATGCCCGGCACGTCGCGAAGACGCTTCATGATCTCCATGGCGTACGCCTCGTTGGCGTGCAGATCGCGGCCGGCAATGGAGACGTCCAGCGGCGCGGGCGCACCGAAGTTGAGGATCTGCGAGCTCATGTCCGCCGGTAGAAAGGCGAACTGCGTGCCGGGAAACTCGCGCGGCAACAATGCGCGCAGCCGTTTCACGTAGTCGGCGGTCGGGGCGTGGTTCTCCTTCAGCACGATCTGGATATCGCCATCCTGCGGGCCGATCGTGCCGCTGGCGTTATAGACCATGTTCACGCCGCTGAGCGGCAGCCCGATGTTGTCGATCACCGTGTCCAGCTCATTGGGCGGGATCACGCGACGGACGGCCGCTTCGATGTGGTCGAACTCGGCGGCGGTTTCCTCCACGCGCGTTCCCATCGGTGCACGCACATGCAACGCAATGGCACCGGCATCCACGTCGGGAAAGAAGTCGCGGCCCAGCAGGGGCAGCAGCGCGAACGAGGCCAGCACGAAGGCGAGGAAGCCAAGCACGAAACGGCGGCGATGACCGAGCGCAACCGTGAGCGTGGCATGGTAGGTGTCACGTACCTGCGCAAAGCGATGTTCGAAGCGTTGCTGGAAGGCCACCAGTGCGGCCAGCACGCGGCTGCGGGGACGCGGCGGCGGCTGATCGCCTTCGTGGTGATTGATGTATGCATCTTCCGGGTGATCGCCCGGGCCGGCTTCCGTGTGGTGCGGCTTGAGCAGGTACATTGCCAGTGTCGGTACCAGCGTGCGCGAGAGCAGGAACGAAGACGCCATGGCGAAGATCACCGCCAGCGCCATCGGGCGGAACAGAAAGCCGGCGATGCCGTCGAGCATGAACATCGGCACGAACACAATGCAGATGCACAGTAGCGACACAAAGGCCGGCGTCACGATCTGCCTGGCGCCGTCCATGATGGCCGTGTGTACGCTTTTACCCTGCTCCAGATGCCAGTTGATGTTCTCGATGGTGACGGTGGCATCGTCGACCAGAATGCCCACCGCCAGCGCCAGGCCGCCCAGCGTCATCACGTTGAGGGTTTGGCCGGTGGCCGAAAGCAGGGCGATGGCGGAGAGGATCGCCAGCGGGATGGACACCGCGATAATCACGGTGGAACGCCAGCTGCCCAGGAACACCAGGATCATCACCGAGGTGAGCAGTGCGGCGATGATGCCTTCACGCGCCACCGAGGTAATCGCTTCGCGCACGAAGGTGGACTGGTCGTTCAAAAGCTTTACGTGCAATGAGTCGGGTAGCGATTCTTTCACCAGCGGCAGCAGGTGCTTGATGCCGGCCACCACCGCCAGGGTGGATGCATCGCCTACCTTGAGCGCGGGCATCAATACGGCACGGCTGCCGTCCACGCGCACTACGTTGGTCTGCGGGGCGGCGCCATCGCGCACATGGGCGACGTCGCCCAGCGTGATGGTGGCGCCGTGCACGGTCTTTACGGGCAGCTGATTGAGTTCATCAACGGCTTCCGGACTGTTGTTGAGCTGCACGTGGTACTCGTACGTGCCGATCTTGGCCGTACCCACCGGGATGATCTGGTTCTGCTCGGCGAGCGCATTGCTCACGTCCTGCGCGGAGAGGCCATTGGCGGCGAGGGCACGCGGGTCCAGATCCAGGGTGACCTGTCGTGCCGCGCCGCCATACGGCGTGGGTACGGCGACGCCCGGCACTGAGGTGAGCATGGGGCGCATCACGTTCAGACCCTGGTCGAGGATCTTGGATTCGGACAACTGCTTGCTCGACAGCGCCATCTGCAGGATCGGCACGGTGGAGGCGTTGTAGTTGAGAATCAGCGGCGGCGTGATACCTGGCGGCATCTGCTTGAGCACGGTCTGCGAGATCGAGGTGACCTGGGCCGTGGCGGTACGGATATCCACGCCGGGCTGGAAGAAGATCTTCACGATGCCCATGCCCGGCAGCGATTGCGATTCGATGTGCTCGATGTTGTTCACCGAGGTGCTGAGCTGGCGCTCGTAGTAGTAGACAACGCGGCCGGACATCTGGTCGGGGGGCAGGCCGTTATAGCTCCACACCACGCTGATTACCGGGATACCGATGTTGGGAAAGATATCGGTGGGCGTGCGCACGGCCGCCAATGGGCCGGCAATCAGGATGAGCACCGCCAGCACGATGAACGTGAGCGGTCGCGAGAGGGCGATTCGAACCAGACCAAGCATGGGCGTTCCAGCGATACATCGGCGCGCAACGGCGCCAAGGCGCGACGGCGATACCGTCGTCGCGAGGCCATCGGGGGTTACGCGAAGCGACCGGGGGGGCCGGAACCGTGCGCCAGGCAGCGGCGGGTGGTCATGGGGTGGCTCAAGGCGTGGGCAGTGGCCCGATGGAGCCATCATGGCAACACAATCTTGTGGAAACCTTTTGGATGGCTGAAAGGAAGCTGGCTGGGCTTTCCATGGGATTTCCGGAAAAACCACGACGCTGGATCGCGGCTTTCGCCGAGCTGGCGCGCTGGGGATCGAGGGCGTTCCTGGGCCTCAGGGACGTCATCCCGGCAAAAGCCGGGATCGAGTGCCTTTCGCACTCAACCACCGCCACAGCGGCCGGATGTCAGTGCGCCTGCGCTGCCATGCGAATACGCACCAGCAAGCCACGGCCCAAGGGCGACTCCAGCAGCTCAATGGAGGCATCGTGCAATTCGATGGCGCGTTGAACGATGCTCAAGCCCAGGCCATAGCCGCGTGTGGCGCTTTCCACTTCGCGGTGAAAGCGTTGGAACACCGCCTGGCGGCGGTCTGTGGGAATGCCTGGGCCGTTGTCGCAGATATCGATGACCGCCTGCCCAGCCTCGCGGCGGATCGCCACGTCCACCTGACCCTCCGCCTCGGTGTAACGCAGGGCGTTCTCGATCAGGTTGCGGAACATGGCCGTGAGCGCCACCTCGTGACCGAGCACATGCAGCGGTTGGTCATCGTGATTGAGGCTGACTGCGATGTCCTTTTCTACGATCAATGGCGCCAGCTCCTCGATCACCTCGGTGGCGATGCGTGCCAAGTCCAGGGGCGTGCGCTGCTGGGAAGCGGCGCCCGCTTCCAGTCGGGCCATCGCCAGAATCTGCTCGATGCGGCGCCCAAGTCGCGCCATGCTTTGTTGGGCATGGCGCACGGTGAATTCCACCTCGGCCGGATCGTCCGCGATCATGGCGCTTTCCAGGTGGATCATGGTCGCCGCCAGCGGTGTGCGCAGCTCGTGGGCCACGTCGGTGGCGAACCGATGTTCGCGGTCGAGCGCGTCCTCCAGCCGTTCCAATTGCTGGTTGAGCGCTACGATCAATGGCTTGATTTCGCAGGGCGCCACCTCCGCCGGCATCGGCGTGCGGCTGCCGGGCGTA
The DNA here is from genome assembly GCF_016428975.1 of Dyella sp. ASV21. Lineage (GTDB taxonomy): Bacteria > Pseudomonadota > Gammaproteobacteria > Xanthomonadales > Rhodanobacteraceae > Dyella. The sequence goes on from NZ_JAELTT010000014.1 coordinate 60,214, forward strand.
CGCTTATCGAGCAGTTCGGTCAGCAGCGAGACCGGGCGCAACCCGCGCTTTACGGCGAGGCTGACCAGCAAGGCCAGTAGCGGCAATCCGATCAGCAAGGGAAGCGTGTGCTCGATCACCAGGCCGCGGGCGATGTCCTGGCGATTGTCCGAACGCTCACCGATGCGGATCACCAGGTTGGCGCGATTCTGCAGGGTGAAGGTGCGCCAGCGGCGTCCCTCGTGCTGGATATCGCGAAAGCCGCGCTCGTCGGACGTCGGAGTGGGAAGGTCCGCGAGGTTGGAGGTGGCCGCGATCAGTTCGCCATGCGGATCGTAGGCTTGAAAACCCACTTCCGGTTCGTAGTTGTGTGGATGCACCGATACCACCACGCCGTGATGTCGCGCGTCGCCGCTCTGGGCGACATCGGGCAGGTCCGCATCGCGCATGGGGATCTGGCCGTGTGCGATCAGGGTGCCCAGGGTGCGTCCGGCCTGCGCGAGGCGTCCATCCAGCAATTCGTTCATTTCGCGCAGCTCACGCCGGTAGCTGATCCAGCCGAGCGGAATCAGCACCACGATCATCACCGCGATGATCAGCCAGGTCAGGCGGGTGCGTAGCGAGGCGGGGTGCGCGCTCATTGGGGCTCGCGCGGAATCATGTAGCCAATGCCGCGTACGGTGTGGATCACCTCGGGGCTCAGTTTGCGGCGTAGCCAGTGCACCTGCACTTCGATCGCATTGCGCTCGACGAGCGTATCCAGGCCGTAGACGGAGTTCTCCAGTGCTTCGCGGCGTACGATGCGACCGGCGCGCTCCATCAGCACGCGCAGCAAGGCGAATTCGCGGCGGGTCAGGCTGACGCGTTCGCCGCGAAACTCCACTTCGGCTGTGGCTAGGTTGAGACGCAGGCCCCCCACTTCCACCAGGTTGTCGGCCAGGCCCTGCGTGCGTCGGGTGAGCGAGCGGATGCGTGCGGCCAACTCGCCCAAATGGAACGGCTTGACCAGATAGTCGTCAGCACCCAGATCCAGGCCGCGTATGCGCATTTCCAGGGCATCGCGCGCAGTCATCACCAGTACCGGCGTCTTGACCCCGGCGCGGCGGGCTTCGGCCAGCACTTCCAGGCCATCCTTGCCAGGCAGGCCCAGGTCGAGCAGCACCAGGTCCACCGGGTCGCCACGCAAGGCTTCGGTGGCCTCGCGGCCGTCGCGCAGCCAGGTTACGGCATAGGATTGGTGCTCCAGCGCATGCTTGATGGCTGCGCCCAGTTCGGCATCGTCCTCGACCAGCAGAATATGCATGCCCTACCACCCGTATCGGCCTTGCGGAGGGGCGGCGGTTGCCGTTGCCCTGCGCCATGATCCGGCCTGTTCCTTTTGTGGATCTTTTGCCCGGGGCGACGCCATGTCGCACGGCGTCACGTTGGCGCGTGAGATGCGTGCCGTCAATGGTCGCGTGGTGAGCGGGTGCAGGCGAGCTTAAAAAAGCATGACGGCGACTCTGGGCCGCCGTCATGTTCCCTGTCGTTGCGCCGGCAAGGGAAGGGGCCGGTGCCGTTAAAGGGGCGTCGAGAGCCGCGACTAAAGACTCTGTTGCTGCGCCACCGAGATGATCGAGGAGTGCACGTCCACCTGGCTCATGGCCGAACCTTCCGAGCGATCGACCGCCACGGCCTTGATCGATTGTGGCTTGAGCAGGAGATGACGCTGCAGTTCCCAGCTGTTGGCTTGCTGTTGCGCGCGTGCGAATTCTTCGGGAGTGTTGCCGACGAAACCAATGACGGCATAGCCGTTCAGATCGATCATGTAGGTTTCCACTGCGGCGTTGGCCTGGCCGACGCAGAGCAGGCCGAGCGCGATGACGACGGGGAGAATCAGGCGCTTCATGGTGAGCCTCCGGGGGAGTGTTGGTCCGTGGGGAGGCTAGACCTTAGGCGCCTGCTGCTCGCCAAGCTTGAGGAAGTTGCACGAAATACTGAGGAAAACGTGATGTTTGGCGCGCTCTGCGCACGCGACCGTGCCACTCGTCATGCTTTTTGCGCGGTGCTTGTCATGTCTTGGCAAGATGCGCGGCGACTCGGTGGAGTCGCCGTGACAGGACGCTGCGCGACCCTTAGTAATTCACTTGCAACTGCAAGCGCAGCAGATCGCCCTTGAGCGTTGCATAGGGCGAGGCGCCCACATGCGTGCGTCGCATGTTGGCATAGGCCATGGTGATCTCGATGGCCGTGGCGGGCTGCCACTCCACGCCCAGCTCCGTCTCGTCGACCAGCATGCGCGGGTTATTGGTGTCGAACTTGGAGGCGCCGCGATAGGTCTGCCACTTGAGGTAAGGCATCCAGCTGCCGTTGCGGCGACTATCGAATTTATACATCGCCTGCACATAGCCGCCACGCAAAGCGCGCGTGCGGATTACGCCATCGCGCAGATCCAGCTGCGGGCCGCGACCCACCGTCCACTCCGCCTGCAGGCCGAACGGCTGCGGGTAATAGATGGCATGCACGGCCACGCGCTCGTCCTTCGCTCCGTTGGCGGGCGAGGCGTCCACGGGGGTAAAGCTGCGCTTGTCCACGGTGATCGCGGTGGGTGTGGCGACCTTGAAACGGCCGGTATATGCGTCTGCGCCCACTTCCAGGTACTGGCCGTTGTCGAACTTGAACGGATAGGTGACATGCACCACCGCATGCATTTCCTTGTTGCGCTCGGCACGATTGGCGCCCTGGCCGTTGTAGAGGCCCATGCCAAACACACCGTAGTCGCCCGAACCCTTGAGACCCGATTTCACCAGGTACTGGAAGCGGTTCTGGATCTCGCGCGGCGTGTAGTAGAAGACGACGCCGATGTCGCGCTCATCGCGGATGCCGGAGTTGAGCGCATCAGCGCGATCGAAGGAAAGTCGGTTCTGGCTCGATTGCAGGTTCTCCCAGCCGTAGGGGATCTTGGATTGACCCGCGCGAATGCGGTACTCGCGCTGCGCGTCGAAATAGATATCCGCGTAGGCATCGCGCAATTGCGCAAAGTTGGAGGTGCTGGAGCCGCTGGGTGTGCTGGCGAAATCCGGCTGCAGATAGAACGATACGTTGTCGGCGATATCGCCGCTCAACACCACGCGTGCGCGGCGCAGGCCCAGCGTCTGGTCATCACCGATGAAGCGGTCGCCGGGCGAACGCAGCGACGAGGCTTGCGCACCGATGCCGTGGTTGTAGCGCATCTGAAGATAGCCGCGCAGCGCGACGCGGTCATACCACTTCTTGCTGTCGCTGCTCTTGGGCGTGGCGGCAGGCGCCGCTGCCAGGGACGGCGCGGGTGCCGGCGGCGGCGTGGCCTGCGGCGTGGGCGCTGGCGCGGCGGCGGTGGGCTCGTCCACTTGCACGAATGTGCCAAGGCGCACGCGATCGGGCCCTGGCTCGGCGAAGATCTGCTTGGTCTTGCGGTCGACGTAAAGCTCGACGGCCTCGGTGGCGAGGGCGTCGCCCGCAGTTCCCGCCGTCATACCCCACAGCAGGGTGGCCAGGGTTTTCTTCTTCATGCAGCGGCTCATTGGTTTCCGCAAGAAATTGCGGTCATGGGAGCCGAACCCTAAGCGAGCTTTATGTCGTGTTTGTGACAACGGCGGCGCTCGCTAAGGCGCGCGTCATAAAGGACTCAGGCTGCCGTCTTGTCTTTGTAGCGGCACAGATCGCGGATCACGCACTGCGGACAATCGGGCTTGCGCGCCTTGCACACATAACGGCCGTGCAGGATCAGCCAGTGATGCGCGTCCTGCTTGAACTCGGCCGGTATCACTTTTTCCAGCTTGTCTTCCACGGCGCGCACATCTTTGCCCGGGGCGAGGCCGGTGCGATTGGAGACGCGGAAAATGTGCGTATCCACGGCGATGGTGGGATGCCCAAAGGCCGTGTTGAGCACCACGTTGGCGGTCTTGCGGCCCACGCCGGGGAGGGCTTCCAGAGCCTCGCGCGTTTGCGGTACCTCGCCGTCGTATTGCGTCACCAGGATCTGGCATAGCGCCATCACATTCTTGGCCTTGCTGTTGAACAGGCCGATGGTGCTGATGAACTGCTTGAGTCGGTCTTCGCCCAGGTCGAGGATGGCCTGCGCGGTATTGGCGACAGGGTAAAGTTTCCTGGTGGCCTTGTTGACGCCCACGTCGGTCGCCTGTGCCGACAGCACCACGGCCACCAGCAACTCGAACGGCGTGGTGTAGTTCAGTTCGGTGGTGGGGTGGGGATCCAGTTCGCGCAGGCGGGTGAACAGCTCGACAACGTCGGCCTTTTTCACGAGGGCTTTCCTTGCTGCTTCGCGCGTGCGCGTGCGAGCGCCGCGAGTACCGGGTTGGAGGTCGTCGCGCTGGCGGCCACATGGGCCTTGCGAGCGGCGAGTTCGGCATCACGCTGGGCCTGCTCGCGTGCCAGTCGCGCTTCACGACGCTGGAAGTGGATACGCGAGGCATCGGCGTGTTCCGGGCTGTCGACCTGGCTCGGCGGCATCGGCTCCAACACGATGCAATCCACCGGGCAGGCTGGCACGCACAGTTCGCAGCCGGTGCAGTCGTCGGCCAACACCGTGTGCATCAGCTTGGCCGCGCCGACGATGGCATCCACCGGGCACGCCTGGATGCACTTGGTGCAGCCGATGCAGTCGGCTTCGACGATGCGCGCCAGCATGCGCGGCTTCTCGATGCCGCGCTCAGGGTCGAGCGGCAGCACCGGAACATCCAGCAGGGCGGCCAGCCGGGCGATGCCGGCTGCGCCGCCGGGAGGGCATTGGTTGATCGCGGCATCGCCACGCGCCATCGCCTCCGCATACGGGCGGCAGCCGTGGTAACCGCACTGCTCGCATTGCGTCTGCGGCAGCAGCGCATCGATGCGGTCGGCCAGCGTCATGGCTTGCTCAGCGAACGGTGGCGCCGGGCTGCGCGCCCTGGTCGGCATCCAACAGGAACAAGTCGCTGCCGCCGTCGCCGGCGGACAGGATCATGCCTTCGGACAGGCCAAAGCGCATCTTGCGCGGCGCCAGGTTGGCGATGAATACCACGTTGCGGCCCAGCAGCTTTTCCGGCTCGCCGTAGGCGGCGCGAATGCCCGAGAAGATCTGGCGCTTGCCCAGCGCGCCGGCGTCCAGTTCAAAGCGCAGCAGCTTGTCCGAACCGTCCACGAACTCGCACGCGAGCACCCTGCCAATGCGCAGGTCGAGCTTGGCGAAATCGTCGATACCGATGATGGCGGTGCCGTCGATGGCGGTCGGCGTGGTGCTGGCTTCGCTCATGGTCTTGCTGGTGTCCTTGGGTTTCTTGGGAGCAGGCTTGGTTTCAATGGGCGCGAGGGAATCCTTCGACGCCTCCACCATGCCTTCGACATGCTTGGGGTCGATGCGGCCGAGCAGCGGCTCGAACGCATTGATGGTGTGGTTGTGCAGTTCGGCGCGGGCGTCGTCGAAGCCGCTGATCGGTGCGGCGAGGAACTGCTCGGCCGCGGCCACCGTGGCCGGCAGCACCGGCTTGAGCAGGCCCGAAAGCAGGCGGAACGCGGCCAGTGCGAACGAGCACACCTGATGCAGCTCTTCGCGGCGCGTATCGTCCTTGGCCATCGCCCACGGCGCCTTGGCCGCGATGTAGCCGTTGACCATGTCGGCCATGGTCACGAAACGGCGCGCCACGTCGGCGAATTCGCCGCTGTCGTAAAGGGCCGGTACGTCGCCATAGTGCGAGAGCAGTTCGCGCCACAGCTCCTGTTCTTCATGGCTGAAGGCGGGCGCGAGGCGGCCGTCGAAATACTTGTGCACGAAGCCCGCCGTGCGACTGGCGATGTTCACCCACTTGCCGATCAGGTGCGAGTTGACGCGCTCCTCGAAGGCCTTGAGGTCCAGATCCACGTCCACCGGCGTGTCGCTGAGCATGCTGGCGAAGTAGTAGCGCAAGAACTCCGGATGCAGGTTGGCGTCCAGATAGGTGCGCGCCTTGATGAAGGTGCCGCGCGACTTGGACATCTTGGCGCCGTTGACCGTGAGGTAACCGTTCACGTGCAAGGCCGTCGGCGTGCGGAAGTCCGCGCCATGCAGCATGGCCGGCCAGAACAGGCCATGGAAGTTGATGATGTCCTTGCCGATGAAGTGATGCATCTCGGCACGGCTGTCGACGGCCAGGAAATCCTCGAACTTGAGGTCGGTGCGATCGCACAGCGCCTTGAAGCTGGCGAGGTAACCCACCGGCGCATCCAGCCACACATAGAAATACTTGCCCGGGGCATCGGGAATGGGGAAGCCGAAGTACGGCGCATCGCGCGAGATGTCCCAGTCCTTCAGGCCACCGTCCAGCCACTCGCGCAGCTTGGCCACCACGCCGCTATTGGCCACCGGCTGGCCGCCGGTGAGCTTGCCGCCGAACCAGTCGCGCAGCAGCGGTTCGAACTTGCCCAGTTCGAAGAAGTAATGCTCCGAATCGCGCAACACCGGCGTGGCCCCCGACATCACCGAATAAGGGTTGACGAGGTCGGTGGGCGCGTAAGTGGCGCCGCAGTTCTCGCAATTGTCGCCGTACTGGTCGGCCGTGCCGCAATTGGGGCAGGTGCCCTTGATGTAGCGATCCGGCAGGAACATTTCCTTTTCCGGGTCGAACAGCTGCTGGATATCGCGGCGGGCGATGAAGCCGCCATCGCGCAGGCGCGTGTAGATGAGCGAGGCGAGTTCGCGGTTCTCGTCCGAGTGGGTCGAGTGGTAGTGGTCGAACGCCACGCCGAACGCGGCGAAATCCGCCTCATGCCCGATACGGATGCCTTCGATATAGGTTTCCGGCGACAACCCGGCCTTTTCGGCCGCCAGCATGATCGGCGTGCCATGCGCGTCGTCGGCGCAGACGTAGATTGCCTCGTTACCCTGCATGCGCTGCGCGCGTACCCAGATATCGGCCTGGATGTAGCCCAGCAGGTGACCCAGGTGAAGCGGGCCATTGGCATAGGGCAGCGCATTGGTGACGAGTAGGCGTCGGCTCATGGGGCGGCAATGACATCAGGTGGGTTGGGCATTATGGCACGCGATGCGCTCCCCGCATCTCGCCAATGGGGTTTGGACGGCCATCGACGTGGCGTGCCATGTTGCACGATGTTGCACGTTTATATACATTGATGGCGACTTTGATCACCTGCGGAGCCGCCGTGAATGTCCATCCCGAGGCCACTTTGGCCGACGTCGCCGATCCGTCGCGCATAGCGCGCGCACGGCGGGCCACTCGTGTGATCTTCCTGGTCGCGGGCCTGGGGGTGTCCGCGTGGGCACCGATGGTGCCCTACGCCAAGGCACGACTGGGGCTGGACGACGCCCAACTGGGCCTGGCATTGCTGGTGTTCGGTGCGGCGTCGATGGTGTCGATGCCCTTTGTGGGCTGGCTCTCGCACTGGCTGGGCAATCGCCTGCTGATCGTGGCCTCCGGCTTGCTGATGTGCGTGGCGTTGCCGCTGCTGGCCTGGGTGCCGAGCGCGGCGGCACTTACCGCTACCTTGTTCTATTTCGGCGTGATGCTGGGCACGGTGGACGTGGCCATGAATGCCCACGCGGTGGATGTGGAGCGCCTGGACGGTGGGCGCTTGATGTCGGGGTTCCACGGCTTGTTCAGCGTGGGTGGCCTGGCCGGCGCGTTGTTGATGAGTGGCATGCTCGCATTGGGTATGCCCTTGGTGGGGGCGGCGGGCAGCTTGGCGGTGCTGCTGGTGCTGCTGGTGGTGTGGTTGCGCGGCGACCTGCTGGACGATGCGCCGGCCGCCAGCCAGGGCAAGAAGGCCCCGCTGGGCATGCCGCACGCCTTGGCGTGGTTGCTGGGGCTGTTGTGCTTCGTGAGCTTCCTGGCCGAGGGCGCCATGCTCGACTGGAGCGCCGTGTTCATGCGCGACAATCGTGGCGTGTCGCCCGCGTCGGCGGGCCTGGGTTATGCGTTCTTCTCGGTGGCCATGGCCGTGGGCCGTTTTGCCGGCGATCGACTGATCAGCCGCCGTGGTGCGGCGTGGGCGGTGCGCTGCGGCGCGTTGCTCGCGGCGACCGGCTTTCTGCTCGCGGCATGGGTGCCCAGCATGTGGGTGGCGCTGGTCGGCTTTGTGCTGATTGGCCTGGGTGCCTCCAACATTGTGCCGGTGTTGTTCAGCGCGGCCGGTCGCTTGCCGGGCACCTCGCCCGCGGTGGCTATCGCGACCGCGACGACGCTGGGTTACGCGGGCTTGCTGCTGGGCCCGGCGCTGATCGGCTTCGTGGCGCATGCCAGCAGCTTGCCGATAGCGTTTGGTGCGGTGGCGGGCCTGTTGGTGCTGGTGGGTCTGTCGGCCAAGGTGGTGCAGTCGTGAGTGCGCGTATCGATACCGTGATCTTCGACCTTGGCAATGTGCTGATTGGTTGGGACCCACGTCGGTTGTATCGCCAGTTGATCGATGACGAGGCGCACATGGAGTGGTTCCTGCGCGAGGTATGCAACGGCGCGTGGAACGAACAGCAGGATGCGGGCCGCTCCTGGGACGAGGCCACCGCCGAGCGGCGCGCCAGGTTTCCCGAGCACGCGGCGCTGATCGATGCCTACCAGCATCGGTGGGAGGAAACCCTGGTGGGGGCCATCGATGGCACCGTGGCCTTGCTCGACGCGTTGCGTGAGCGCGGTGTGCGCCTGCTGGCGCTCACCAATTGGTCGCAGGAGACCTTTCCGGTGGCGCGGCAGCGCTATGCGTTTCTGCAGTGGTTCGAGGGCATCGTGGTGTCGGGCGAGGAGCGGCTGATCAAGCCCGATCCGCGCATCTACCAGCGCCTGCTCGCGCGTTACGCGGTGGAACCCGCCAGCGCGCTCTACATCGACGACTCGCAACGCAACGTGGACGCTGCCGTGGCGCTGGGCATGCACGGCTGGTGGTTCCAGCACCCGGAAGGTTTGCGACAGCACTTGATGCAATGGGGGTTGCTGGACGTCGCGGAGGCCGCGCATGGCTAAGGCGCAGCCCATGGAGATCGGTGCACTGCCGCAGGAGCGTCAGCAGCGCATTCTCGAGCAACTGCGTCGCCAGGGACGGGTGGTGGCGGCGGAACTGGCGCAGGTCTACGAGGTATCGGAAGACTCGATCCGCCGCGACCTGCGCGAACTTGCCGCGCAAGGGCTGTGCAAACGCGTCTATGGCGGCGCCTTGCTGCCGGCCGCCTCACTGACGCCACTCAAGCAGCGGCGCAGCGAGCACTCCGCGCGCAAGCTGGCGTTGGCGCACAAGGCGATAGGGCTGGTGCGACCGGGGCAGACGCTGCTGATCGATGCCGGCACCACCAACGCCGCCATCGCCACCTCGTTGCCGGCGGGTGCTGGCCTCACGGTCATCACTAATACGCCGCAGATCGCCCAGTTATTGCTGGATCGCGAGGGCTTCGAGGTGTTGTTGATTGGCGGGCGCATCGAGCCGGCCATCGGTGGCTCGGTAGGTGCGCAAGCGGTGGAGCAAATTCGTCGGGTGCGGGCGGACCTGTGTTTCCCGGGCGCCTGCGCCATTGATGCGGCGCATGGCCTATGGGGGTTCGATAGCGAAGAGGCGTTGCTCAAGCGAGCCATGGTCGAGGCCAGCGACGAAACGGTAGTGGTCGCCACCGACGACAAGCTCGAAGCGGTGGCCCTGCACCAGGTGGCCGAATTGGCGCGTGTGCAGCACCTGGTGGTGGAGCACTCGGCCGATCGCGCTACCCGCGCGGCATTCAGTGCGCGTGGCGTGGCGGTGCACCGGGCCGAGGCGGTCGCCGCCTAGGGCAAGCGCAAGCCATGGCGTCGGGACGATGGCGCCGCGACATTTTTCGACCGCCCGCGTGGGGGCTCGCGTGGCTCTAACGTGCGGATACATAACGCATGTTTTGTGCCTTGAGCTTGCATCGATCGTGTTTTCTCGCGCGGCGAAAAACAGGCGTTGAGCACCGAAACCCGACGCCCGGCCCGGTGCGTGACGTGAGGCGCGAGGCATGCGCCGCAGCCATTGTTGCTCATGACGTGTCGAAGTGCGCTGCAAGGCGACCATTGGGCGGGTTTGCGGTGGCAATCGTTACGCAGCTTTACACAGGACGTCGGCGGTCTAGGGCCCGATTGGCCGCAGGGTTGCTTCTACATGGCTCGCGTATGCCGCATGGGATCTCGCTAGCCGGTTGTCCGGAATGGCCCTGCGGCACCTCATCGACCCCAGACCTCATCGACCTCCGGAGACCAACATGACGATCAGCGCCGTTTCCAGCAACAACAACTGGCTCAACTATCTCAACCAAAGCAACCAGGCCACGGGCAGCACCGCCACCACGGACGCCACGGCTTCCGTCAGTGCGCCTTCGTCAAGCAACGGCTTGTTCGGTTCGGTGTTCCAGGCACTCAGTCAGATCGGCGTGAGCGCCCCTGCGGCCTCAGGCAGCACCTCCAGCAACGCGCCGTCCACCGATCCCAGTCAGGATCAGGCGGCAGGGCAGGCGGTCGCCTCGTTTATGCAGAATCTGATGGCGGCCTTGCAGGCGCAGAACAGCCTGACGGCCAGCGGCAACACGGATAGCGGCAACAGTGCGGGCTCGACGAGCGCGGTGACCGGCGCTACCGCCGCGGCGCCCGCCGCCGATGGTGCCACCGCGGCCAATAGCGCAGCGGCCGGGGTGCATCATGGTGGCGGCCATCATCATCATGGCGGTGGCGGCCATATGCAGAGCGATCTGCAAAGCCTGATCACGCAGCTTTCGTCCAGTACCAGCACCAGCACGGCGACGGGTAGCTCCACCTCCAGCAGCACCAGCGACAGCAGTGCCATCGACTCGTTGCAGCAGAGCTTCCAGAACCTGGTAAGTACCTTCGGCGGGGCAGGCAGCAACGCCTCGCTGGGCAATTTCCTGCAGACTCTGTCGAGCGATCTGGGCGGCGGTAGCAACACCGGCTCGATCGTCAGCACCCAGGCCTGATCGCCAGGGGCACACAGCAAAACGCCCCCGTCTTGCGTGGAAGACGGGGGCGTGTGCGCGGGTTCTTACTGCTGGCGTTCCCAGGTCTGGCTGCGGCCCAGCAGCGAGAAGCCGATGTAGCCGCGCACGATCAACTTGGCGCCGTTCTCATCGGTCTGCAGCTTGACCTTGTAGACCTTGCCCGATTTGGGGTCGAGGATTTTGCCGCCGTCCCAGACGTCGCCGTCCTGATGCACGCCCCACATGATGTTCATGCCCTCGACGGGCTTGTCCTTGCGCTCGCCGTCGCAGTGCTTGCAGATCGGGTGCGGGCCTTCGTCGGACTGCAGCACCTGCAGCACGGTGGCCTTCAGTTCGCCGCCCTCATTGGTGATCTGCACGATGGACTTGGGTTTGCCGGTCTCGTCGTCGATGGTCTTCCAGGTGCCGACCGGGGTGTTCTCGGCAGCGAACACGGCGCCAGCGGCGAGGGTAAGGGCAGCGGCAACCGCCAGGCGAAGCAGTGACTTCATGTTGGATCCTCCCGTACGAAACAGTATGGACTGGAGCCTGACCGACGCCGCGCGAAGCCGTCAAGCTGCATTGCGAAAGGGCCGCGGTCGGTGGTGGGTGCCGAGGCTGGCATAATGGGCGCCCCCATGACCCTTCCAAGATTCCGTTATGACGCAGGCGAGTGAAGCCCTGGTCCGCCGTATCCTCGGCGAGCTGATTGATACCCATACCGGTGCGCCGATCGCCGAATCCGTGCGCGCCGTGGGCGTGGATGGCGACCGTGTATCGGTGGACATCCAATTGGGCTACCCCGCCGCCGGCGTGGTGGCGGGGCTGACCGAACGCGTAAAGCAGGCGCTGGAAGCCGAGCCGACGATCGCCGCTGCCTCGGTGTCTGTCGGTACGCGCCTGTATTCGCACAAAGTGCAGGGCACGTTGGCGCCGCTGCCGGGCGTCAAGAACATCATCGTGGTCGCGTCGGGCAAGGGTGGCGTGGGCAAGTCCACGGTATCGGCCAACCTGGCGCTGGCGCTGGCTGCGGAAGGCGCCAAGGTCGGCGTGCTGGATGCGGACATCTATGGCCCCAGTCAGCCGCGCATGCTCGGCATCAGCGGCAAGCCGCATTCGCCGGATGGCAAAACCATCATCCCGATGGAGGCGCACGGTTTGCAGGCCATGTCGATCGGTTTCCTGGTGGAGGAGGAAACCCCGATGATCTGGCGCGGCCCCATGGTTACCCAAGCGATGATGCAACTGCTCAACGACAGTCGCTGGGAGCAGCTCGATTACCTCATCGTCGATCTGCCCCCGGGCACGGGCGACATCCAGCTCACGTTGTCGCAGAAAGTGCCGGTGGCCGGCGCGGTGATTGTCACCACGCCACAGGACATCGCCCTGCTCGATGCGCGCAAGGCGCTGAAGATGTTCGAGAAGGTCGAGGTGCCGGTGCTGGGCGTGGTGGAGAACATGGCCACCCACGTGTGCTCCCACTGCGGCCACGAAGAACACATCTTTGGCGAAGGTGGCGGCATGCGCATGGCCGAGCAGTACGGCGTGGCCTATCTCGGCTCGCTCCCGCTGGATATCCGCATTCGTGAGCAGGCCGACGGCGGCACGCCCACCGTGGCTGCCATGCCCGAATCCGACCTCGCTGCGCGCTATCGCGAGATCGCCCGCAACGCCGCCGGCCGCCTGTCACGCCAACCGCGCAACAAGTCGCTGGGCCTGGGCAAGATCATGGTGCAAGGCGCGCCGTGACCGTTGCCGCGGGAGGGAACCTTCCGCTGCAGGTGCTTTGCCTCTCTGGCAGCCTGCGAAAGCGCTCCGGCAATACCGCGTTGCTGCGCGCGGCGGCGGCGCTGGCGCCGACGTCGCTGCGGTTGACCGTATACGAGGGGCTGGGCAGCTTGCCCCTGTTCAATCCCGACGATGACATGGCGAACCTGCCTTCGGTAGTGGCGCATTTGCGCCAGAAGGTGGGGCGTTGCGACGCCATGCTTGTCGCCTGCCCGGAGTACGCCCACGGTGTGCCGGGTGCCTTCAAGAATCTGCTGGATTGGCTGGTCGGCAGCCTGGAATTTCCGGGGAAGCCGGTGGCGCTATGGAATGCGTCGGCACGTGAGTCGCATCATGCGCAAGATGCACTGAGGGACATCCTGCTGACCATGGCGGCGCGGTGGATCGAGCTTGCATCGGTCACCATTCCGCTGCCTGGCGCGGGCTGCGAGGAGGCCGATATCCTCGCCGATGCCGCGCAGCGTGCGTGCATCCAAAACGCGCTGTCGGTGTTGGCGGCCGAACTGCGGAAGGCCGAACGCGAATCGCGCAACACCGGGTCGTAAAATCATCCGTCCTGCGACAGGTTGCGTCGCCGGCTGTCGCGCCCTGGCGCATGGTGGGACGAGCACCGGCGCGCGGCCGTCGTCAATCGTGGGATATGTAGCCTTTGCGCCCGCATTGTTTCCATGGATTCCCCGTACTTTCAGTGGGTTGGTTCGCCTTGTCGGCCTTTTTTGCGTGCCCGTGGCGCCCGCGCGGGTGGCGCGAAAGTGTTCCTTGGCGGGGCCGGCGTGACGCCGTTCGCCTGCGTCGACTGGCGGGGGATCGGTCGATCCGTTATGTTTCCGACCCTTATGCCCAGCCCCGGTACGGTGTGCGGGCAGCGAATGCACGGGGAATACGAGTGAGCATCAAATCCGACAAGTGGATCCGGCGTATGGCCGAGCAGCACGGCATGATCGAGCCGTTCGAGCCGGGCCAGGTCAAGCACCGCGACAACACCAAGCTGGTGTCTTACGGCACCTCCAGCTATGGCTACGACGTGCGTTGCGCGCGTGAGTTCAAGATCTTCACCAACATCAACTCCACCATCGTCGACCCCAAGGCCTTCGACCCGACCAGCTTCGTGGACGTCGAAGCGGACGTGTGCATCATCCCGCCCAACTCGTTTGCGCTGGCGCGCACGGTGGAGTTCTTTCGCATCCCGCGCAAGGTGCTCACCATCTGCCTGGGCAAGAGCACGTATGCGCGCTGCGGCATCATCGTCAACGTGACGCCGCTGGAGCCGGAGTGGGAGGGGCATGTGACGCTGGAATTTTCCAACACGACGCCGCTGCCGGCCAAGATCTACGCCAACGAGGGCGTGGCACAGATGCTGTTCCTGGAATCGGATGAAGAATGCGAGACCAGCTACAAGGATCGTGGCGGCAAGTACCAAGGCCAGCTCGGCGTGACGCTTCCGCGCACCTGAAGCGTTCGCCCCATGGGCACCTGAACGAATGCCATCCGGCTGCCCGACGCGGTGCCGGGGCGGCGCTACACTTCCGTTTGTTCACACCGATGCATTGCAGGAGATTCGCATGACCCGTTTTTCTACGCTGCTGACCCGCTTGGGTGCTGCCATCCTGCTGGGCAGCATGCTGGTGCTGGCCGGCTGCCACCGTGGTAGCGCCAAGGACGAGGTGCGCACGGCGGACATGAAGAGCCAGTTCGACGCCGTGATCCAGGCCTACAAGACCGGCCAGTTCATTGTCGATGGCGCCGTGCTGTCTGCCTTGGATACCGGCAGCCATTTCGCCTATCTCAAGGACCAGGGCCGCTTGCCCAAGACGGTGTTGCTGGAGCCCAGCGACGATTCCAAGGTCCGTAAGCAGCATCTGCAGTACATGGCACGCTTGCAGCTCGATTACGGCTTCACCGTGTACTACGACGATGGCGGTACGTTGAAGAAGATCAGCGTGGTCGATACCAAGGCGCGTGATCTGGAAGACTACAAGGCGCCGGTGAAGGCTGAAGCGCCGCCGCAGCAGCAGCACTAACCCCAGCGGTTGAGCCAGACCGAAAAAGCCCGCGGAGCGATCCGCGGGCTTTTTCTTTGGCGCGATGAATGGGTCGTTCAGTCCACCCCTAGCGCACGACGCAGCGCTTGGATCTGTTGCGCCTGCGCCGCAGGCTCATACGGCAGCGCCTTGCCGCTGCCCCATACCGGGCCTGGCCACGCGGCGTCGCCATCGGTGCGGCCCACGACGTGCACATGCAACTGGCGCACGATATTGCCCAGTGCGCCGAGATTGAGCTTATCGAACGGTGCGACGGCGCGCAGCGCATCGGCGCTCCGCTTGACCTCCTGCCACAGCACGGCTTGTTGTTCCGGCGCCAGGTCGCAGATCTCGACCCGGTTCGTTTGTCGGGGCACCAGCACCAGCCAGGGAAAACGGGTGTCGTTCATCAGCAACACCTCGCATAACGGCAGCGAGGCCACGTGCTGCGTATCCGCCGTCAGGCGCGGGTCGAGTGCAAAGTCCGTCGTGGTCATGCGCCGTGGGCCAGATGCCGGTCGAAGAAGGCGAGCGTGCGCTGATAGGCCAGCTCGGCACTGGCTTCGTCGTACTGCGCGCCCACGTCGCGGTTGAAGGCGTGATCGGCGGGGTAGGTGAACAGCTCCATCTGCGGCATCAACTGACGATGCTTCTCCACCATCTCGGGCGGGATGCTCTTGTCCTTCTCGCCGAAGTGGAACATCACCGGCGCCTTGGGCGTTTCACCCAGGAACGGCACGTTGCGCGCACCGTAATAGCTCACCGAGGGCAAGCCCAGCCGCAATGCCGCGAGCAGGGCGACCGTGCCGCCCCAGCAATAGCCCACGGTTCCGATGCGGCCGGCGGAAGCGATGGCGTCGGCGGCGCTGGCCACATCTTCCACCGCGCGCTCCAGGCCCAGTTCGGTAACCAGTTCGCGGCCCCGGTTCATGCCGGCCTGGTCGTACGGCAGTTCCACGCCGGTCTCCAGATGATCGAAGAAACTCGGCGCGATGGCGGTATAGCCGGCAGCAGCAAAGCCGTCGGCGACGTGGCGAATGTGCTCGTTGACGC
This sequence comes from Dyella sp. ASV21, assembly GCF_016428975.1. Classification (GTDB taxonomy): domain Bacteria; phylum Pseudomonadota; class Gammaproteobacteria; order Xanthomonadales; family Rhodanobacteraceae; genus Dyella. The sequence goes on from NZ_JAELTT010000014.1 coordinate 75,985, forward strand.
CAAAAATCTCTTGAATGACCACGATGCCGCCCGTGGGCTTGCCGGCGGGTGTGGCGAGATAGGCGCCGATGCATTGCATGCGGGTGGTGTTGAGGTTGATCGTCTGGCCCATGGCTGAGACTCCTGCTGGCGATGGGCGATTCTAGCCATTCGGGGTGCGGGCTCGTGCTGTCGTATAATGATCCGTTATTCCGCATAGTTACGGTCACACGGCCATGTCGCAAGCTTCGCCCAAAGTTGGTTTCGTCAGTCTGGGATGCCCCAAGGCGCTGGTGGATTCCGAGCGCATCCTCACCCAGCTGAAGGTCGAGGGCTACGAGATCGTGCCTAGTTACGGCGCGGCCGATGCGGTGGTGGTCAATACCTGCGGCTTTATCGATGCCGCCGTGCAGGAGTCGCTGGACGCCATTGGCGAGGCGCTGCACGAGAATGGCAAGGTGATCGTTACCGGTTGCCTGGGCAAGCGCTCGGAGTTGATCCGCGAGGCGTATCCCGATGTGCTGGCCATCACCGGCCCGCAGGACTACGCCAGCGTGATGCAGGCGGTGCATTCGGCGCTGCCGCCCAAGCGCAACCCGCTGCTGGACATCATTCCCGATACCGGCATCAAGCTGACGCCCAAGCATTACGCCTACCTCAAGATTTCCGAGGGCTGCAATCACCGCTGCAGCTTCTGCATCATCCCCTCGATGCGCGGCGACCTGGTGTCGCGACCGGTAGACGAGGTATTGCTGGAAGCCGAGCGTCTGGTGAAGGGCGGCGTCAAGGAGCTGCTGGTGATTTCGCAGGACACCAGTGCCTACGGTGTGGACGTGAAGTACGCCGAGCGCCAGTGGCGCGACAAGAGCTACCGCACGCGCATGACCGAGCTGTGCGAAGGCTTGTCCGAACTGGGTGTGTGGTCGCGCCTGCACTACGTCTACCCGTATCCGCACGTGGACGAAGTGATGCCCCTGATGGCCGAGGGCAAGATCCTTCCGTATCTGGATATTCCGTTCCAGCACGCCAGCCCGCGCATCCTCAAGTTGATGAAGCGCCCGGGAAACATCGACAAGACGCTGGAGCGCATCAGGAACTGGCGCAAGGTGGTGCCGGATCTCACCATCCGCAGCACTTTCATCGTCGGCTTCCCTGGTGAAACCGATGCCGAATTCGAAGAATTGCTGGATTTCCTCCGCGAGGCCGAGCTCGATCGTGTGGGCGCCTTTGCCTATTCGCCGGTGGATGGCGCCAAGGCGAATGAGCTTCCCAACCCGGTGTCCGAGGAACTGAAGGAAGACCGCCTGGAGCAGTTCATGGCGGTGCAGGCGGAAATTTCCGCCGCCAAGCTGCAACGCAAGATCGGCCGCACGCTCAAGGTGTTGGTGGACGAAGTGGGTGCCGAGGGCGCGGTGGCACGCTCGGCCGCCGATGCGCCGGAGATCGATGGCGTGGTGCATATCGCCAATGGGCAGCTGCTGAAGGCTGGCCAGTTTGTCGACGTGGTGGTGGAAGACGCCGACGAGCACGACCTGCACGCTCGCCTGGCGGGCTAAGGCGTCCAGCGTGGGCGCGATGCGCTACATCGCGCCGGCCCGGGGCACGGTCGATCCAGCCGTGTTCACCCGATGGCCTTTGCGCGCATGGCAGCAGCCTGCCGGGTGGTTGCAAGCGGTGGATTGGCCGACCATCGATGCGCTCAATGCGACGCGTCCCGCCGATATGGCCGAGCGCTTCGTCGCCCAGACGCTGGCCTTGCTCGGTGATGGACTGCACTACGAGCAGCGCATCGCCGAGCACGACCTTATCGCTACGCGCGAAGCCAACTGGCACGACCTGTTCAACGCCATGGTGTGGCTGCGTTACCCCGCGATCAAGCGAGCGCTCAATGCGCAGCAAATGGCCGAGATCGCACATATGGGGCCCAAGCAGCGTTCGCGCCCGCAGTACGCGATGACCCACTTCGACGAAGCGGGCGTGCTGGTGGTGCTGCGCGATCCTTATCTGTTGTCGCTGTGGGACGCGCACGACTGGTATGGCTTGTTCTGGCGCGAACGCCAGGCCTGGGTCGATGGCAGGGCCGAGGTCGAGGTGTTTGGCCATGCGCTGCTGGAGCATGCGCTCACCCCGGACAAGCTGCTGGTCGGGAAGGCGCTGGTGTGGCTGGGCGATGTGACGATGGCGTATGTGCGGCGTGATTGCGCCACGGCCATTGTCGGTGGGCATGTGTTGCGCGATCCGCTGGATTTGCGTCCGCTGCCGCTGTCGGGCCTGCCGGGTTGGCATCCGGCCAGCGGCGAGGAGGGCTTTCACCTGAACGCCGCGTGCTACCAGGCGAGGCGCGACGGTCGCGTTTATCCGCCGGCGCAGCGTTGATCCGGGTATCCCTGGAGCGATCGGCGAAATTGCGGCGGCGCCCTAATCGCGCTAAAACGCGAGGGCAGCCCAGCGCGGGAGCGGTCAGATGGACACGGCTTGTGGTTGGCGCCGAATGGATGGCTGGATCCGGTGGCTATGGGCCGCCGCGCTGGCGAGCGCCCTGAGTTGGACCGCCCCTTTGCACGCACAGGATGCCCAGGCCGCGGAGGCGTCGCCGATCCGGTTCGGCATCCTGCCGATCGGTAGCGCCGCCGAGTCGCGAGAGCAATGGCGGCCCCTGTTGCAGGATCTGGAGAAGAGGCTTGGCCACCCCGTGTCGGTGGTATCGGTGAGCAGCTATGCCGGCCTGTCGGGCGCCATTGATGACCAGCGCGTGGATATCGCCTTTCTCTCCGGGCGTTTGGCTATCGAAGCCGTCCAACACCAACACATGAGCGTGGTGGCGCAGTTTGTACGCAACGATGGCGCCAAGGGCAATATCGCCATGTTGATCGTGCGCTCGGATAGCCCGATTCATTCACTCAAGGATCTGCTCGCCAAGCCCGGGCAATGGCGCTACGCGCGTGGCGAGCCGCTGTCGGTCACCGGCTACGTAGCGCCCGAGGCAGAAGTGTTTGCCGCGCGTGGACTCAACTCGGACACGTTCTTCAGCAGTGTGCGCATCGGCAATCACCAGAACAATGCGCTGGCGGTGGCCAATGGCGAGGTGGACGTGGCGACCAGCAACAACCCGGATCTGGATCTGTTCCGGCGCAACTTTCCCAGCGAGGCGGCCCAGATCCGGGTGATCTGGCGCTCCACGCTCATCCCTTCCGGCGTGCTGGTGGTGCGCGATGGCATGACTGAACCACTGCGCAGCCAGTTGATCGCCTTCATGCGCAAATACGGCCAGGCGCCGGGCGCAGCGGGCGAGCGCGAGCGGACCAACCTGGCGCGTATTCCCGATCTGGCCGGGTTTGCCCCGGCCGACAATCGCGTGCTGCAGCCATTTCTGGAGCTGGAGTTCACCCTGATGCGCGAACAGGCCCAGCATGGCCGCTGGGTCAACGAAGAGTCCCGGGGCGCACGGCTCAAGCAGATCGATGCGGACTATCGCAAGGCATTGGCGCAACTGCAGCGGAACTGAAGCGGGGTATAAGCGGTCGATGCTAAGGTGTCGCGCGCGTCGTTAGGGCCGCCCTGTTTAACCTGATGGTTGGAGATTTCATGTCTGTTTTTTCCCGCTTTGTGCGTACTTGTTGCCTTGGCCTGCTCACGCTGGCGCTGAGCGTGCCCTCACTGGTTCACGCGCAGCTCGTACCCGGTGGCTTACCCGAGTCGGACAAGCAGCAGATCAAGAGCTACACGCTCAATGAGGATGTATTCGGTCGGTTGGCCGCGGCCACGCGCGAGGCGCGCGCGCAAGGCATCCCGCCGCAAGGGCCGCCGGATTCAAGCAAGGTGCACAACCTGGACGATCTGGCCAAGCAGGCCATGGCGGGTGATCCGCGCATTCCGGCGCTGGTGGCGAAGTACGGCTTTACGCCGCGCGAATTCATCCTGGCCAACATCGCACTGACCAATGCCGTGATGGTGGCGCAGTCGCGCAACGATGTAGTGCTCGCCGGCAACCTCAATACATCCTGGTCCAATGCGGACAACGTCCGTTTCGTGGATACGCACAAGGCGGACATCATGGCCTTGATGCAGGGGCACTGAGCGTATCGGGTGATCGCGCAGCGTGTCGCGATCAGCCCTGGTAGCTCACGTCCACGATGATGAAGCGGGTGGGCCCCCCTGGCAGTTCCGCTTCGAACTCGTCGTCGACGCGCTTCTTCAACACGGCGCGCGCCAGCGGTGAATCGATGCTGATCCAACCGAGCTTGGCATCGGTTTCGTCGGGACCGACGATGCGGTAATGCAGCGCTTCGCCGTTCCCGGCGTTTTCCAGCTCGATGCTGGCGCCAAAGAAAACCACCTCGCGATCGGCCGGCGCTCCTTCGGCCACCTTGAGCGAAGGAATGCGCTTGCTGAGATAGCGCACGCGACGGTCGATCTCGCCGAGCTGCTTCTTGCGGTAGGTGTATTCCGCATTCTCTGAACGGTCGCCTTCGGCTGCGGCGGCGGCTAGCGCTTTCACCACTTCCGGGCGCAACGTGTGCCACAGGTGATCCAGCTCGGCCTTGAGCTTCTCAAAGCCTTCCCGCGTGATGATGGCGGTGGAGTGTGGGGCAGGTGGGCGCCAGCGGCTCATGCGTGAATTGTCCAATACAAAGCGGATCAACCTTGCATGGTAGAGCCTGTTCGCCAACGGTGCTCAAGGCACGTTGGAACAAAAGCATGCCCATCATTCCCGTTAAGGGGTAATCCCGTGACTTCAAACGCTGGCTATGCCGCCGAACGCCCTGGCCTTCGGCGGTTAAGGGCATTGAGCAGGGATGCCGGCGTGTTCGATCCTGCCTGGCGCGCGAACAGGCACGGCGGCAGCGTGGCTTAGGCGGCCCCCGCTTCCTTCTGCCATTGCCGGGCGAGTGCAGCCATCTCGGGTTGCAGCGGGTGCTCTGGCCACGCGGTGATGAGTTTGCCCAGCAACACCGCGGCTTCGGCGCGCTGGCTGGGTGATTCGCTTAGCCACCGGGCTGCAAGCAGGCCGATGCGCGGCGCATCCGTCGCGCTTGGCCATTGGGTCAGGTAACCGCGACACAGTTTGAGTGCCAGCCTCGTCATGCCGGCGCGGGCCGCTTGGTCGACGAGCACGGCCACGTTGTCGGGTGCATCCGGCAGGAACGAAGGCTCTAATTCCATGCACTCCTGTACCAAGCCGAGTGCGCGGCGAGATTCGCCGTTGGCGATCATGGCGGCGATCCACAGGTGACCGTGTTCGACCAGGCCTTCGCGCAGGCCTTCCCGGCGCAGCAGTTCGCGATAGGCGAGGTGCAGCGGGTCTGGGGCGCTGCGACCTTGCATGCGCTTTACCAGCAGGCCGATGGCGGCTGGTCGGTCGGTTTGGGCGACGGCGTGCACATGGGCGAGCAGCTCGGTGTCCGCATCCTGGCCGCTCTCACGCACCAGCTCCTCGGCTTCCGGCTCCAGGCCGAACTGCTCATGGCGCTGGTGGATCATGGCGCCCATCAGGTGCAGGTTGAGGATGATCAGATACGTGTAGGCAAACGCGAACAGCGGTAACGCCAACAGTTTGGGCAGAAAGGCGGTCGCGATCGACGCGACGATGATGAGCGCGCCGGTGGCGATATTGAGCGCCACGGGGATCAGGTACGCGGCTCCAAAACGACGCATCACCTCCCACCAGTTCAGCGGACTCAGTGCCAGTTCCATGCTGCCGTCGAAAGCCAGCGACATATCGATGGCCGGCAGCGTGATGGCAAACAGCAGGATCAATGGCCACAGTATGGGCGGATAGAACACCGTGCTGATCACGCATAGTGCTACCGCCAGCAAGTGGACGGCAGTCAGTCCGTTGCCCGCCGCCGGGTTTTCGTCCACGCCGATATCCGGTGGATCGGCATAGCCGTTGGCGGTATGCCACAGGCAGGTGGCGGCGTAGCGCCACGTGGCGGCCCATAACGCAAAGCTGGCGAAGATGCCGATGAAAGCCGGCAAGATCACCAGCCAGTGGCATAGCGCGAGCACCGTGCAGGTCGCCAAGCCACCCCCGCGCAGCGGATAGCTCAGGCCCGTCACGATGCGTTCGCCCAGCGGCGTGTCGGGCGAGACGGTTTCGATGCGCGTCATGATGGGTTGTTCCGGGCGACGTATCAGCGCTTGCCACCGAAGATGCCGCCCAGCACACCTCGCACGATCTGTTGACCCAGGCGCGAGCCGACCGCGCGACTGGCGGATTTCGCCATGGCTTCGATCATGCCCTGGCGCCGATTGGTGCCGAGCAGGGCATCGCGTACCGCGCCGGTCCAGTCGGAGGTCGGTGTGCCCGCATCGCCCGTGGTGCCGCCCTTGGCTACGGCCGACGGGGCGGCGGCCTTGTCGCTGGCGCGCTGGGCGAGGATCTCTGCCGCCGACTCGCGGTTGATGGCCGTGTCGTACTTGCCGCCGACCGGCGAACGTTGCCGTACCGTGCTGCGCTCGGCGCCGGTGATGGCGCCGATGCGCGCGGTGGGCGTGGTGACCAGAACGCGCTCCACCGGCGATGGCACGCCGCCATCGCGCAGGGTGGAGGCCAGCGCTTCGCCCACGGCGAGCTGGGTGATGGCTTCGGTCACGCTGATCTTGGGGTTGGCGACAAAGGTTTCCGCGGCGGCCCGCACCGCTTTCTGGTCGCGCGGCGTAAAGGCGCGCAGCGCATGCTGCACGCGGTTGCCGAGTTGGCCGAGAATGTTGCCGGGCACGTCATCGGGGTTCTGCGAGCAGAAGTAAACGCCCACGCCCTTGGAGCGGATCAGACGCACCACCTGTTCCACGCGCTGCAACAGCGAGGCGGGCGCGTCATCGAACAGCAGGTGCGCCTCATCGAAGAAGAACACCAGCTTGGGTTGCTCCAGGTCACCCACCTCCGGCAGTTGCTCGAACAGTTCGGACAGCAGCCACAACAGGAAGGTGGAATACAGACGCGGCTTGAGGATCAACTGATCGGCGGCCAGTACGTTGATCACGCCGCGTCCGCTCATGTCCTGGCGCATCAGGTCGCTCAGTTCCAGTGCGGGCTCGCCGAAGAACTGGTCGGCGCCATCCTGTTCCAGCTTGAGCAGGGCGCGCTGGATGGCGGCGATGCTTTGCGTGCTGATGAGGCCGTAGTGCGAGGAAATATCCTTGGCGTTCTCGCTGGCGAAGCCAAGCATGGCACGCAGGTCAGGCAAATCCAGCAGCAGCCAGCCCTGGTCGTCGGCCACCTTGAAGATCACTTCGAGCACGCCTTCCTGGGTGTCGTTGAGTTCAAGGATGCGACCGAGCAGGGTGGGGCCCATTTCGCTGATGGTGGCGCGCACCGGGTGGCCGAGCTTGCCGTAGATGTCCCAGAAGATCACCGGGTTTGCCTGCGGCTTCCAGTCCTGGAGCTGCAGCTTGCTCAGGCGCGCCTTGAGCTTGTCGCCCGGTTCGGCGGCGGGCATGGCCAGGCCGGCAAGGTCACCCTTGGCATCGGCCAGGAAGCAGGGCACGCCGAGCTTGGAGAACCCTTCGGCCAATGCCATCAGCGATACCGATTTGCCGGTGCCCGTGGCGCCCGCGATCATGCCGTGACGATTGCCGTAGCGCGTGTCCAGGGACACCTCGGTGTGGTCGTTGCGTCCGATGAGGATGTCGGTCATGGCATTCCGTCCGTTGGTTCAGGCCTGATTGTAGCCGCGCGCGCGTGCCGGCTCGCAGGCATTCACGATGTCATCGCGATGTAGGCCTGCGGCGCGAAGCGGCCTTGGCGTGTTGAGTCGTCGGCCTACGGCGAGTAAGGTCGGCCCTTCGATCCGGTACTGAAGTTGTCCATGGCTCCCCACGCATTTCTCCGTTCCCTGCGCCTGGCTCCGCTGGCTGGCGCGTTGACGCTGCTCGCGGCCTGCGCCTCATCGGGCGCACCCAAGCCGACGCCGCAGGTCAGTCAGCTCTACGCGCAGTTGGACCAGGCCAGCAAAGGCTACGAGACGGCGTTGACGCAATCCCGTGCCGGCGACGCGCAGGCCGCGCAGCGCACCCTGGATACCGCGCTCAATCAATTGAAGGAGGCCGCCGCGCATTGTCCGTCCACGGCGGGTTGCGATCCGCAGCGGTTCTTCTCGGTGTTCGATCGCCTGCTGCGGCTGAAGGACGGCAATTTTTCGCTGGGCGATGACCTCAGCGGCATGGATGACGACCAGCCCGAAGGCAGCAACAGTGGCAAGTCGGGCGCGGCCAGCCTGCCGGAAATGCAGCGCAGCGTGACCTTGCTTCGCGGCCAGCAGCTGTCGCAGTTGATCGCGATGAATGGCCCGGTGAAAGCGGCGCTGGAGATGTGGCTCACGCAATGGCGCGGCAACCTGATGGATGCCTACGTCAACTACGAGTTCCTGCGTTACCAGATGTGGCCCGAATACCAGAAAGCCGATCTGCCGGAAGCGTTGCTGTTCGGCATCCTCGCCAAGGAGTCGGGCGGCAAGGTGCATGCGGTGTCGCGCTCGGGCGCTGCTGGCCCGCTGCAATTCATGTATGCCACGGGCCTGCGTTTTGGCCTGAATACCGAGGACGGCTTCGATTCGCGCTTTGATCCGGCGGCATCCGCGCGCGCCAACGCCGAGTACATCGACGAGCAGCTCAAGGCGTTCAACAACAATCTCGAACTGACCCTGGCGGCCTACAATGGCGGCGAAGGGCGCATGCGCCGGCTGGTGGGCGACGACACCTCGGTGAGCCTGTACGACCCGCGCATCTACAACCAGGTGTCGCAGGAAACCCGCGACTATGTGCCCAGCGTGCTGGCGGCGGCATGGCTGTTCCTGCACCCGGAGAGCTACAACCTGCGCTTTCCGCGCATGGATGGCGCACCGGGCAGCGTGGTGCTCAAGCGTCCCGCGTCGATCACCGAACTCACCGTGTGCCTGGGTTCGGCGGGCGGCATGAACGATGGCTGGTTCCGCACGTTGCGCAACCTCAACCCGCGCCTGGACCCCCAGGCATCCCAGCCGCAGGGTACGCGCATCTTGCTGCCCAAGTTGCTGGAGCGTCCGTATGAGGCGCGTTGTGTGGACGGCCCCTGGCCGATCCTCGCCAACGACCTGCACACGGCCGTGTTGCCGGTGGCGCCGCCCGACCCGCCGTCGGCGCCCTCGCCCAAGCCGGCCAATACCGCCAAGACCCGCAGCTACGTGGTCAAGCGGGGCGACACGCTTACCGGCATCGTCAGCAAGCTGGGCTGTTCCTCGGTGCAGGAGGTGGCGCAGATGAACGGGCTCAATCATCAGCACATCAAGCCGGGTCAGTCGCTCAAGCTGCCCAGCTGCCGCTAAGCCGGCGGTTCATGCCCCAAAAAAAGACGCCACCCGCGAGGGTGGCGTTTTGGCTTCCACGGGCAGGGAGTCAAGCGGCTGCAGGCGCGCGGGTCCAGTCGGTGGCCGGCGCGGCGCGATGGGTTTCCTTTAGCTCACGCAGCACGCGCATCAATTGGCGGTGGCGCACTTGCAGGCTGGAATGTGGGCTTTCCTTGGTTTCGTGATAAGCCACGGCCAGCCACAGGGCAATGCCGCGCAAGGCCACTTCGGGGTTGTCCGAGCGGGCGCGTGCCAGGCCGATATCGGTGCCGTGGCCCCAGGGCAGGTAGCGCTCCTGCGGCGAGGTGCCGTACAAGTGGGGGAAATCGGTACGCGATGCCTGGCCGATCT
>NZ_JAELTT010000150.1 GCF_016428975.1 Dyella sp. ASV21
GAGCAGACCCGCGCGGATATTGCGCGTGCCTTCGAGGAAGCCATTGTCGACACCATGATCATCAAGTGCCGCCGTGCCCTGCAGGCCAGCGGTGCAAAGCGCCTGGTGATCGCCGGTGGCGTGGGCGCCAACAAGCGTCTGCGTGCAGAGTTGGCCGCGGCGGGCGACAAGGATGGATTTCGCGCGTATTTTCCGCGCCTGGCCTTTTGCACCGACAACGGCGCCATGATTGCGCTGGCCGGGGCGATACGCCTTGCGCATGGCCAGCACCAGGACGCATCGGTACAGGTGTTTCCGCGCTGGGATCTGGAGAGCCTGCCGCCGGCATGACGGCGACAGGGGACCCACCCGCTTGCGCAGGTGGATCCGCCTACAGCGCGTTAGTTGGCCTGCTTGCTCTGTCCGGTCAGCGTGCGCGTGTTCTGCTCGATCCGGCCAAAGGTGAGCAACTGCAGCACCAGGATCAGCAGCAGCAACGGGCCGCCGGCACGCAGCAGCGAACGCCAGGCGGCGTCCTGCTTTTCTTTGTGCGCGACCGCGCCGGTGGCGTCGGAATCATCGCGGTTGGCTTGTTTGGTGAACGCGGCGTCGTACTGCGATACGGCGTCGTTGACGATGCCCATGGGGGTTACGTCCTCGTCGCTGGACCACGCATCGTCCTTCTTTGCCGCGGGCGGGTTCAACAAGGCTTCGACCTTGGCGTCGGTGAGCGTGCGTTCCAGCGCGTCGGCCAGGCCGTTGGCGTAGGCGGCCTTCATCGCATCGGCGTCGAAATAGTTGACGTTGTCGTGGATGGTGGAGAGCACGCTGTCCACATCGGCGTCTTCCTTGGATACCTCGTGCTTGCGCGCAAAGGCGTCGATGGCCTTGCTCATGCGCTCGTAGGCGGCGCGGTTGGGGTCGTCGGCGCTGATGCCGTTGTCGGGCTTGCCGCCCTGGCTGGCGATCACGCGCTTGACCAGGTCGTCGCCACTGATCGTGGGCGCAACCTGCGTGGCGGCGGCCTTGGCTTCCGGTTCGGTAGCGGTGGCGCGCTGCCAGTTCACCAGCGTGGTGGCCGCCACGGCGAGCAGGGCGAGGGTGAGTACGGCGGTGAGCAGGCGGATCAGGCCGCCGTAGAGGCTTTCGAGTTTCTGCAAGAACGTCATGTGATTTCCTTATGCGTGAAGTGCGAAAAGCAGGTTCCGGCCCGCGCCGGTGGGCGCGTTACGACGTCGTGGAGTCGAATGGGGCGGCGCTCGCACGCTGAGAGGGCGTGCGGGGGATAGCGGAGCCGGGCGCGCGCGCCGTTCCATCGTTACAATGGCGCACGCTTAGACAAGTGTAGGTTTATCGCATGCACCTGTCTCCAACCTAGCAACGGGTGCTTGATTCCCATGGATATCGTCTTCATCGAAGACCTGCGCATCGACGCCGTCATCGGCATCTACGACTGGGAGCGCCGTGTGCGCCAGACGCTGTCGCTCGACATCGAGATGGCGTTCGACAACACC
>NZ_JAELTT010000151.1 GCF_016428975.1 Dyella sp. ASV21
ATCGATCCCACATCATCCCTATCTGGGCGTCGGTGTAATAAATCTTTGGTCGCTGGGACATCTTGCAACACTCCCGCTGCTCGCGCAGTCTTTAGTGTGTTGCAACGACCGGCTGAAACCGCAGTCGGTAGCGGACCTTACCCATCCCCCTTACGATGTCCGCTGTGGGTCGGAAGCGGTCGTCCGTCATGAGCCGTTCGCAGAAGAGTTTCTCGAGGCGTGCCGACGCTTCAGTACCAGAAACGCCAGCACGTACAGCAAGGTGACCTGAATCATTCCAGCTAGCGTCAACATCGCGACGTCAACGTATAGCCAAGGAAAGATGGGCTGCGCCCAATGTTCCAGCCTCATCGTTGCCACTGACGTCGGCAACGTCACAAGATACAAGAGCAATTCGGAGCTGGTAAAAAACTCGCGCCTCTCGTTCATCGAGTTCCAAACGGCGCCCCAAGACCAAATGGTAAATAGCGCCACGAAGAAGGCGTACACCGGCGTCAGCGCACGCAAGAATGTCCTCATTGCCTTCTTCCCCTGCCTACATTCTTACCGGATTGCCGATGTCCGCTGTGGGTCGGTAGCGGACGCTCAGTCCTGACTTCCGCGAAACCAGGCGGTCGCCACTATGAATTTCTCCGCATCTTCTGGAGATGCGAAAGGGCCAACCAAGCTCCCGGAATGCCTATTCTTGAATGTGGTCCCTTCCAACCATTCCTGCTCGTCGAGGTATGTCTCACCATTGCGGAATTCCAGCACCGCAGCTGCTCGCTTGCCGTCCACGCTGTAGAGCGTGAATGCGCTTCGATATTCCAGACCTTGCAGTGAAGATTGATCCATTTGCCGCCTCACATTCCATGCGCATGACTGGCTAGGCATACACGACTAGCCGTTCAAAAAGGTCCGCTTCGGGTCGGAAGCGGTCGTTCCATACTCAACTGTCTGAGACCCCATCGGCACGTCTATTGGCGAACGGCGGCGGTGCTGATCTTGCCCGCGCCAAGGCCTGTTCGAACGCACGAAATATCAGATATGCACCAAGCGCTCCAACTACACACTCTACGTAGAGACACGCGCTAGCGAGATAGAAAAGAGTCCAGCGACTTTGTTTGCTCAGGGCTACCGCGTACGGAGCCACTTGGACCAAGCCATAAATCAAGCCGAAAATTTGGCCTGTTGCTGCGACTAACAGCGATCTATGGCCGGTTCGTCTGTACGTCCGGATTTGCAGAAACAAGAGGAAGCAGCCGGTCAGAAACACCAGGATAATCCCGGCCCAAGCTATCTCATGCACCATCTGATTCCCTTCATATTAGAGCCTAGAGATGTCCGCTCCGGGTCGGTAGCGGACCTCACGAAAATGCCTAGTGACGCAGGTTGTTGAAGGCGGCAATCGCCAGCCACGCGACAACAAGCGCTGCAATTCCCACCCATTGGATTCGACCCTGGGATTGTGCG
>NZ_JAELTT010000152.1 GCF_016428975.1 Dyella sp. ASV21
GAGGTGAAGTGCGTCGGCAACAAGCCGTCGGCGGCGCCGTGCACCACCCATAGCGGCAGGCTCCCGCGCGGCGCCTTGACTGCCGTGGCGGCCACGCCATCGCGCAGAGCCTGCGTGCTGGCATCGGTATCCTCCCACAGCGAACGCAAGCACAGCGCGCCCGGCAGGGTGGGATCGTCCGAATGATCGCTGCCGCCGAACAGACCGACACCGTTACCCGGTGGAATGCCCGACGCATCGGCCCACCACGACGCACGCACGGCGGGGTCCAGCGTGCCGGTCGCGGCATAGTGGAAACCGCACGGCATATCGGCCGGGCCGCGACGCATATAGGCCGATGCATAACCCGCCGTCACCGCGCGCCAGAGATCCAGCGCCGTGGTAGAGGCCGCGGTGATCATCGCCTCGTCGGTCCATCCGCCTGCCCGCAGATGTTCATAGGCTTGCGCCGCCTGCGCGCTGACCCGCGTGCCGCTGACCAAGCCGTGCTGATGCAACTGATGGCAACGTTGCGCCCACGCAGGGGGTGCGTCGCCCTTGGGCGTGCGCGCCATCGGTGCGTTATCGAAGCGGGCATCCATCAGCGCGCAGGGCAGCCAGATCGACGCCTCGGTGGCGTAGTCGTAAACGGGGCGCCCATGCCCCGGCACATTTACATTCGGCTCCAGCGCCACCACGCCGGACAGCAGGTGCGCATCGTCCAGGCCCGCCGCCTGCAGTACGGCGCCGCCGCCATTGGACAGCCCGGTGGCGATGATGCGGGTATTTTCTGCGGTAAACGGCGCTTGCTCGGGAAACGCGCGATCGAGCATGGCGAGGCCAAACTGCGCCGCCTGCAACACGTGACGCCCCCAGTCGGCCTCCGGGTTGTCGCCCGAATGCGCATGCTTGATGGCGATGCCTTGGTGCGGGCCACCCGCCTCCGGTTCGAACTCCAAGGTGGCCTGACCACGCTTAGCGCGCGTACCGTCGAGCTTCACGCCGCTGTCGTCAGCCTGATCGAAATAACCCGCACCCGTGCCCTTGTCGGTATAGGCCACCGCGCAACCGCGCGGCAACCCCCAAGCGCCGGCCAGCGCAATGGCGCCGTAGATACCGCGCGAGCCGGACGATGCCGTCACCACCAGGCAGCGGTGCATGCGATCGAACTGGTCCGGCACCTGCAGCAACACGCGATGCGGCGAATGCGCGGCGGGAATCCACGCAAACGCCTGATATTCCCGTCCGGGCACCGAAGGCACCGCGCCATACACGCGCCCGAAGCCGCCTAGAGGTCCCAGATCGGCGATGCCTTTCCAACTGGTCTGGATGGCGCGTCGACGCAACTCCTGCGGCGTCGGCTGCAGCGAATGCGCAAACGGCGCCGGAGCACCGGCCAGCCCGCTCAGGCCCAGGCCC
>NZ_JAELTT010000153.1 GCF_016428975.1 Dyella sp. ASV21
CTTGGCTGCCCACGTTGCCGCTGGGGGCGCCCGAGTACTTCCATGCGCAGGTGCGGCCCACGCGCATGGAGGCCGGGCGGCCCGTACTCAAGTTCGGCTTGCCCAGCGCGGCGCAGGAAAACCAGGTCGTGTGGACGTGGATCGGCGCGTAGCCGTGCGCTCGGTAAGGGCGGCCAATGACGAGACAGCGGAATTCCCTCGCGTGGTTCCAGCAACAAACGGGCCGACCGTGGAGGGTCGTCACATGACACCGCGCAACTCAACCACCCATTGCCACCTGCTTGCCTTCGTACTTGCTGCTGCCACTTTGCTCGGAGCCCCTGCCATGGCCGATGACACCGCCGAACCCACCACCGCCAACCCGCCCGCCGATGCGGTCGCACTGAGTGGTCGCTGGGGCGACTACATCCAGGGCGTGAGCAGCGGCGGCGGGCGCTTCCAGGTGGTCTATCGCGGCGGCGTGGAGGAGATCGACAAGCCGACCAAGTTTACCGAAGGTACCGGCGTGGGCGTGCTGGAGGGGTCGCTGGCCCTGTCGCCCAGCCCGGTATGGGAGTCGACCCGCCAGCTGATCTGCGAGGGCAAGGATTTTGGCGGCATGCGCCCAACCAACCCCTGGGCCACTGGCAGTGCGCGCTGCCCGGATGGCCGCATGGCGGGCGCCAGCGGCGACTCCGTGGTGGGCGGCAAGGACGGCAAGATGCTCGTGGGCACGCTCAGCAGTCTACTGGTGCCTTACTACCGCGATGGCATTGGCCCCCAAGGCACCCGCCGCGTCTGGCTCACCGCCGAAACCTACCTCGCGCCGGCCGGCAACCAGCTCAAGGTGACCTTGCGGCTCATCAACAGCGGCCAAGAGGATATCGTGCTGCGCAGTCCCGATCAGTGGGAGGGGCGCTATAACCCGATGGGGTCCGGGTATACCTATGTAGCCGTCGCCGGGTTTGACCGTCTGGGCCACGACTTTGATGTACCTGACCTCGGGAGCAGCGCCCTGGCGCCGGGGCAGGAGTTCACTGATGGCCAGTGGGTGATACCGGCCGGGCAACAGCGCGACGTGGTGTTTTTGACCTATCCCGAGAAGCCGTTTCCGGCAGGGGCCTACGAAACCGCGGGCTCAGTAGGATTTCTACACGTGCTGGCGCCCGCCAGCTTGAAAGGCTCCGTAGGGCTTTGGTTTCGCCACACCACCAACAACCGCTTCGAACGCAACTTCCCCGCCGACGATGCCGGTCGTGCCGAGCTAGAAGACGCCCGCCGCCTGCGCGAAGCGCATCAGCCGCCCCTGCGCATCGGCGACAAGGTGACCGAAGGCGGCTGGTATCGCGCGGTCTCTTCGGACAAGGGCACGCCCGAGCAGCGCGATAGCATCCCGCGC
>NZ_JAELTT010000154.1 GCF_016428975.1 Dyella sp. ASV21
TGCTGGGGCCGGACGCCTTGGCCGCCCGTGACCAGTATCGCGGCCGTGTGCCGCACATCCGCGCCATCACCTCGCCGCTGGACGGCAGCACGGTCTACGTGGACCTCAACGCGGCCGGCGTGCAGGTGCATAGCGATGCGGATTTCCCCGACTGGCAGGGCTGGGCCTTTATCGACGACGACACCGACGGCAACAGCCGATGCGACTCCGCGCGCCTGCTCCAACTCGTGCTGGACGAGCTACCGCCCGAGCCCCCCGTGCCCGGCGCCACGCCCGAGGCGCAGCGTCGCCAGCGCCTGATTCGCGCGCACATCGCTGCCCAGATGGACCCGATCCGTCAGCGCCTCTCGCGTTGCATCGTGAAGATGCCCACGGAATGGGCGCGGGAGGATTTCGATCAACGCTGGGGCTGGATCAAAAGCGGCGAAGGCGAACTGCCGCCGAACGTCCTATGGAGCAACTGCTTTACACCCGAAGCCTACGACAAGCTCAAACGCCACCACGCCGCCCTCAGTTTCTGGGAAGACGCCCAGGCCGACGGGCTCACGCTGGACAAGACCCACTACCACTTCCATCCCGCGGTGTTCGTGGAGGTGTTTAGGAAGTGTGGGTGGTTGAGCGAGAGTGAGTTAAAGCAAGCCGTTCCAGCGCGCGTGTTACGTGGCATTGGACCAGGAATACCGTCAGATATCAGATATGAGTCGACACGTAGGGAGTCTGGCAAGCTAATAGCGGAATACAGAAATGAACTAAACAAAGCTCTGCGAAAATATTCGATAAATACACCAGCCCGCATGGCTGCGTTTTTAGGTAACTCAGTGCAGGAAACCGCGTGGTTCCGTGTCGCTATTGAGGAGGGGTCCAATACCAATTGGTATGCGCCATGGCTTGGCCGAGGGTTTCTACAGTTGACTCACGCTGGCAACTATGTGCGCTATTGGCGGTGGCGTGGACGCGTTATACCAAAGTCACTTGAAAGTCGCTTAAGCGAAGCATCACGCGCCGCCGATGCGGCAAAAAATAATTCTTTTCTACAGGATGAAAGGTTTACGGAACTTACCCTGGAAATGATCGCGTGGCGCAACCAAGTTGGTGGCGCAGAGCGACCGGAAACCGAGGAAGATAGGGTTTCGCCAACGGATAGTGCTGGCTTCTATTGGTTAATGAATGGGGCGAATAAAGAGGCAGATAGTTTGGCCGCCAATACGCGACGTCCATTTACAATCAATGCGCACAGTCATGACCTGAGACGAAACGTGTAGCCACTTTGAAGGTGAGTTCTCTACCCTAAACAGGCAAGGAGAACCCATGAAGAAGCGACACACCGAAGAGCAGATCATCACGATCCTGCGGGAGGCAGAGCGCGG
>NZ_JAELTT010000155.1 GCF_016428975.1 Dyella sp. ASV21
GATCGCCGCCAACCACACCGTCGAGGTCGGCGGGCATGTGCAAGCCACCGTGCAGGGACACCACACGCTGCACGCCGGGCAGCGTATCGAGCGGCAGACGCAGCGCTATGAACTACGTGCCGGTGAACGCGTCGGCATGCACGGGCCGGGAGGTGCCATCACCATCGACGCCTCGGGTATCACCATCGAGGGCTTGCAGATTCGCTTGAAGGGCCCCGTGGTGCACGAGGGTGCCGGCGCCGGCAACGTGCTGCGCGCGTTGTCGGTAAACCCCAGCGCGGGGCTGCCAGCGGATATCGGCTCACTGCGGCTGGATCATCGTTACCACGACAACGTGGGGCTGGCGCACGCAACTTACGTGCTTACGCTGGCCGACGGTAGCCAGCGCAGCGGTCAGCTCGATGCGCAAGGGCAAGCCGCCTTGACCGGCCTGCCGCCGGGCTCTGCCTGGGTGCAGTACAGCCCGCAAGGCAGCGACTACACAGGCCGCGAAACGCGTCCCATGCCGCCCAGCGCACAAGGCAACAGCACCAAGGCGCGCGTGCAGCGCTATCTGGCGCATCAGGCCGCTACCGGTAGGGACAACGCATGAACAGCCTTGCGCAACAGAAAGCGGTTGAAACCGACGCCGCCCCGGGTGGCATGAGCTGGGCGGCCTTCAAAGCCATGGCCGTGGAGAGCGGCCAATGGATATGGGGCACCGCGCAAGGAGCGTTCAATACCAAGGCCACCGTATCGCAGATTGTGGTGGATGCCTTGATCGGCATGGTGCCGCTGCTGGGCGACGCCACCGCGGTGCGCGATCTGATCGCGGTGTCCATGGGCTTGATCGACGAGCCGCAAAAGCGCAACGACACCTGGGAATGGGTGCTGCTGTTTGCATTGCTGCTCGCGCTGATACCGGTATTGGGTGGCGTAGCCAAGGGTGTTGGCCGACTCATCGTCAGTGCGGTGCGCACCGGCGAGGGTACCGCCAAGCTTGCCAAGAACATTGTGGAGGTACTCAACCACATCGGCCGGGGCAATGCCGAGCAATGGCTGCTCAAGCTGCGCTTTGCCGACTACCAGGCCACGATGGTCGACGCACTCAATCGCTATACCGGCGCCATCGTGGAAAACATCACCGCGATCCGCCAATACATGCGCATGCCGGAAAGCTTGGGGCGCCGGCTCGATCAAGTGTCACGCGGCATGACCTGGCTCAAGCAAGAAGGCACCAAACGCGTGCCGGACGTGGTGAAGGAGCTGGACCAAAAGCTGCGCGAAGTGCAGTCCTATATCCGCAGCGGCGGTGAAACCA
>NZ_JAELTT010000156.1 GCF_016428975.1 Dyella sp. ASV21
GGCTTGATGCGGTGGGGCGGTTTCCATTCCACGGTGTCGGGCAGCAGTTCGGCGCGGTAGCGGTAGTAGGTACCTTCCACGGCGTCGGCGCTTTCCTCTTCCACGCTAGTGATCTGCGCGCCCCGGTGCACCAGGCGACGTACGCGATAGCCACGGTTCCAGCTTTCGCGCGGATGCCCCTCCAGCTCGAACGCCCAGCCCGGTTGCAGGCGGGGGTCGCAGCCTTCTGCCGCCATGACACAGGCATCGGCACGCAGGGCCATCAGGTGCGTGTCGGTGTAGTGCTTGCCGGTCGTGTCGGTGGCGCCCGGATAGCGACCCGGGTAGCGATACACCTCGTAGTCCGGCGACTGATGCACCAGGCCGTGTGCCCGTTGCTTGCTCTCGTGGTCGTAGACCGGGTGATTCTGGCTGTAGTCCCTTTGCGTTACGTATGCCGTGCGCACCTGCTCGGTGTACTCGAAGGACCACAGACACGGCGTATCGTCATCGCCTGCCCGCTGCGCCACGAAACACACGGCCCCACCCTCGACCACGCCATGCGAGTACACCCGGTCACCCAGCATCAGGCGGTGCCCTGTCTCGCTGTGCGCGAACGTGTAGTACAGCCCCGCTTGCGCCGCCTGGCGATGGATGAAGTCCAGGTCGGACTCGCCGGGCTGCATGACGAATGGATGGGTGGCGTGATCCTTGGTGAGGATCAGCTCGGCGTCCGTGATGCCAGAACGCTGCAACGCTTCCTGGATCACCTGGGGCAGCGTGAGATGCTGATAGATGCGCCAGTCCGCGCGCAACGCGGCGCGGGCAAGCAACGGCTCCATCACTAAGCGGTAGCGCCCTCGGCGAAAGCCCTGCCCCACGCAGGTGACGGCAGACACCACACCATGCACGCGACGAACCACCTCGCCGTCGTGAAGAATGCTGAAGAGCGCCTGCTGATCCAGCAGGCTCTGGAAAGGCCACTCCGGGTCGCTACTGGATAGTTCCAAGTCCAGTTTGAACAGCTCACTGAGGCCTTCCGTAAGCTCAAACGACACCACATCGGCGGCCAGCCCATCGGGACCGTGAAAGGCAAAGCTGATATCGGACTGTTGGGGCATGAGCAGCCTTCCGCGCGACCGTGACGAAGCGCCAAACTGTGCGCGGTCGTGCGGTTGGACGTCTGCCGGATCAATCCCGGCGCAAGGTCATCGTTGG
>NZ_JAELTT010000157.1 GCF_016428975.1 Dyella sp. ASV21
TCGTGGATGAGCTGGATCTCGGCGAGCTGGGGTTCGATGGGGTTTCGCCGGCCGCCACCGGGCGCCCCGGTTATCACCCGGCGACGCTGCTCAAGATCTATATCTACGGCTATCTCAACCGTATCCCCTCCAGCCGCCGACTGGAGCGTGAGGCCCAGCGCAACCTGGAACTGATCTGGCTGACCGGACGGTGTGCGCCCGACTTCAAGACCATCGCCGACTTCCGCAAGGACAACGGCCCGGCCATCCGGCGCGTGTGCAGCCAGTTCGTGGTGCTGTGTCGTCGCCTGAAACTGTTCACCGAGGCCGTGGTCGCGATCGACGGCAGCAAGTTCAAGGCGGTGAACGGACGCGATCGCAATCTCTCCGAGGCCAAGCTCAAGGCACGCCAGGCGCAGCTCGACAGCAGCGTGGCGCGCTACCTGGCGGAGCTGGATCAGGCCGATCGTGAGCCCGGCCGGCTCCCGGAGGCGCGCATCGCCCACCTGACGCAGAAGCTCGCCACGGTCCGTGAGCAAATGCAGCAGCTCGAAGGATTAGGCGAGCGCATGCGGCAAGCGCCTGACCAACAGCTGTCGCTGACCGATCCCGATGCACGATCCATGGCCACGCACGGTCGCGGCTCGGGCGTCGTCGGCTACAACGTGCAGGCGGCCGTCGATACCCAACATCACTTGATCGTGGCGCACGAGGTCACTAACGAAGGCCACGACCGCGATCAGCTGGCGACCATGGCCGGGCAGGCACGCGAAGCGATGGGACACGACGCACTGACCGCGCTGGCCGATAGGGGCTACTACAAGGGCGAGGAAATCCTTGCCTGCGAGGAGGCAGGCATCACGCCGCTTGTGCCCCAAACGCAGACCTCCTCCAGTGCGGCGGCGGGGCGCTTTACCAAGCAGGACTTCCGCTACGACGCCGCTACCGATAGCTATCGGTGCCCCGCCGGCAACGTGGCCACGCGCCGCATGAGCACGGACGAAAACGGCAAGACGATCCACGTCTACTGGTCATCCGCTTGCCCGAGCTGCCCACTGCGTACGAACTGCACCACCGGCCGTTATCGGCGCTTGC
>NZ_JAELTT010000158.1 GCF_016428975.1 Dyella sp. ASV21
CCCCGGGTGCGAACCTGACGGTGGGTGCAGGCACCGATGGCGAGGCAGTGGACTTTGCCGATAAGGATGGCAACGCCCGCACGCTGAAGAACGTGATGGCCGGTGTGGACGACGCCGATGCCGTGAATGTGAGTCAGCTGAAGGAAGCGGGCCTGATCGACGGCAACGGCAACACGCTGGCGGCGGTGGTGTATGACGACGCGTCCAGGCAGCGCGTTACGCTGGGCGCTGCCGGTACGCCGGTAACGCTGAGCAATGTAGCGAACGGATCGGTGGCATCGGACAGCCTGGACGCGGTGAACGGCAGCCAGCTGAATACGGCGGCGCAGAGCGTCGCCGATGCACTGGGCGGTGGTGCGCAGTTCGATCCGTCGACGGGCACGGTAACGGCACCGTCGTACGAGCTGACGGATGCCTCGGGTAACAGCGAGACGTTCAACAACGTGGGTGATGCGCTGTCGCAGCTGGATGGCCGCGTGGATAGCAACACCACCAACATCACCAATCTGACCGAGCAGCTGAACCAGGGTCAGATCGGTCTGGTGCAGCAGGCCGCCCCGGGTGCGAACCTGACGGTGGGCGCAGGTACCGATGGCGAGGCAGTGGACTTTGCCGATAAGGATGGCAACGCCCGCACGCTGAAGAACGTGATGGCCGGTGTGGACGACGCCGATGCCGTGAATGTGAGTCAGCTGAAGGAAGCGGGCCTGATCGACGGCAACGGCAACACGCTGGCGGCGGTGGTGTATGACGACGCGTCCAGGCAGCGCGTTACGCTGGGCGCTGCCGGTACGCCGGTGGCGCTGGGCAATGTGGCGAACGGATCGGTGGCGTCGGACAGCCTGGACGCGGTGAACGGCAGCCAGCTGAATACGGCCGCGCAGAGCGTCGCCGATGCACTGGGCGGTGGTGCGCAGTTCGATCCGTCGACGGGCACGGTAACGGCACCGTCGTACGAGCTGACGGACAC
>NZ_JAELTT010000159.1 GCF_016428975.1 Dyella sp. ASV21
TTCGTGTTCTCGTTCGAGCCACGTTGCCACGGATGTTGCGGATCGCAGAAGTAGACCTGGATATCGGTCGCCAAGGTAAAGCGCCGGTGGTCAGCCATCTCCTTGCCGCGATCCCAGGTCAGTGATTTGTAGAGTTCGCGGGGCAGTTTGTGGGAGTGCTTGATGAGAGCATCAATGACCGTTCGCGTATCCCGCCCATCGACCTTCACCAGCATGACGTAGCGTGTGTGACGCTCGACGAGCGTGGCGATCTGGCTGTTATGGCTTCCCATCAACAGATCGCCTTCCCAGTGGCCTGGCAAGGCACGGTCTTCGACGTCGGCGGGTCGCTCGCGGATCGAGACCATGTCCGTGAGCTGTCCGTGGTTCGCCGTCTTCTGCGTGTGATGGCGGGAGCGGCGCATCGCTCGCGTATGGCGCAAATGCGCCATGAGCTCCTTTTTTAAGGCCCCGCGAGCCTGAATGAAGAGGCTGCGATAGATGGTCTCGTGCGACACCTGATGCTCCTCTTGGCCGCCCGATCGCTGCTTGAGCCAGCCTGCAATCTGCACCGGCGACCACTGGTGTTGCAACTTGTCGGCGACCAGCCGGGCCAGGCCTCGATGCTTGCGGAGCTTGCAGAGCTTCGGGCGGCGTGCGCGATCCCAGGCTTGCTGATCAGCGTGGCTCGCACGGTAACCATCACGCCCGCCATTGCGGTCCAACTCCCGACTGACAGTGGACGGCGCACGACCAAGGTGAGCCGCGATCTGCCGGAGCGATTGCCCCAAAGC
>NZ_JAELTT010000015.1 GCF_016428975.1 Dyella sp. ASV21
GGCAAAGCTGATATCGGACTGTTGGGGCATGAGCAGCCTTCCGCGCGACCGTGACGAAGCGCCAAACTGTGCGCGGTCGTGCGGTTGGACGTCTGCCGGATCAATCCCGGCGCAAGGTCATCGTTGGCCGCTACGACGCAGCCACCGAAAGACTGTGAACCGGCTCTGACGATGTTGACGTTTCGCCGACGCGCCGATCCACAACGCGCGGCATACTGACCACCCGTTTTCGCCGCTCGTGGCGCCCCGGAGCCGCACCATGAACGTCGCCGTTGGCCCCTTTGCCGCCCCCTTGCATCGCCTGCGCCCCGCCATGTCGCTCTTGGTGCTGGCCGGTATGCCATGGCTGGCGCAGGCGCAATCGTCGATCCAGATCACCCCGCTACCCGAGCCCAAACACGCCACCGTCACCCAGTTGGGTGCGGCCGAGCTGAGCGCCGGCGATGTGCAGGCGTGGTTGGATGACGCCATGGCCAAGACCCAGCGACAAACGCCGTACACCGGCGCGGTGGCCGTGGTGGTAAAGGACGGCGACGTGGTGTTCTCGCACGGCTACGGTGTTGCCGATGCGGCCACCAAGACCCCGGTGGACCCGGCGACGAGCTTGTTTCGCGTGGGTGCCATCTCCTCGCTGTTCACCTGGACGGCGGTGATGCAACTGGTCGAGCAGCACAAGCTGCAGCTCGATGTCGACATCAATCGCTATCTCGACTTTGCCGTGCCGCCGTACGACGGTAAGCCGATGACCCTGCGCGATCTGATGACACAGACGGCGGGCTTCGAGACCGCCGTCAAAGACCTGCACGTGCGCGATGCCGGCGCGTTGGAAAGCAACGAAGCATGGCTGAAGCGCTGGGTGCCCGCGCGCATCTATCCCGCTGGCGAGGTACCCGCCTATTCCGCCTATGGCACCGCCCTGGCCGGCTATATCGTGCAACGCGTTTCCGGCCTGCCGTTTGACGAATACGTTGAAAAGCACCTGTTCCTGCCACTGAACCTGCTGCACGCCACCTTCCGCCAGCCGCTGCCCACGCCCTTGCAGGGCGATATGGCGCGGGTTACGGCCGCGATGCCATCGATCGAATGGATCAACGCGGCACCAGCGGGCGCGCTGTCTATCAGTGGCGCGGACATGGCGCGCTTCATGATCGCGCACCTGCAGTTTGGCAGGGCTGGCGATGCCCAGTTGCTGGACCAGGACACCGTGCGCCAGATGCAGGGCTACCAGCGCGCCGTCATTCCCGGCCTGCCCGGCACGGGCCTGGGCTTGCAGCGCCTGGACCACAATGGGCAGGCCATGCTCGGCCAGCGCGGCGATGCCGGCACGTTCCATAGCATCGTGGTGCTTTTCCCCGATCGGCATACGGGGCTGTTCGTTGCGTTCAGCGGCGCCGACGAACGCGCGACGCTGGATACCCTGGTCCGGTCATTCGCCGATCGTTACTTTCCACCGTTACCGCAGTTGCGCCAACCCACCTTGCCCAGCGCCGCGGCGCACGGCGCCCAGCTGGCAGGCCACTATCTTTCGAGTCGTCACCCGGAAAGCAACATCTACGCGCTGCATAACCTACTCGCGCAGTCGGAAATCACCGTAAACGCGGATGGCACGCTGCGCGCGCCAATGTTCGACCGCTGGGTGGGCCCCGCGCATTGGCGTGAGATCAAGCCGTACCTGTGGCTGGACGACAGCAGCGGTCACTTGCTTGGCGCGCTGCTACAGGACGGCCACGTGCGCATGCTCTCCATCGATATGCTCGCGCCCACGCAGGTGTATCTGCCCATCGGTGGCTGGCAGCTGGCCTCGCGATGGATGACCCTGCTCTACGCCACCTTGGCGGCCTTCGCACTTGTCGCACTGAGCTGGCCGCTGCAAGCGCTGCTGCGTCGCCTGCGCCCCACCCTCACCGCGCTGCCCGACAACGCCATGCGCTGGCAGCGGCTGAGCTGCATCACCGCCCTGCTGTACCTGGTGTTTGCCGGGGGCTGGTGCCTGATGCTGCCGCGCATGGCCACGGGCGGCTCCCTGTTGGACCTGCGCCTGCGCCTATTGCAACTGGTGGGGGTGCTGGCGGTACTGGGCACGCTGGCCGCGGCGCGCTACGGCTGGACCGCCTGGCGCCTGGCGGGCGCGTGGTGGCACAAGCTGGCCAGCGCCGTCCTGCTACTGGCCTGCGTGGCGGCCATCGTTTTCATCGGCGCCTTCCACCTGCTCAGCCCCGCGCTGCATTACTGAGGATGCGGGAAACCCGAGGACGGCCGGCCCGCTACAATAGGCAGGATGGATGTCTCGCACCTGATCGATAAGCTCAACGACGCGCAGCGCGAAGCCGTTTGCGCGCCCCCCGGCAACTACCTTGTGCTGGCCGGCGCCGGTTCCGGCAAAACGCGCGTGCTTACCCACCGCATCGGCTGGCTCACCCAGGTGGAAGGCGTGCCGCCGTGGGCGATTCTCGCCGTCACCTTTACCAACAAGGCCGCGGGTGAAATGCGCGCGCGCCTGGACCAATTGATTCCCGGTGGCACACAAGGCCTTACCGTGGGCACCTTCCACGGCATCGCCCATCGCCTGCTGCGCCGTCACTGGCGCGAGGCGGGGCTGCCGGAGGGTTTCCAGATTCTGGATGCCGACGACCAGCAGCGCATCATCAAGCGGGTGGTCAGCGGGTTGGGCCTGGACGAGGCGCGTTTTCCGCCGCGCCAGGCCACCTGGCAGATCAATCAGTGGAAGGACGAAGGCAAGCGCCCGGACAGCATCGAGCATCGCGATCACCCCATGACGCGTACGCTGGTGCAGATTTACCAAGCCTACGAAGACGCCTGCCGCCGCGCGGGCCTGGTGGATTTCGCCGAACTGCTGCTGCGTGCGCACGAACTGTGGCTAGGCAATCCGCAGGTGCTGGAGCACTATCGCGAACGCTGGCGCTACCTGCTGGTCGACGAGTTCCAGGACACCAACACGCTGCAGTATGCGTGGATTCGCGTACTGGCCGGCCACTCCGGGCATACGGCACCGGCCCAGGTATTCGTGGTGGGCGACGACGACCAGGCCATCTACGGCTGGCGCGGCGCCAAGGTGGAGAACGTGCAGCAGTTCCTGCACGATTTCCCCGGCGCCAAGACCATCAAGCTGGAACAGAACTACCGCTCCACCTCCACCATTCTCAAGGCCGCCAACAGCGTCATCGCACGCAACGGCGGGCGCCTGGGTAAGCAGTTGTGGACCGACGGCGGCGACGGCGAGCGCATAGCGCTGTATTCGGCCTATAACGAGCAGGACGAAGCGCGTTTCGTGATCGAGCGTATCCGCGAGTACATCGCCGAGAACGGCGAGGCACGCGATTGCGCCATCCTCTATCGCTCCAACGCGCAGTCGCGAAACTTCGAAGAACAGCTGATGCAGCGGGATATCCGCTTCCGCGTGTATGGCGGCCAGCGCTTTTTCGACCGTGCGGAAATCAAGGATGCATTGGCCTATTTGCGCCTGTCTTCCAATCGCCATGACGATGCCGCGTTCGAGCGCGCGGTGAACACGCCACCGCGCGGCATTGGCGATCGCACCCTCGATGTACTGCGCCGCCGGGCGCGCGCCGAAGGCAGCTCCATGTGGGACGCCGTGCTCACCGAGCTAAGCGGCGGCCAGGAACTGGCCGGTCGCGCCAAGAACGCGGTGAAAACCTTCCTCATGCTGATCGACGATATGGCGCGCGCATTCGCCGGCACCGAAACCGGCAATGCACTCGCGCTCGCCGAACAGATCGACCATGCCATCAGTCATACCGGCCTGCGCGACTTCTACGAAAAAGACAGCCGCGGCAACGCCGAATCGCGCGTGGAAAACCTGGACGAACTGGTCAACGTGGCCAGCCGTTTTGAGCTTACCCCGGACGATGAGGAAGCCGGCCTGAGCGAACTGGCCGCCTTCCTTTCGCATGCCGCGCTGGAAGCCGGCGAAGGCCAGGGCGAAGCCTGGGACGATTGCGTGCAGCTAATGACGCTGCATTCGGCCAAGGGCCTGGAGTTCCCGGTAGTGTTCCTGGTGGGTATGGAAGAAGGCCTGTTCCCCAGCCAGCGCTCGGTGGAAGACGAAGGTCGCCTGGAAGAAGAGCGCCGCCTCGCCTACGTGGGCATCACCCGCGCCCGCGAACGCCTGTTCATCACCCACGCCGAATCACGCCGCATGCATGGCACCGAAATGCTGGCGCGGCCTTCGCGCTTCCTCGCGGAGATACCACCGGAGTTGATCGACGAGGTACGCCCGCGCGTGCAGGTAAGCCGGCCGCTTTACGGCGCGCGCCCCAACACCGGCTCGTACGCGCTGGAAGAAAGCATGCCGCTCAAGCTCGGCCAGCGCGTCAGCCACCCGACCTTCGGCGAAGGCGTAGTGGTAAGCGCCGAAGGCAGCGGCGCGCACATGCGCATTCAGGTCAATTTCTCCAGCAATGGCAGCAAATGGCTGGTTTTCGCCTATGCCAACCTGACACCGCTGTAAGCGCCAGCACCAATGAATGCCCCCTTTTCCCTGCGCGAGAACCTTCGAAACCTGTTGGGATTTCAGCAGGGCATGGCCTCGATCTATCGGCGCCTGCCTTGGTGGCATCGCATGGTGCAAGGGTTGTGGCTGGCCGCGCTGGCGCTCGTCGCCTCCAGCGCCGCGTATGGACTGGGTTTGTTGCTGCACACCCAGCAGGCGTTCTGGGCCGCCCTCACCGCCATCGCGGTGACCCAGCAGAGCTACCTGGATACGCGCGCCTCCTCGCGCGACCAGATCATCGGCGCCCTGGTCGGTGGCGTGTGCGGCCTCACCGCGGCCCTGGTGTGGGGCGAGCATTACGTGGGCTATGCGGTCGCCATCGTCGTTTCCATCACGGCTTGCTGGTTGTTCGGCGTGGGCAGCGCGGGGCGCCTGAGCGGCAGCACCACTACCATCGTGATGCTGGTGCCGCACAACGGTTCGTTCTGGTGGGTGGCGCTCACGCGCATTGGCGAGGTGGCACTGGGCATCGCCTGCGCGTTGCTGGTGGTGGCCCTGGCCGAGCGCCTGCAGGCGCGCTGGGTGCGCGATAGCGCCGGCGACGACTGAGCGGCCCTCATCTGGCCGCTGAACGCAACGGCATCGCACGGGAACCTCGCGGGCTTCCCCAGCTCTTGGTTACAGTGCCTTAGACCCGGGAGCGACCATGAACCACGACAACCTCGATACCTCCGACGCCGACCAACGCCGACGACTGGATCGCGATATCTGCGTCCACATCTTCACCGCCTCGGCGGCGATGGTAGGCGTGTGCCTTACGGTCATCGGCATCCTTCGCGTGGTGATCTCGCTACGCAAGGAGGACATCCTTGGCGACGATCTGCTGGCCATCAATTCGATGCTTTATCTCGCCTCATGCCTGCTGTCCTATTGGGCGCTGCGCACACGCAACATCCGTCGCAATCATCAGTTGGAACGCGCGGCGGACATCATCTTTCTCTCCGCACTGGTGTTCACCGCGATCAACGCCGGCTTCATCACCTGGGCGATTTCGGCCAGTTGATCCACCAGCTCCTGACGTACGAGCACGACGGCGTGCGTCACTATCCCGGATCTATCGTGACTAGAAGTCCGAACGAATGCCGGTGTGCCCGCACCGGCATCGCGCCTCTCCGATCGTCGACGCATCACACATTCGCCATGTGCTGCGGCAAATGCATCACACGACGAATCAAGTGATCCCATGCGGTATCCACGTACTTGGATACCGCACACATAGTCCCTTGGAAAACCCACGAACAGGCAAGCGATAAAGCGACATACCCTGCAGTGTTCCCCCTTCCGCCAGCGCGCTTTGCATCAAGACGAGGCATCGGCTGGATGCTAGATTTTCCGCAGGAACAGGGGTGTTCATTTATCAACTGAGAGGGACTATCCATGCGCTTATTATCACGTGCAGTTCTCGCCATATCGATCGCCACCGCCGCCAGCACGGCTCTCGCCGACGCTCCCGCCACGGGGCTTGGACAGGAATGGCCGAATGCCCCGGATGTCAGTGCCCATCCGAACTTTCATGTGTATGTCTTTGCACTCGGCGGCATCGATTACATTCAGGTCAACGATGCAAGCGGCGACGTGCTTGGCGGTGTCGGCACCTCGGGCGGCCAGTTCATTACCCTGCCGATTGGCCGTTACGCACAACAGGTGACGACACCTGATCAGCCTGCCGCAAGCCCGAGCAATGCCGCCGCAATGGCGGCACCGGCATCGGTGTACAACGACAACGACACCGTGATCACGGCGACGCCCATGAGCGACGGCACCTTGCAGCTAAGGGCTGGGCCGCAGCGCCTGGGCTGCGGCGATCCGGTTGACTGCAATATGAAGGCGCTTTAGTAGTTAGCGCATTCCATTGATGGCTCGAACGGGTACGGTTCGCGCAGCGATACCATCAAGCGGCGGCCATGGTGCAGGGTACGTTCCCGCACCTGGCCGCGAAAAAGGGCGGCCCTATCTTCGATGGCTTTGCGCCCGAGCCCGGTGGCGCCAAACCGGAGCCGATGGGCAACCGTCCAATCCACGCGCTGTGCTCGCTCGGCCTGATGCTTGGTTTCGATCATCAGCACCAGCCAACCGCCGTAGCGAGAACCACACCGAATTTTCACCAGGACATCGGAGGCGTCGCGCGCAATCAACGCGTCGGCAATCGCTTCGCAGGTCATGCGATACACGGCCAGCTGCAAGGGCTGTGCAAAGAAGCTCACGGGGCCGCGCAGATCGCACCAGTACCGGATGCCAGCCTCATGAAGCGTGCGGGCCAAGGTACCCTCGACAAGCACGGCAGGCAGACCCCGCTCGCGCAGCTGCGATGGACTGACACTGTCGGTCAGCTGATAGATCCGCTCCTGGGTCGCGCTAACCTGTCGACGGTAGCCGGCGTCATTGGCCACTGGCTGAAGGATCCGTAGACGACTCAGCATCGTGTCGAACGTCTGGTTGACGGAATCGCGCATGTGATCCATGGCCAGGGCCGCGATGCGCAACTGCGCCTCACCGAGTGTCGCGTTACGCAGGGCGAGCTCGATGGCCCTATCCTTTTCCTGCTGCGCGTCTTTGGCGTGGCGATCCAACCGGGACAAACGATCACCCACCATCAGCATGGTCGATATGGCGATAGCGACTACCGCCTCGGCATGCAGCGTCGCCGGATCGTTCCTGGTCGGCATCAGGAGCATGATGCCCAGGCTCGCCATGGCGCCCGCCACGGCGGCCCCCGCCCAGCCGTGCCGCAAGGCCATGAGAATAACGGGGAAGAACATGACCATTTGCGCAGCTGATTGCGCATCGGCATTGCGCGAACCAATCCAGCCGAGAAACCCCAGAACAGGCGCCACGAGGAACGCATTTTCCAAGAAAAAGCGGCTATCCAAGGCTTGGCGAATCCACGTCACGCAACGACCATCGACCACCATCAAGCTACGATGCAGTACCAGCGCGATAGGCACGATGGTGAGTATGCCCATCAGGTTGCCCAACAAAATCCGCGCGACAAGATCGCCGTACTGAATGACATAGTCAGCAGGCAACCGTGTGACCTGCAACTGACCAATGGTTAGAGTAGTGGATATGGTCGCCATAACGAGCGCGCACGCGACCAGACCCTGCATGCTCACCTCGCTCTTTGCGAACAGCTTCCGACGCTCCAGGAACCACCAGACAACCGGCGCTTGGTATAGCGTCGCCGGAATGAGGTTGATCACCGCCCAGAGCGGTCCAAATTCATCCAGGCAGGTAAGGCTCACATAGGCCAACCAAATGCTGTCACCGACGAAGATAGCCGGCCAATATCGATAGGGCACGAGTAGAAGCGCGGCAACGTGGAGCCCAACCAAGGGGAACCAGTGCTGAATCGATACCTGCCGAAACAGCGCGAGTATCGCGAGATAGATCGTTGCCACGGCCGCTTGTTTCAGTAGCGCTTGATTCCTCACACCTGCATACATGTTGCGGCCCTCGGCTCGGCAAACGGGCGAAAAGTATCGATCACACGCGGCCTTATCGGAAAAATGTAGGCTCACATTTCTCCGCCTGAGCACGTGCGATCACACCGCGCTGCCATGTCAACGCAGGCCTTCAGCGACAGATCCCGCGGCGTAGTCCAGCTCGCTCACGCGCAACTGGCCAACACCCTTGTTCGCATCCGACTGCACATGCGTTGCTCGTCGATCGCGCCAGCGTGTTCGATCGCATGCACCCACGCAGCATCTCCGTGATTCGTCGTTGGGATAGACATCAACGATCGCTCGCGAAGCTATGCGCACCCACAAGCTGTAGCGCTAAAGCACCACGTACGATCAGCGCGATTCACCACGCGAAGCGCATACCAAGGCCTTGCGTGCCGGCAATCGAGTAATGACGTGTGCGGCGCAGATGCCGCTTAAGCATGCGATGGGTTGCGGCGCGGCTGAGCCGCGTGGCGCCACTACGATCAACCCGAGCCCCCGCTGATAGCGGGATGATCTGTGCTCAACGGGGCCAGTCCGTAGCCTTTCGGAAGGCACCCACGCCAACCTAACTTCGCTACCCGGCGAAGGCACGTTCACGGCGATACCTTCAACCGTTTGAGTGCAGTGCACAACACCACGCAATACCGCAGCCTGGAAGGTTTGCGGCAGTGCGAACAGGCTGCCGCGCGCGCGGGGTGCATGCCCTGCGCGACGGCCGGCAGCTCATTCCGGCAGGCGCGGTACGCCGTGCTCGCTGCGTTCTTCCATGGCGATGGGGCGCGTATCCAGGCGCGAGGAACGCGCGCTCTGCGGCAAAGGTTCGATGGCTTCGCCACGGGCCAGCGCCAGCGCATTGCGGTAGCAGCGCTGTGCCAGCGCGGCATCGTCCTGGCCCGCATGCACGTCGCCCAACGCTTCCCAGGCACCGCTGCTGGGTGCAAGCGCCAGTGAGCGCTCCAGGTATTGCGTGGCTTTGCCCCACAGCCCCAGGCGCACGCACATGCGTCCCAGGGTGAGCAGTAGCACGGCGTCGTTGGGATGCCCATCCAACCAGGATTCGGCGCGACGCAGACGTGCCTCGATATCTTCCGCGCCCAACGCGCCATAGGTTTCGATGAGCAGCGGCGACCATTCGCGACGCAAGGCCGATTCCACCTCGTCCATCGCCGGCAGCACCATGCCGAACGCCGCCGCCTGTCGCGCGTAGGCATCGATGGCCGCCGGCACGCGGCGCTGGGCTTTGGGCAGTTGTGACCACAAGGTGTTGAGTGCGGCGGCATCGGGCGCCGCGCGCAACGAGGCGGCCAGTACCTGGCCTTCCAGCACGGCGTAGCGTCGCCCACCCAGGGCGCCGCTCCTCTGCAGAGGGTCGAGCGCGGCGCGGGCGCGACGCATGTCGCCGCTTTCCAGTGCCGCCAGCGCCAGCTCGCGCCAGCCACCCGGGGTCAACTGGCCGCTGTCGGCGTCCGGTGCCAGCAGATTCACCGCCTCGCTTGCCCGACCATCCCGGCGCAACACGCGGGCGCGCAATACGCGCGCGGCGCGCGGCGCGACCTGGCCGGCTTCATCCAAGGTGGTGAGTGCGCGCGCGTTCTCGCCGCGACGCGAGGCGGCCTCGGCGGCGGCCAACAAGGCCGGGCCGCGCAGCACATCCAGGCGCGAGGCGCGATGCAGATCGCGCTCGGCATCGCCGTGACGACCTTCCATCAGCGCGATCAAGCCCTCGCTCATCTTCTTGCGGCTGAGCCGGCGATGTCGACGGCTGAGCGCGCCGAACGGCCAACGCACGGCAAACCACAGCGCACTGAGCACGCCCCATGCCACGAGCAGCACGACCACGGCCGCCACCACCGTGGTTTCGGCCTGCCATCCACGCAACTGCACCAGCACATAGCCCGGATCTTCCGCGACCCAATGCCAGCCGAACGCGGCCAATGCCGCCAGGATCACCAGCAGCAGAATCCAGCGCCACAGCTTCATGACTTGGCCCCGCCCGGCGTGCCCACACTCGCGGTCGGCTTGAGCGCGTGCACGGCGCGCAGGTTACGCAGTTCATTCAACGCTGCGCCAAGCTGCACCGAACCGGGTGCCTGCTGTGCGAGCAGGGCGGCCAACTGTGTGCGGGCCTGTTGCACGGCCGGCGCCTTGGCGTCGAATTGCGCGGCAATGCCGTCATCGGCACGCTTGAGTGCGGCGACGTAGCCGTCGTGATCGGCGGCCAGCAGGGCGGCCTGCGCCTGAGCCAGATCGATCGCGGTGAGTTCGCGCGCAAAACGCGCGTCCGCGACGGAAAGCGGCGCGCCATTGGTGCGTTGCACCTTCACCACGCTGTCCAGGGCGGACGTGATGCGCGACCAGCCGCTGGCCGTGCCTGCGGCCGGTGCGTCCAACGCCTTGAGCGGCAACTGCGCCATCGCGGCGCGCAGATTGCTCAGCACGCCCAGCGCCGCGGGGAGGCCGGCCGGCTGGCTCTTGGCCAGTGCGTCGCGTTCGGCGCCGATGCTCTGGCGCAGGCCGGAGAACGCACCGTCGTCCACCGCCGCCAGGGACTGGTCCGCCAGCGTGTACGCGGTGACCGCGCCTTGCGCATCGTGGAACAGTTCGTAGCGTTCCTTGGCCATGCGCAGCAGCGATTCGGTTTCGTCCAGCAGCATGGCGTCATGCGCGGACAAGGTCTTTTCCGAGAGTTTGGCAACGGCGTCTTCGAGGTTGCGCGTGCGCTCGGACTGGCCGAGCAGCTCCTCGCGCAACGATCGGTTCACCTGATCGGCGTCGGCCAGTCGCTGGCGTAGCAGGTTACGGTCGCTGGCGTTGGTGGAGAGCGCGCTCTCCAGCGTGTCCACGCGTTGCTTGAGGCCGTTCAGCACCGCGTCGCTGGCGACGTCGCCTTGCTGTTGCTGCCATTGGCGCCAGCCAACGTAGCCGGCGCCACCCACGGCGACCAGCGACAGCAATAAGGCGACCGCGAGGGTGCCGCTGCCGCGACGGGCCGGCGCAGCCGTGCGTGAGGAGGAGGATTCCGCGCGAGGGCTCGCCGTCGCGCCAACGGGGGCAGTGGAGTCTTCTTGGCTCATGGGCATCATGCTAGCAGCCCCCGGCCGGAGACTCGCATCAAACGGGCGTGAAAAAGGCTCTATCGCGCCGCCGCCGCGAGCAAATCGGCACTGACGGCGGAATCGGCCTGGACGATCCGCTCAAAGCCCGCCGCACGTGCCGCCTCGGCCAACCGCTCGCTGCTGACCACGGCCACGGCGCCGGTCAGTGCGGCAAACACCGACGGCGGCAAACCGCCACGCAGGTTGTCCAGGGCTTCGGCACTGGACAACAACACGCGTGCCTGTGCCGGCAATGCCTGCACCGCCGCGAGCTGGCGACGCAGCCATCGCGGCGTGGTGCGGCGATAGACGTGAATCTCGCGCAGCACGGCGCCGCGCGCGGCCAGCTCGGTGCGCAGCAGGCCACGCCCGCCGGCAGCCCCGATCAAGCTCACGCGCTGGCTACGCAGTTGGGCCAGCGCGGAAAGCGCCAGCACGCCTTCGCTGTCTTGTCGCTCGCGGGGCGCCAGCGGTTCAGCCACACCGTGCCGGCGCAACGCACGCGCCGTGCCCTGCCCTACCGCGCACACCACGGCCCGCGTGTGCAGCGGCACCAGTCGCGCGGCAAAGCGCACAGCGGCCGGGCTGGTGAATACCAGTACGTCGTCGCCCAGCGCGGCGCGCAAAGCAATGGCTGCGCCCGCCTCATCCGCTGCCGCGCGCAGGGCCAGGCCCGGCAGCAATAGCGGCACGCCGCCGCGCGAACGCACTTGCCGCGCCAGGGTGGAGCCAGTGCCGGCGGGGCGTGTGATCACCACCATACGTCCGCGTAGCGAAGGCGGCACCGAGAGGCTGGATTGAGGCATGCGCACTCCGCCGGCGGAAAAGTCACGATGAGTGTAGCCGGGCGACGCGGCGGGCCGGCAGGCTGCGTACACTAGGCGATCCCCCTGGCTTACCCGACCCCCGCATGAGCACGACCGATCGATCCACCCTGGCGCGCAAGCTGGTGAACTTCATGCGCGAGGAGATCCCGCTGGCGCACACCATGGATCTGCAGCTGCACAGCACCGACCCTGCGCAACTCACCATCGCCGCGCCGCTGGCACCCAACATCAACGACAAGGGCTGCGCATTCGGCGGCAGCCTGGTCAGCACCATGACGCTCACCGGCTGGGGCCTGGTGGAACTGGCGCTGCGCGAACGCGGGCTGGAGTGCGACGTGTTCGTGGGTGAATCCACCGTGCGCTACCTGGAGCCGGTGTGGGGCGACTTCCTCAGCGAGGCGCGCGTGGCCGATGGCGCCAGCTGGGCCACCTTCTTCGACACGCTGGATGCGCGCGGCCGTGCACGCATCGAGGTGACCTGCCGCGTACCGGGCAGCGGCGAGAAGCCCGCGGCTACGCTGGAGGCCCGTTTCGTGGCCAAGCGGCGCTCGCCCGACGCCGTATGAAATCACCGCGCGAAATCGTCGCGCGGGATGCGGCAGAATGGCGCCCTGCCTCTGGGGGAACCACCATGCGCCGCATCCTGCTGACTCTGCTCGCCGCCGTCACCGTGCTGATGCTCGGCGGCTGTGCCTCCGACCGACGCGACGACTCGCTCACCACCACGCTCAATGCCTATGCCAGCACGGTGCGCTGGGGCGATTTCAACACCGCGCTGCAATTCGTGGACCCCAAGGTGCGCGAGGAACATCCGCTGTCCCCGTTGGATATGTCGCGCTACCAGCAGTACAAGGTGAGCGGCTACGACGAAGGCAAGGGCCCCATGCCCCATGGCCAGTACGAAGTGACCCAGGTGGTGCAGATCAATCTGGTCAATGTGAATACCCAGGCCGAGCGCACCGTCACCGACCGCCAGACCTGGCACTACGATACGCAGGCCAAGCGCTGGTGGCTGGTCAGCGGCCTGCCCGACATCAATCGGCAGTAAACCCCGCGCGGCACGCACTGGCCGTATAATCGCCCGTTCTGTTCAATCCGCGCGGCCAACCGCCGCGCCTGCGGAAGCCTTCGAATGAGCGATGTACTGCACAAGTTGCCCGAGTTCATCAGCCACAACATGGCGCTGGTCGCCCTGTTCGTGGTCCTGCTGCTGGCGATCATCGTCATCCAGGTGATGATGCTGTTCCGCAAGTACAAGGAACTGACCCCGGCCGGGCTGACCCTGCTGATCAACCGCGAAGGCCCGCTGATGGTGGACCTGTCCGCCTATGCCGATTACGAGAAGGCCCATGTGCCCGGCTCCCGGCACGTGGCCATGAGCCAGTTCGACCCCGAGCACAAGGAGCTGGCCAAGGCCAAGGACGTGCCGGTGGTGCTGATCGACAAGGACGGCCGCAACACCGGCAAGGCCGCGCAGCGCCTGATCAAGGCCGGTTTTGCCAAGGTGTACGTGCTCGGCGGCGGCGTGCTCGCCTGGCAGCAGGCGCAGTTGCCGGTGTCCAAGGGCAAGAACTGAGCGGCCGAGGCCCCGGGGCGCTCCGTGCCCCTCAGCGCTCGGCGATCCCGGCTCGCCCCGCCAGAATCTGCGCCAGCACATCGGGCGCATAGTCGAACGAGTCGTAATAGAGCCGGTCCTCCGGCAGGCCCGCATCGACGAACAGCTTGCGGCCGGCATCAATCATCGCCGGCGGCCCGCTCATGTAGACATCGTGGCCACTGAGGTCCGGCTGGTCTTCCAGCACGGCCTCGTGCACCAGGCCCACGCGCAGCCCCGCGGGGGCCTGTTCCGGATCGGAGATCACACCCTCGAAGGACAGCGCGTGCGCGCGCTGCATCCAGCCCTGCGCCAGGCCGCGCTGGTAGAGATCCTCCGCGCGGCGCGCGCCCCAATACACGCGCATCGGGCGACGCGTGCCCAACGCGATGAAGTGTTCCACCACCGCTTTCACCGGCGCAAAACCGGTGCCGCCGGCCATGAAGATCATCGGGCGCACCGAATCCTCACGGGGCACGAAGGTGCCCAACGGGCCTTCGATGCGCAGCGCATCGCCCACCTTGAGCGTATCGGCCACCCATGAGGTGAAACCGCCGCCCGCCACGTGGCGCACGTGCAGTTCGATCACGCCGTCCGCCCCGGGGTGATTGGCGATGGAGAACGGACGGCGGCGCCCATCGTCCAGCAGCACATCCAGATACTGGCCGGGCAGCCATTGCAGGCGCGGCTGGCCCGGCGCAGGCGTCAGCCACACGCCCACCACATCGGGTGCCAGCAGGCGCTTGTCCGATACCACCACATCCAGCTGCCGCCGCGTGATGTCCTCCACGGAGGTCACTTCGCGCGCCTCGATGCGCAGGTCACTGGTGGGTACCGCCTGGCACAGCAGGATCGCGTGCTGGGACGCGGGTGTGCCGCTCAGCGCCACCGGCGGGTTGCGCGGGTATTCGCAATGGCCTTCCAGCAGGGTGGCCTTGCAGCTGCCGCACACGCCGGCACGGCAGGAATACGGCAAGGCGATGCCTGCGCGCTGAGCCGCTTCCAGCACGGTTTCGCCGGGCCGGAGCGGGAACTGGCGCCCGGAGGATTGGAGAGTGACAGTAAACACGGTGCGCATTGTCGCGGCGACGGCAGTCGAACGACAATGTGGCCCTTGTGTCGGAGAATCAAGCCATGGCCATCTGGAAGCAGGACATTTCGCTGGAAAAGATCAACGGCTGGAGCGCCAACACCATGATGGAGACGCTCGGCATCCGCCTTACCGAGATCGGCGACGACTGGTTGCGCGGCACCATGCCGGTGGACCATCGCACCCATCAGCCTTACGGCTTGCTGCACGGCGGCGCCTCGGTGGTGCTGGCCGAGACCCTGGGCAGCACGGCGGCCATGCTTACCCTGGACCCGGCGCAGGAGGTGGCCGTGGGCCTGGATATCAACGCCAACCACGTGCGCGGCGTACGCAGCGGCACCGTCACCGGCACCGCGCGCATGGTGCATATCGGCCGCACCACGCAGGTGTGGGAAATTCGCATCGAGAACGAAACGGGCGAGCTGGTATGCATCTCGCGCATCACCATGGCGGTGATTCCCGCGCGCGTGGTCACGCCGCGTTGAGCCTGGAAGCCCCCTACGCCTCGCTCGATCCCGATTGCGTGCTCGACGCGGTCAGTGCCTGCGGGTTGTGGCCGGATGGCCGCCTGCTCGCGCTCAACAGCTACGAAAACCGCGTGTGGCAGGTGGGTATCGAGGACGCCGCGCCGGTCATCGCCAAGTTCTATCGTCCCCACCGCTGGAGCGATGCGGCCATCCTCGAAGAGCACGCCTTTGCCAAGGAACTGGCCGATGCGGAGGTGCCGATGGTGGCGCCCCTGCTCTTCGGCGGACGCAGCCTGCTGCATCATGAGGGCTTTCGCTACGCCTTGACGCCGCGTCGTGGCGGCCGGGCGCCTTCGCTGGAATCACCCGAACAACTGAGCTGGCTGGGACGCCTGATCGCGCGCATGCATAGCGTGGGTGCGCGCCAACCGTTCGCGCATCGCGGACGCATCGACCGCACCACGCTGATCGAGCAACCGACGCGCGCCGTGCTCGCCTCGTCGCTGTTGCCGCCCTCGCTGCACGATGCCTATCGCCACGCCGCCGCGCGGGTGGATCAGGCGGTCGCCGCGCGCCTGGAAGCCGTTGGGCCAGTGCGCCCGCTGCGCCTGCACGGCGACTGCCACCCCGGCAATGTGCTGTGGACCGACGCCGGCCCGCACTTCGTCGATCTGGACGACGCACGCATGGGCCCGGCCGTGCAGGACCTGTGGATGCTCGCCAACGACGATGCCGGCATGGAGGCCCTGCTCGACGGCTACCAGCAGATGCGCGACTTCGATTTCAGCGAACTCGCCCTGGTGCCCGCCTTGCGCGCCATGCGCCAACTGCACTACGCCGGCTGGATCGCCACCCGCTGGCACGATCCGGCTTTTCCCGCCGCCTTCCCGTTCGTGGCCGAGCCGCGCTGGTGGGAGCAACACATCGCCGATCTGCACGAACTGGCCGACGCGTTGTAACGCGCCCCGTTAAACCGCAGCCCAATGCCTGGCGTGACCCACGCCAGGAAGTAACCGCGCCACGGGAATACGCCTCCGGCGCTTCCGCTATGCTCCGGGCTTTTACGCGGGTAAGCACGTGCGCAACTTCCTTTTCCGGCTGATCGGCATCCTCGAAGTGGCAGGCGGTTTCTTCGGCATGGTCGCCATGCTGCGCCGGATGCTGCCATGGGGCTCGCCCCACGATTCGATCGTGGCGGTGATTGGCCTGGTGCTCTACAGCTTCGTGCTGGTGGCTGGCGTGCTGCTGATCGAAGGAAGCGAGCAAGGCGTGCGCCTGTCCAGTTGGGCCCAGCTGATGCAGCTGCCGCTGCTGGCCACGCCGATCCTGAGCTATGCGCTGCACTGTGGCGCCTTCGTCAATGTCTTCGCCACGCTGCAGTGGCCGGTGCGATTGGGGCTGGATTGGCACGTGGGCAGCGAGGGCTTCCTGCTGGCCGTGGCGGGGCCGGGCGTGGCGCGGATGGGCGTCAACCTGCTGGCCCTGCTGTCGTGGCTGGCGTTGCGCTTGCGCTGAGGCGCGGGCCGCCGCGCCGTCTCACCACCTGAGACAGACACCCGCTGCAATGCGCTCCCCGGACGGAGAGCGCGCCCATGAATGCCCTGCCCAACCCCTATGCCCAGCGCGCCGCGCGCCAGGACGGCGCGCTGGCCGCACCCGTGTCCGGCGGCGACCAGCTCGCCCGGCGGCTGAGCCGGCGCTATGCCGACCGCATCACGGGCTCCTTCGTACTGCCCGGCCGCGAAGGCCGCTATGCGCCGCTGCCGGGCGATATGCCGCCCGCGCTGGCACACGCATTGCGCAGCCGCGGCATCGATCAGCTGTATGCGCACCAGGCGCACGCCTGGGAGGCGACCGCGGCGGGCCAGCACGTGGTAATCGCCACACCCACCGCCTCGGGCAAATCGCTGTGCTACACGCTGCCAGTGATCAGCGCCGCGATCCGCCAGCAGGCCAAGGCGCTGTTCCTGTTCCCGACCAAGGCGCTCGCGCAGGATCAGGTGGCCGAACTGCTGGAACTGAATCAGGCCGGCGAACTCGGCGTCAAAGCCTTTACCTTCGACGGGGATACGCCGGGCGATGCGCGCCAGGCCATTCGCCTGCACGGCGATATCGTGGTGAGCAACCCGGACATGCTGCACCAGGCGATCCTGCCGCATCACACCAAATGGGCGCAGTTCTTCGAGAACCTGCGCTACGTGGTGATCGACGAGGTGCACACCTATCGCGGCGTGTTCGGCTCCCACGTGGCCAACGTGCTGCGCCGCCTGCAGCGCGTGTGCGCGTTCTACGGCGTGTCACCCCAGTTCATCCTGTGCTCGGCCACCATCGGCAATCCCGCCGAGCACGCCAGCGCGCTGATCGAGCAGCCGGTGACCGCCATTACCGACAGCGGCGCGCCGGTGGGTGAGAAACATGTGCTGCTATGGAACCCGCCGGTAGTCAATGCGGACCTGGGCTTGCGCGCTTCGGCGCGCTCGCAGTCCAACCGCATCGCGCGCACGGCGATTCGCGCGGGGCTCAAAACACTGGTGTTCGCGCAATCGCGATTGATGGTGGAAGTGCTCACCAAGTACCTCAAGGACGTGTTCGACAGCGACCCGCGCAAGCCCGCGCGTATTCGCGCCTATCGCGGCGGCTACCTGCCCACCGAACGCCGCGCCGCCGAGCGCGAGATGCGCGCGGGCCAGGTGGACGGCATCGTCAGCACCTCCGCGCTGGAACTGGGCGTGGATATCGGCGCGCTCGACGTGGTGGTGCTCAATGGCTACCCCGGCAGCGTGGCGGCCACCTGGCAACGCTTCGGCCGCGCGGGTCGCCGCCAGCAGGCATCGCTGGGCGTCTTGGTCGCCAGCAGCGATCCGCTGGACCAGTATCTGGTGCGTCATCCGGAATTCTTCCAGGGCACGCCGCCGGAACACGCGCGCATTGCCGCCGATCAACCGCTGATCCTGCTCGACCATATTCGCTGCGCGGCGTTCGAGCTGCCGTTCCGGCACGGCGAACTGTTCGGCCCACAGGACGCCACGCCCTGGCTGGAGGTGCTGGCCGAGGAAGGCGTGCTGTACCGGGAAAGCGAACGCTTCGAATGGATCGCCGACAGCTACCCCGCCAACGCGGTATCGCTGCGTTCGGTGGCGGACGGCAACTTCGTGGTGGTGGATCGCACCGAAGGGCGGCAGACCATCGTGGCCGAAGTGGATTTCAGCGCGGCCTCGCTCACCCTCTACGAGGGGGCCATCCACATGATCCAGTCGGTGCCCTACCAAGTGGAGAAGCTCGACTGGAACGGGCGCAAGGCGTACGTCACGCGCACCCAGGTGGATTACTACACCGACGCCATCGACTACACCAAGCTCAAGGTACTCGAAGCCTTTGACGGCTCACCCGCTGGAGCCGGCAGCGCGCATCACGGCGAAGTGCACGTGGCGCGGCGCGTGGCCGGCTACAAGAAGATTCGCTACTACACGCACGAGAACATCGGCTACGGCCCGGTGAACCTGCCCGACCTGGAGCTACACACCACTGCCGTATGGTGGCAGCTGTCGCAACGTGCACTGGAGCAGGCCTTCGACCATCGACAGCAAGCGCTGGATGGTTTCCTCGCCGCCGCGCATGCGCTGCATATTGTCGCCACCGTCGCGGTAATGGCCGAAGCGCGCGACCTGCAGAAAGCCGTGGGCAGCGGCGACGGCGCCTGGTTCGCCACACCCGACGCGCAAGGCCGCGCACAACTGCGCAGCAGCATTGGCGAGCTGGATATGCCGCTGCAAGGCCCCTTCATTCCCACGCTGTATCTGTATGACGCATTCCCGGGCGGCGTTGGCCTCAGCGCACCGCTCTACGAACGTCGCGAGGATCTCGTACGGCTGGCGCGCGAACTGGTGCAGCGCTGCGATTGCCACCACGGCTGCCCCGCGTGCGTCGGCCCCATCCTTGCCGCCGACGAGGATGGCGAGCGCTCGCTCAAGACACTCGCCACCCGCGTGCTCGATCTGATCGTGGCCCTGTGAGCGCGCTCGCTGACAAGCTGCGCGGCTTGCGTCGCCAAGCCGGTGTCACCGCGCCTGCGCCGCCGGCACCGCGCCCTGCGCTGCCGGACAACGTTGCCGCGCTACTGGGCGTGCGTCGTCGTGCACAGGCACCGGCACCCACCCAGCGTCATCGTGCGCGCGAACCCGACACGCTGCCTGGTCGCTCCATCGCCCCGGGCCTGCAGTTGATTGAGCAAGCGCATGCGTGGCCGCCCACACCTCCCGCTTTCGATGCGTGCTTTGCCCGCCTCGCCGAAGTCATCGCGCCGGAACGCCTGCTGCTGTTCGACACGGAAACCACCGGGCTCGCCGGCGGCACCGGCACACGCGCCTTCATGATCGGCGCCGCCGATTGGCACCAGGGAAAACTCCGCGAGCGGCAGCTGCTCATCACCACGCTCGGCGCGGAGGCTGCGATGCTGGATCACTTCGCGTCTTGGCTACGCCCCGACACGGTGCTGGTGAGCTACAACGGCAAGAGCTACGACGCGCCCTTGCTCAAGACACGCTATCGCCTGCACCAGCGCGCATGCCCGATCGCCGACCTTGCCCACATCGATCTGCTGCATCCCGTGCGTCGCCGCTGGCGCGGCGTGTGGGAAAACTGCCGTCTTGCCACCGTGGAGCGGCAGTTGCTGCAGGTGGTACGCGACGATGATCTGCCCGGCGCCGAAGCTCCCGCGGCATGGCTGGGCTATCTGCGTGGCGGCTCGGCGGCGCCGCTACAGCGCGTGGCCAAGCACAACAGCCAGGACCTGCGCAGCCTCGCCGGCATCCTGCTGCGTTTTGCCGACCATCCGTCTGCGATGGACGCGACGGCTCCGCGCTAAAACTACGAGTAACCCCCGGGACGGCCGGTGCATACCTGGGTGAACGGCGTGGACGGCCCGCTCGCGCGAAAGTAGCGTGCGAACATGTCCTTGGCCCAGGCCTCACCCTCGGCGCGTTGACGGGGCGTGAGCTTGGCGAGGAAGTCGGTGTCCCGATCAAGCATGCGTATCTCCTTGCTGTCCGGTTCGGCGCCAAGCCGCAGCAAACGGTTGAGCCGATAGCGCGTCGCCACGTCGCCCCCCAGAAACGCGGCCAACGGCGCCTCATCCACCACACGGAACGACATGGACTCCAGCGCGGCCTGCACCACACGCCATTGGCCCTCGCGAATGGCTCGCTGCAACAACGTCGTGGCATAGCCTTGATAGGTGGACGGGGTGGATGCGGGAAACCGGCCCAATCGCGTGAAATAGCTGCCTGCCACATAGCAGGCGGCCGCGTGGCTATCGCCGAGCGTGGCTGCTTGCCACAACACCTGATACACACGCCCATCCTGAAACTGCGCCTGGTAACCCGCGCACAGCACGGCGGCATCATCCGTTTCGGCCGCCCTGCCCAAGAGTTCGGCCGGCAACGGTTTACCGGGGTTAACCTGCTGCCATCCGGTGATGGCCGCATGCGACGCCACGACGTCCTCGCAACGCATGAAATCGGCCGCCAGTTGTTTCGCCGCTTGCGCATCGCCGCCGGACGCGAGCCGATCCAGCGGCGCGTACTCGGTCACCAGCGACACGCCGGCCGGCGGTGACCCATCCGCACGCGCCGTGCTCGCCGGCGACGCAGGAGTGGCGCTGGTGGCCTGCGCGCCAGCTACCAAGCCACCGAACACCCACACCAGGCCAGCCCACCAAACCATATCGCGCCAGCCACGCATGGCTTAGTTCGCCGCCTCATACACATACTCGTGCTGGCCGTCGCGCAGGACGAGCTTGCGCTTGTCGGGCGTCCCCGCCACCACGAACTCGAAGCCATCGGCGCCCGGCGCAATGGTGACAAAGGAGACGCTGCCATCGTCGTTTTTGCGCGTGGCGACCTCGCTATGCCACGCACCGAAGTTGAACACCGTGGCCTTGCCTTCGTGATCCACCTGGATCTCGCCCAATGCGGTGTTGCGGTAATTGCCCGCGAGCTGCGCGGCAAGCGCGGCATCGGCCGGTACCACAAGACGCTTGCGCTCCGCCGCCACCTGCGCCTTCAGGCGCTGCACGCCGGCATCGATATCGCCCTGCGCCAGCGGCTTGCCGTCGAACAGCACTTCCAGCAGGCGGCGCTGGAACGGGCCACGGATGAATACGCCGGCATCGGCATTGGTGAGAATCACCGCGCCCACGCCCTGCTCGGGCAGCCACAGCATGTCCGAATGGAAGCCCGTGAGGTCGCCGCCGTGATGCACCACCGGCACACCCCAGGTGTGATCCACCATCAGCCCCATGCCGTAGGTGGCGGTACTGCCAATGGCAACGCTGGGCTTGCGCCGCTCCAGCAGCGCCTCCTTGGAAACGTAGCGATCGCCGTTGGGCAGCACGCCATTGGCCAGCTCCATCTGCACGTAGCGCAACATATCGCTTACCGCGCTCCAGGCGGCGCCGGCGGGTCGCGCAGCGCGGATCGAATCATTGATGCCCATGCCAGCCACGGCGGTCCGCCCATCCACGTCCAGACCATGCGGCGTGGCGTGATTGGCGAGCAAGGCGCGGTCGTAGTCGAACGTGGTAAGACGCATGCCCAGCGGATCGAATACCTGCTTCTGCATCGCCAGGTCGTAGGCGGCGCCCAGTTCCAGATCCGGGTACAGCACATGCGCGCCGATGTAGCCCGCAGCGGCCGCCATCAGGTTGGAATACTGGAACAGCTCGCCGAACTTGCTGGTGGGCTGCATGCCGGCCAATGCCTTCATCACGGTCTCAGGCGTGGCATCGCGGCTGTTCAGCAGCCACTCCATGTCCTGCCGGGGCATGCCGGTACAGGCGCAAATCAGATGGCGCATCAGCACCTGCCGCGTGGTGCCGGCATCGCCCAGCTTGAACGAGGGCATGACCTTCACCACCGGGGTATCCCAGGTGAATTTCTGCTGGTCGACCAGGCGCGCCAGCATCAGCGTGGTGAGTGCCTTGGTGTTGGAAGCGATCATGAACAAGGTATCGGCATCCACCGGCGCCGGCTTGCCGATCTCCTTCACGCCCAGGCCGCCCGCAAACACCACCTTGCCGTGGTCGATCAGGCCAATCGCCACGCCCGGCACGTCGTAGGCTTTGCGCGCGTTGTCCACAAAGGTTTTGAGCGCTTCCACGCGCGCCGCATCCAGCGGATGCGCCTTCTTGCCGGCGAAGCTCTCGCGCTTGTAACCCTTGGGCAACAGACGATCGGAAATGGCGCGTATTTGTGACAGGCGCTTTTCGGCCACCGCATTCGCCAGGTCATAGATCAGCACGGTGAACTGGTCGCCGTGGCGATACGCTATAGCGGTGACGCCGCGCTTGTCGTTGGCGGAGGTCTCGTAGTTGTAGATGCGGATCTGCTCCCAGCTGTCACGCGGGGCGCTGTCCGTGGCGACTTCCAGCGGCCAAGTCTTGGCCGGCGCATACAGCTGCCAGGCCTTGGCCACGGCGGCATCGGCATCGCTGGCCTTCACGTCCACCAGCACGGCCTGTGAGCCCGCCTCCGGCGGACTGAGCGTGACCTTGGCGCCACTCACGCTCGCCGACCAGCCCGCAGGCAGCACGTACTGCGTACCGCCCGGCGTGGTGCGCGGCGTATCCGCCTTGGCCACTTGCGCAGGGTGTGCCGCCGCGGGCTTGTCGGCCAAGGCGGGTTGGGCCAGGCAAAGCAATCCAAGCAAAGCAACGCATCGCATCAACATGGCGCAACCCCCAAGGGTGAAGAGACACTCGACGGGTGGACGCGGCGCGGACATCCCGTCCGGGCG
The DNA here is from genome assembly GCF_016428975.1 of Dyella sp. ASV21. Lineage (GTDB taxonomy): Bacteria > Pseudomonadota > Gammaproteobacteria > Xanthomonadales > Rhodanobacteraceae > Dyella. The sequence goes on from NZ_JAELTT010000015.1 coordinate 22,842, forward strand.
CCCTGTAACGGCGACAGCAAGCGTGCCGCCGAGTCTACACGGCTCGCCGGCAGGCGCCAGTGCGGCTCATCAAGCCGTCCAGTTGGCCTGGAATACCCTGCTGAAATTGAGGCCGAGCACCTTCTCCGCCACACGTTCACTGTAACCGTGCTTGAGCAAGGCATCGGCGACACGCTCGAGTTTGCGCGGCGTGTTGATATCGGGAATGTACGGCGGCCGGTTCTCGCCCGGGGCGGCCACGCCTCGCTTGATACGCTCCTGCGTATCTTTGGCCAGCTCCTTCAGATCGTCCGGCGTGACCTCGAAGAACAAGCTATCCGTGCCGATGCCCACGTGATCCTCACCGCACACCTTGAGCGCATACGCCATGTGGCGCATGTAGTCGTCCAGGGTCGGCTGACGATTGGGCTCGGTAAGAAAGGGCAGCATATAGATGCCCATCACGCCGCCCTTGTCGGCCAGCGCCTTCATCTCGCGGTCGTCCTTGTTGCGCGGGTGGGCATAGACGCTACGGCAGCCCGCGTGACTGATCACCGGGGGCTTGCTGGAAAGGGCAATGCCCTGCGCCGTCGTCGCGCGATTGGCATGACTGAGATCCAGCGCCACGCCAAGCGCATTCATCTTGCCGATGGCTTCGCGGCCCAGCGGCGTGACACCCTCGGTATCGCCATCCAGGCAACCGCAACCCAGCGGCGACTTATGGTTGTAGGAAAGCTGCATCACCAGCACATCGAGCTGGCGGAACAGTTCGATGCGATCGAGCTTGTCCTCGATCATGGTGGCGGCCTCGAACGATTGGATCACCGCGACCTGGCCCTCGCGCTTGGCGCGGGCCAGATCGTCGTGGCGGATGACCTTGATGAAGCTGTCCGGGTAACGATCAAACAATTGCTGCGCCCGCGCGATATCCGCCACGGTTTCCTCGAAGGAACCGCCGAAACCGCCCAGTGTGGATTTCATGGCGTTAACGCCGCTGTCGCGCACAATCTGCACCGCCTCGGCCGTCTCCTTATCGCAACACAAGCCACCAATCCCTGCGATCGAATTGGCATCGAGCACAAGCGCGCGCTGATAAAGCGTGGCGCCCGCACCAGGCGTGGCAGCCGCACCAAGCGCGGCATCCAGCGGCACGCCTTGCGCATCGCGCATGAACAACGCAGGGGATAGCAGGGCCGCCAACCCAGCATGGCCGGTGGCGGAGAGAAAACGGCGACGTGCGGGGAGTTCAGCCATGAGCTTGCCTCGCGCTGGGGAGCCAGGCCGGCAGCGTGCCGTATCCGCCTTCCCGTTGGGAAGTGCAAACATGCACAGGGACTTTATGCACAGGTGCATAGGTCACTTCAAGGCATGCAGGTGCACCGCCAGCAGTAGCTTGATCAGCAGCATGAAGGCCACGCCGCCCACCGCTACCGCGGTGGTGACGATCAGCACCAGCCGCGCCATGCCCTTGATGGCCACGCTCCACCGCCATCTCATGAATAACGCCTCAAAGCGACCACCCGCCGATGCCCGTGCGGCGCGCGACCGAAGCCCATCGTCGCCTGCTGCGGGAAACCTGTTGGCGAAGCCATGCCGTATCCACTATTGCAGTGCTTCGGGCTTGAAGCTGTAGCGGTGGCTCTTCCGGCCAGAGGCGATGCCGATGTCGTAGCCGTAGACCAGCTCGACGATCACCGCATTCTGGGAGGTCACGTCGGGGAACTTGCTGGCCATGATGCGCGCGATATCGCGGGCATAATTCTCGTCGTCCACCATGGAGGCATCGAGGTTGAGCGAGGCCACCAGATAGTGGGATGTACGGCCATTCACCGACACAAAGCTCTTCTGCACCGTCGCTCGGCTTACATGCGGCTGCACGGAAACAGCCTGGTAGACCGACGTGAGGTCGGCCAGCCAGCCACTACCCATAAGACGCTGGCCCAGCATCGCAGCCGCCACGGGAAGCACGATCAGCAGGCCCACCACCACGCCATGTCCACGCCATACCGGCGAGAGCGGCGCAGGTACTTGGTCGTCCGCGACGCGCACCACATAGGTGCCGACCGCCAGATCATGCAGCGACTGGCGCGTGCGGCGATTGAAGATATACAGGTAGATGCTCGACAAGCCCGCACCGAACACGATGATCCCCAGGGGGTAGCTCCACCACGACTCGAGTTGCGGCTGGCCCAGCGGCAGGTTGTTGAGAAAGAACGGAAGCCCCAGCACGGCGTAGCGCAGCAGCGACTTGGGCAGGGCGATGCATTGACCGCCCGCATCCACCACGCGCAGACCAAGCAGTTTCTTTCCGGGCGTCTGACCCTCGCCGTAGCGGCTATTGAACAGGCCGAAGTAACCCAGCGCGATGATGAAACCCAGCACGCGTCCGTAGATACCGAGCCTGGCAAGGCCATCGAAACTGAGCGCGCCGATGAAAAGACCGCCCAAACCCAGTATCAGAGCATCGATGGCAAATGCGCCAAGGCGCCGCCAGAAACTCGCAATGACCAACGCGGGCCGGCCTGCTTCCTGCATCATGATGATGACTCCCTCGAAATTCCCGGCAGTGTGCCGCACTGCCTTGCGCCTGACGAGCCGGCGAATGCTTAGCGCCGCGTGGCCAGCACGCCATCCAAGGCCAGTTCTGCCTTGAAACCGGCTTTTTCCAGGCGGCGGGCGACTTCGCGCGGCACATCGCGATCGCTGGTGAGTTTGTTGGGGCTGCCGGTGTAATGGAACATCCGACCGCCCCGACGCAGCACGCGGGCGAGCTGATCGTAGAACACCTGCGAATACAGCTCGCCGGCAATGCCGAAGCGCGGCGGGTCGTGCAGCAAGGCGTCCACCGAGGCGTCGCCGATCTGCGCTACGGCCTGCGATACGTCCGCGTGGGTCAGTTGCAGGCGGCCACCGCTGGCTGGCGCCTCCGGATCGGGCGACCACGGATTGAGCGTGCGCAGCCAAAGCACATCCGGGTTCTTTTCGAACGAATGGATGCGCGCCACGCCAGCTTCCAGACAACACGCGGCGAAGTAGCCAAGGCCGCCGCAGGTATCGAGCACCACCTTGCCGCGCGGTTCGACCAGGGCGACCTTGCGGCGCGCATCCTCGAAGGGCGACTCCTTGGCGGTGGGCAGCATCTTGATGCCGTCGATCTCGAAGGTAGGCGCGCCCCATGGCGTGGGCACCAATTTGATCAACGAACCGGAGAAGCGCGAGACCGCCGAAAACGCCTCGCCATCCCAGTAATAAAGGGTGCGGTCCTTGAGCTTGCCCGGGTAGGCGTAGCGCTGGCCCAGCCACTGCCACGCGTCCGCTTCCAGTACGGCGCTGCCCTCGGTGCGCCCCAGATCCAGCGAGCCCGTCCAGGTGCCGGCCCCGCTATCGCGAGCGGCCAGCAAGGCGGTGCCAGTGGATAGAGTGAGCAAGGGGCCGGAATAGTGCGACACGGGGTGAATCTCCTGCAGAACGGGGTACGGCAACGGGTGACGATCAGGTGCCGCGCGGCTTGGCGCGATGGGTGGCCTGGGCCGTCCAGGGGTCGTCGGGCCAGGGGTGGCGCGGGTAACGCCCCTTCAGCTCTTTCTTCACCTCGGGGTAGGTGCGCTCCCAGAAGCCTTTCAGATCCTGCGTGACCTGGATGGGACGGCCCGCCGGGGACAACAAGTGCAGCGTCACCGGCACGCGTCCGTTGGCCACGCGCGGCGTATCGGCCAGCCCGAACAACTCTTGCAGTTTCACCGCCAGTACGGGCGGTTCGTCCTCGGCGTACTCGATGCGACGATGCATGCCGCTGGGCACGGTGAGGCCCTCCGGTGCTTGCGCATCGAGTTGGCGACGCTGCTCGTAGTCGAACAGGCTGCCCAGTGCCTGGGAGAGTTCCTCGGCACTGAGCGCGTCCAATCGACGCTTGCCATGGAGATACGGCGCCAGCCAGGTATCGAGCGAGGCCAGCAAGGCGGCGTCCGATACATCCGGCAACCCCAGTTCGGGCACCCACGCTCGCAGCGCCTGCATGCGCGCGCGCAGGCGGCGAGCCTGTTCACTCCACGGCAACACATCGATGCCCTTGCTGCGGATCGCCGCAAGCAGGGCCGGCAGCGCGTCTTCCGCGTTCACCGGTACGCTGCGACGTTCCAGCACGATGGCGGCGAAACGATGTTCTTCGAAAGCCTCCACCGCATCGCGCTCGTCGTTCCAGCGCAGCACGCGTTCGCGGCGGAATTGCGCCGGGTAGTCGCGTTCGAGCACGCGTGAATCCAGCGGCGCGGCGGCAAGAATCAGGCTATCGCGCGCTTCGAAGCGCACATCGAGCGCCACCAGCCAGGGCTCGCCAAGCAATGCGGTGTTCTCATGCAGACGCGCACCACGGCCGTTGGCAAGCGTGTAGCGCAGCGGATTGCTGTCGTCACGCCGCGCCACGCGATCGGGAAACGCATGTAGCAACAGATCGCCCACGGTGTGGCTGTCGGGCACACCGGTAGCGGCGCTGCGCACCTCCAATCGACGACGCCAGCCCTTGCTGGCTTGTTCGATGGCGGCGAGCGCACCGGCATCGGCTCCACCGCGCGCACCGGCGGTGCTGCGATCGCGCCACACATGCAACGCACCGAGCCGCGCGCGGAAGTCATCCGTGCGCGCGTTCTCGCCACGCAACGGCGAACGCGCTTCCATCAAGGCGAGCAGGTCCGCCACCAAGGCGCGCAGCTCGGGCGCGGCGCGCAAGGCGGCGGCGCCGAGGCGGGGAGCCGCACCTAACTCCAGCATGTCGCGGCCAAGCGCGGTAATGCGCCCATCGCCGGCCAGCGCACCCCATTGCGTGAGCAGCTCGCGCGCCTGCGCCAACGCGCCGGCCGGCGGCGCATCCAGCCACGGCAGGTCGCTGCCACCGCTGGCGGTGATGCCCCAGGCCGCCAGCTCCAGCGCGAGGCCGGACAACTCCGCCTGCGCGATTTCCGCCGAGCGCGACGCATCCAGCCGCTTGCTCTGCGGCCACAGGCGATACGCGGTGCCTTCGGCCACGCGGCCGGCGCGGCCCGCGCGTTGATCGGCCGATGCCTGCGCAATGGTCACCGTCTCCAATCGAGTAAATCCGGAGTTGGGATCGAATCGCGGCTCGCGTGCCAGGCCGCTATCCACCACCGCGCGAATGCCGGGCAGCGTCACGCTGGATTCGGCGACGTTGGTGGCCAGCACGATGCGTCGCGTACCGGGCTCGGCGGGGCTCAGCGCCGCCTGCTGTTCAGCCAGCGACAGCTCGCCATGCAAAGGCACGATGACGATGTCATCGTCGAGTGCGCTTTCCAGCACCGCTTGCACACGCGCGATCTCGCGGCGACCGGGCAGAAACGCCAGCACGTCGCCGTCGTTCTCCTGCAACGCCTGTCGTGCCACGCGCGCAAGCTGATGTTCTACGGTCTCCTGCACGCGCGCCGCGGGATATTCGACGCGTACCGGAAAGCTGCGCCCCGGGCTGCTGACGCGTGGCGCATCCAGCCACTGCGCGATGCGCTCGCCGTCCAGCGTCGCCGACATCACCACGATGCGCAGATCCGGCCGCAAGGTGCCCTGCACATCCAGCGCCAATGCCGCGCCAAGATCACCGGCCAGGTGACGCTCATGGAATTCGTCGAACAGGATCGCGCCGATGCCGCTCAGCTCGGGATCGTCCTGGATCATGCGGGTGAGAATGCCTTCGGTGACCACTTCGATGCGTGTGGCGGCGCTTACCTTGGCCTCGAAACGGATGCGATAGCCTACGGTCTGCCCCACTTCTTCACCGCGCTGGCGCGCCATGAATTGCGCGGCGGCGCGCGCGGCAATGCGGCGCGGCTCCAGCATCAACACGCGCTGTCCGTCCAGCCAGGGCGCATCGAGCAAAGCCAGCGGCACCTGGGTGGTCTTGCCCGCACCCGGCGGAGCCTCCAGCACGAGACGCGGATGCGCCGCCAACGACGCGACGATCTCGGGTAGCAGCGGGGTAATGGGGAAGGACGGCGGGGTACTCATCGCGCACATGATAGCGGGCGCCGCCTTGCCACCCCTCATCGCACGGCGCATGGCCGCTCCCCTGGGGAGCGGCCGGCCTGGATTTACGGGTGCTGGGTGTTGCTGCCGCCGGTGCTGCCCGTGGTGCCGGTGGAGCGCAGTGGCGCCAGCGATTCGAACTTGCGCTGGTACTCGTCGGTGACCTGCTTGGCTTCCTCGGCGCTGGTAATCACGCGGGGGGTAATCAACACGATCAGCTCGGTACGGGTACGGTTGTGACTGGTAGTACCAAACAGGCGTCCCAGCACGGGGACGCGATTGAGTCCGGGGATGCCCGTATCCGTGTTGTTCTCGTTCTGCTGGATCAAACCGCCCAGCAATACCGTCTGCCCGCTCTGCACGGCAATCTGCGTACCCACCGCGCGTTGCTGGATGGTGTAGTTGCCCTGCGAGTTGGCCGCACCCGTGGTATTGCTCACCTGCTGCTGCACATTGAGATACACCAGGCCGCCGGGATTCACGCGCGGCTGCACGTCGAGAATCACGCCGGTGGGCAGATAGCTCACACTGCTCGCGGTGGAGCCGGTGGGCGTGGTGCCCAGGCCGGTGACGATGGAGGTCTGGTTGATCGGCACCTGATCGCCCACCTGGATGTGAGCCACCTGATTGTTGAGCACGACCAGCGACGGCGCGGAAAGCGTCTTGGTATTGCCGTTGGTTTCCAGCGCGCTCAAAGCCACCTGGAACTTGCGATTGCTGCTCAGGAACGAGTAGAAGAACGGCTCGCCGCCGTATTGGTTGCCGCCCGAGCCCAGCGCCACCTGGCGATGCATGCCCGGCGGGATATTGGTCGCGCCGTTGACATTGCCGTTGCCATCGTAGGTCGGCGTGGAGCCGGCCAGACCCTGCAGATACCACTGCACGCCGAACTCCAGCTGCCCGGTGAGATCCACCTCGAGGATGCGCATCTCGATCTGCACCTGCAACGGCACGTTATCCAGCCGCTTGATGGCCTGTTCGATCTCGCCCCATTGCGACGGCCGCGCGCGCACCAGCAACTGGTTATTGGTGTCGACCGAGCTGATGCGGATGCTGCCGTCTTCGGAGGTGTACTGCTGGCCCGCGCTGTTGTTGGCGCCGCCATTATTGTTGCCGGTACCGAAGGCGGCGCCGCTGGCGCCGTTGGTACTGCCAAAGCCACCGCTGCTGCCGTTGGTGCCACCCAGCGCATTGGTGCCGTTGGTGGAGTTACCAAAACCACCCGCGCTGCCAAAGCCGCCGCCCGTACCGTTTACGCCACCGGTGGTGCTGCTGCCGAAGCTGCCGGCCATGCTGCCCATGCCGCTGGCCGAGCCATTGGCATTTTCGCCCGCACCCAGCGTGGCGCCGTTGAGGCCTGGCCCCACGCGGCCGCCATTGCCGCCACCACCGTTGCCGTTGGTGTAGATCTGCGCCAGGTATTGCGCCAGGTCCGACGCCTTGATGTTGCGTACGTCGTAGACGAACAGCTCCGGCTCATTGCCACCGCCGCGATCGATCTTGGTGATCCATTCGCCCACTTCCTTGAGATAGTTGGGCTGTGTGCTGATGACCACCAGCGCATTGGTGCGCTCGATCGGAATGAAGCGCAACATGCCGGCCAGCGGCGTATCGCCCTTGGCGCCGAACATCTGATCGAGCTGCGGCATCAGCTCGCCCACATTGGCGCGCTGCAGGCTGAACACGCCCACCGACATGCCGCGCAGCCAATCCACGTCGAAGGTGCGGATGGTGCGCTGGTAGTTGTCCAGCTCCTGCGACGAACCGGACAGCACGATCAGGTTGCGCGACGGGTCTACCAGCAGCACGGAATCGGCGCGGGCGAATGGCTTGATCAGTTTCTGCATCTCGTTGGCGGAGATGTAGCGCAACGGGAACAGTCGCGCCTGCATGCCACCCTGCGGCGCCACCGCGTTGAGGCTGGGAACCAGGTTGCCGGCCACGGCATCCTTGGCCGGCATCACCACGTAACGGCCATCGCGCATCACCAACGCGTTGCTGGTCCACGACAGCAGCGTCTCCAGTATCGGCAATGCTTCACTGCTGTCCACCGGCTCGGAGGTGGAGAACGAGATATTGCCCTGCACGCCAGGCACGATGGTGTAGTTCTGCTTGAGCAGGTCGCCAAGAATCGCCTTGACCACCGCCTGCACCGGTTGATTCTCGAAATTGAAGGTGACCGCGCCATCGCCGCTGGCGGCCTTGCGCGGTTGCGCCAGGCCCACGCCATTGACGAATTGTCCGGTGCCGGCACTCAGATCGGGGTGCGCGATGGTCTTCTGGTCGGCGCCGACACGGGTGTTGAGTGGCAACGATTCCGGCACCGGCTTCTCGGTACCGGCCATGGCCTCGCGCTGCAAGGCGCCATCGTCGCGCGGTGGCGGCAGCGATTGGCACCCGGCCAGCCAGAGAGCCATGGTGAGCGTAGCGATGCGGTGCATCCGCGGCGTGCGCTGGGTGGACATAAATCAGTGTGCTCCCTGGGTGGACGCATCTTGTTGTTGCTCGGCGCGTCGCTTCTGAATGGCTTCTTTCAACTGACGGATTCGATCCGCCTGGGCGTCATGGATCTCACTGGCCTGCGGGGGCGGCGGCGACACAGGCATCGGCATGCTCTGCGGCGGCGGCGCACCCACCATCATGGCGCCCGGCGGCAACACCGGCGCGCCATTGGCTGCCGTGTTCGGCGGCGTGGGCGCATTGGGCGATGTCTTGGGCATGTCGATGGGCGCGCCGGCGGGCAGGTCGAGCTGGGTGCGACCGCTGGAGGATTCGAACACGGCGGCGCGCGGTTTCAACTCGGCCAAACGCCAGCTGCCGTCGGGCAGCGTATCGCCCTCGCGCACGCGCACTTCGTGATCGCCGCTCTTGTCGTGCAGCAACGCCATATGCAGGGTGGAGGTAAGAATGATGCCGGTAAGTTGCATGTCGCCCAGGCTGGCGCCGCCGCTGGCGGTGCGTAGCGTGGGTTTGCGATCGGGGTTGAACAGCGGCTGCGTCCAGACCACGGCGAACTGTTCCAACGGCGCGGGCGTCGGCAAGCCTTGCTCACGCGCTTGCGGCAGCGGCGTCGCCGGACGCGGCGGCCCCCACTGCACACCGCGACCGATGCCGGCCAGCAACAACAGCAGGAGCAGCGCGAACACGGCGGCGATACCGCCGAGCACCGGTGTAAGACGACGTTGACCGGCGGCGTTCACGGTGCACCTTCCTGTTCGGCGTCGCTGGTGGAGGCGCGCGGCTGGCGCACATAGCCGGACAGGGTGAACTGCACTTCCAGCGGAGCGGCGGCCTGCTGCAACGCGGCCACGGGATTGCGGTAGATGCTGAGGTCATCGACGAACAGGTACGGCGTGCCCTGCTCCAGATCGTGCAGCGTCTCGGCCAGGGGCTGCACATCGCAGCGCAGGCTGATGCTCACCGCTACCTTGCGGTAAGGCTCGTCCGGGCCGGCCGGGGGATTGGGCACCGGCATCTTCTGGGTGACATCGCAGGCGCCGCCCTGCGGATGGGCGGCCACGGCATCCACCACATGCTGCATCAGTCCAGCGGCAGCGGCGTTGGGGTCGTCTTCCGGCAGGAACGCGTGACTGGAGGCCTGGCCCGCGCCCATCGCTGCGATGCGTTGCTGCAATTGCGGCTTGTCGGCAATGGCCGCGGCAAAGCGTGCATGCGTGTCGCGCAAATCGTCCATCTCGCCATGAATGGCTTGCAGCGGCGCCACGAACCACCAGTGCAGCAAGACGAAGTAACCGATCACCACCACGAGCAACAGCAACAGGATTGCCGCGATACGACTTTCGCGCGGCTTCAGGGCGGCAAGCTTCATGGCGAGCCTCCCGCCGTGGAGGACGCCGTGGCGACCTTGCCCTTGGCCTCGGTGGGTTTGCGCAGGTGCGCGACCATGTAAAAGCGCTCCTTGCCCGTCGCCGGATCGACCTGGATGGTGCCCTGGAAGTTGGCGTCGGTAAGCACCGGCGAGCCCTTGAAGGCATCCACCAGGCGTGCGGCCTGCGGGCTTTGGCCCTGGAAGCCGACCTGCCCGCTGTTGTCGATGCTCAGGCGCTCCAGCCACGCATTGGTGGGCAGGCGCTGGCTGATGTCCTGCATCACGGCGAGCGCGGATACGGTGACGCGCTTGCGCTCGGCGAGGAAGCCCGCCGCGCCGGCGTTGTCCTGCAATTGCTGACGCAGGGAGGCCACCTGCGCCGCTTCGGCGCGCATGCCCTCCACCTCGCCGCGCATCTGCTCCAGCGCGGCGTTTCGGTTATGCAGAAACTGCAGCAAGGTCAGCACCAGCAGCACGATGGCCGCCGCGCCCAAGGCGAGATTCAAGCGCTGGCGCGGATGCTGCCGGCGCGGCAGCAGTTCGGGCGGCAACAGGTTGGCGCCCAGACGATCGACGCCCACGGCGACATCGATGGCATCCACCTGCAAACCGGACGAGGCCAGGCGCGCCAACGTGGGATCGAGCGTGGCGCGCGGCACCACCACCAGCTCGGCGGCGAAGCGGCCAGCCGGCGCGGCGGCGCGCAGTTCGCGCACGTCGTAGCGCACCTGCTCCACGCGGAACGGCGTCTGCCGATCCATCTCGAAGGCGCCGATCTGTAACAGGTTGTCACGCGCGGCCAGCGGCAGCTGCAAGCGTGGGCGCAATACGGCAGCGGGGTCCAGCACCAAGGCCAGGCGCAGATCTTCGTTATCCACACCGCGCAAGGCGTCGCGCAGCGCCACTTGCTGACTGGCCGCATCGAGCTGGCTGCTCCAGCGCGCCAGCGGCTGCGCATCGCCTGCACGACGCAGGACCCATTCGTCGTCGTCCAGTTGCAGCAGATGCCAGGCCAGGCCACCGCCAAACCGGGTGCGCCAGCGCGCGGGCAGCAACGCCGCCAGCTCGCCGCTCCACCACGCGATAAAACGCGGCAGCGGCGAGCCGCGCCACGCGCGGCGTGCACGATCCAGCTGCGAGCGCAGCGGCAAAGTTGCCGAATTCATTCCCCGTCACCCTCCTGCCAACGCAGTACGGCATAAGGCGACGCGCCTGCCCGGGCGCCCTGGAGGCGCACCGTGGCGCGCAGGATCGCGCGCGTGCCGTCAGCCAGCGTGGCCTCCGAACGAATACTATGCGTTAGTCCCTGAGCAACGGCTAGGCCTGGCGGCTGACCGGGCTGCCCTGCTTGACGCGAAGCCGTCAGCGCCTGCGCCTGCTGCGGCGTCATGCCGGGAATGGCCGCCAGCGCCAGCGGCGGCGCGGTGGCGGGATTGGGGCTTTGCCGGCCCGACCACAACGTGACCTGCGAAGCCACCGTGCGATACACGGCAGGGTCCATGCCCAGCACCATTTGCAACTCCTCGACGGTGGCGAACGGGCCGTGGCGCGGACCGTAATCCTTGCCAGCCTGTGCATAGGCTGCGTTGGGCACGTTACTTGGCGGCGACAGCGAGAAGCTGCGCCAGTCCACCACGTTCTGCGTCAGCGCCTGCGCCTGGGCATCGGCCATGCCGGCGGCGCGGAACAGGTTAGTGAGCACATCGGGCGAGGCGGCGTTGAGATCCACCTTGCCGCTTTCGTCGACGATGCTCACGTTGATGCGGGCGCCGTCGAAAGTGAAGGGATAGATGCGCCCATCCGGCAGCCAGCGCTGTTCCGTCTGCGGGTCCTGCAGGGCAGCGATGGCGCGCATTACGCCCGCTTCCGCCGCATAGTGCGCCTGGGTCTGCGCGAACTGATAGCGCGCCTGCAGGCCTTCGGTGCGCGCCAGCATGGCGTAGCCACCGAGCAGGATCGCCAGCAACGTGCACGCCCACATCACCACCAGCAGGGCGACGCCACGCTGGCGCGAGGGCGGCATGGTCCTGGCGCGCGTCATGGCACGTTCCGCCGCTGCAGGCCTTGCAGCAAATCCACCTGGCCCTGCATGGCCGACGCATCCACGCGCAGCGGCGCTTCCAGCTGTGGCCAGTTGGAGGTGCCGTCGAGCTTGAGCGCGATGCGCACGATGCGCGGCATGGCGCGCACGCTATCCCAGTGATCGCCCCAATCGCCGGCCTTGTCCGGCGTATCGGGCGAGCGATAGCTGAATTGCCCATCGACGATGCCATCCACCAGCACCTCCGGTGGGCCCAGCGATTTGGCCGGGCTGCCATCGGGCGGCATGAGGGCGAAGCTCGCCTCCAGGCGCCAGCCACCCTTGCCGTTGGAAACCAGCTTCAACTGCTGCAATTGCGGCCCGAGCTTGCCCAGGTAACCCGGCAGCGGGGCGACGTAGCGCATTTCGTGCGCATCGCCGGTGAAGAATTGGGGATCGCCCTTGTCGGTACGCGCCAGCGGCACGGCGCGCGCCTGAGCCAGCTCGCGGCGCAGGAACTGCTGTGCCGAGCGCACTTCGTCCAGGCGTGCGATGGCGCGCTCGCCGGAGCGCACGGCGTGCGTCGCGGTGCGCACGCCGCCGTACACGCCCAGCAGCAAGAGCGCGAGCAAGGCCAGCGCGCCCAGTACTTCGAGCAGGGTAAAGCCACGGGCGTGCTTCATGAGCCGTTGTCCGGCTCGGGCCCGAGCGCGCGCAAGGTGCTGAAATGCGCCGAGCGCTCGCGCAGGCGCGGCCCCCAGATCACGTCCAGATCCAGCTTGAACATGCGGATCGACGCATTGGCGGAGGCGCCCGGCGCACTCCACGGGCTCACCACCAGGCGCCAGCGATAGTGCTGGTCGAAACGCCCTTCCGTGGTGCCCGGGCGCAACGGCGCGGTGAGGTCAACGGTGTCGAGCATGCTGCGCGCCCATAGCGCGGCCTGGCTGTGATCGTCCGCGTTGCGGGTGAGCGCGATCGAGCCGCCCGCCACTTTCATCAAGGCGGCAAAGGCAATCGCCAACAGCAACATCGCCGCGATCACTTCCAGCAGGCTGAAGCCGCGCTGTCGCTTCATCGCGACGCGCTCGTATCGGCCACGCTCACCGCACCGGTAAGCCAGGACACATTCACCTGCCACTGGCGCCGTTCGCGCTGCAAGGTGACATGGCCGCCCGTGGAACTGCCATCGGGAAAGAAACGGATGCGCCCGGTGTGATCGTTGACCTGGTCTTCCCGCGCACTGGTGATGCCGATGCGCATGCCCGATGGCAGGCGCACCGGCTCGCCACGGTCGGCGCGATAGGTATTGGCGCGTGTATCCACCTCAAAGGTATGTTCCTCGCCGTGCACGATGGCCTGCGTGCGCGTGGCGCGCAGCGCGGCGGCCAGTTCGCCGCTGGCCGCGCTAACGCGTGCACTGGCCAGGCCCTGCGTCACCGATACCGCCACCGCAGCGGCGGCGATGCCGATCAGCAGGATCACCGCCAGCATTTCCAGCAAGGTGAACCCGCGCTGCGCGCCCACGCGCGCGCCGGCCCGAGTTGCGGGCAGCGGCGATAACGCGTGGGGCGCGCACGTGGGCATGCTTACTGCCAGTTGCCCACGTCGGCGCTGTAGCCGTCGCCACCGGGCTTGCCGTCCTGACCGTAGAAGATCAGGTCGAAGCTGCCGTGGTCGCCGGGGTACTTGTAGCCAAACTCATGCCCCCAGGGATCTTTCAACTCCGATTCCTTCGCATACGGGCCCTGCCAATTGCGCGCATTGGCCGGCTTGACCAGCAGATCCTGCAGCTGCGCCGGCGGCGAGCCGTTGTCCAGCGCGTAGTTCTCCACCTTCTGGCTGAGTGTGGTGAGCTGGGCCTTGCCGGCGCCGTACTTGCCCTTGTCGACGTTCTTGCCGACCTGGGTCACCACCACCGCGCCGATGATGCCGATCAGCACGATCACCGCCAGCATTTCCAGCAGGGTGAAACCACGGGAAGCATGGGGGCGATGAAGAGAACGATGTCGCATGAGGTACCTCGTGTGTTTCGAAGTGGACGGCAGCGCCAAACTGACGCGGAACTACTGGATGTTGCTGGTAAGACTGAGCAGGGGCAGCAGGATCGCCGCCATGATGATCGCCACCAGCACGGTCATCACGATGGTCAACGCGGGCACCAGGGCGGCGAGCAGCCGATCGATAGCACGGCGACTTTCCAGCTCGAACGTATCGGCCACCTTCAACAGCATGGTGTCGAGCTGCCCGGCCTCCTCGCCTACCTGCACCATTTGCAGCGCCAGCCGCGGAAAGCGCTGCGCCTGCCCCAGTGCAAAGCTCAATCCCGCGCCGCCCTTGACCTGCTCGGCGGCCTGCTCCAGGGCCTGATCCAGCGCGCGATTGGCCGTAACCTGGCGCGCAATGCCCAGCGCCGAGAGCAGCGGCACGCCGTTCTTGAGCAAGGTACCCAGCGTGCGCGCGATGCGCGCGGTCTGCACCTTCAACAACAAGGGGCCGACCACGCGCACAGTGAGCAGGCGTGCGTGCCAGGCCAGAAGCTGCGCCGGATCGCGCAAGCGCGCGCGGACGATGAACCCACCCACCACCAGCATGCCAAGAATCAGCCACCACCACGACTGCAAGGCGCCACCCACGGCCAGTACGGCCTGGGTTATCCAGGGTATCGGCACTTGCATGTCTTCGAAAATCGGCACGAACTGCGGCACCACGTAGGCGAGCAGCAACAGCAGCGAACCGAGCACACCCACCAAGAGGAACGCCGGATAAATCAGCGCATTGATGATGCTGCCACGCAGTTGCTGGGAGCGCTCCAGGTATTCGGCCAGGCGATGCAGCGTGTCTTCCAGCGACCCACCCGCTTCGCCCGCGCGAACGAGGCTGATGTAAAGCTTGGGGAATACGCTGTGCTCTTCGTCCAGGGCCTGCGACAGCGGCGTGCCGCCGCGCACGCGATCGCGTACGCGCTCGATCAGCTTCTTGGCGCGCTCGCCCTCGGGCAGTTCCATCAGGATGCCCAGGGCGCGATCCAGCGGCTGGCCCGCGCCGAGCAAGGTCGCGAGCTGATGGGTGAACTGGGCCAATTGATCGCCGGTGAACGGGCCGCGCCGCAACAACGCGGACAGCCCGCTGCCACTGCCGCCGGCATCCGCGGCCTGCGCATCCAGCGGGGTGTGGCCTTGATCCTGCAAGCGGCTGATGACCTCGTCGAGGCTGGCCGCTTCCATCTGACCCTGCAACATTTCGCCTGCCGCGCTGACAGCGCGATAGCTGAACTGGCTCATGAGTACACCCTCATGAGTACACCGGCGCCTGCGCACGCCCGCACCGGTACGCGTTCGCCTCACTCACGCCTTGGCGGAAGCGAGGGTGCGCGCTGAGGATGCGTGTCGCGGCGTCAGCCTTCCTGCGTGACACGGAGCACCTCCTCGATGGTGGTAATGCCAGCCACCGCCTTGGCAATGCCGTCCTCGTACATGGTGCGCATGCCTTCGGCACGCGCCAGGCGCTCGATTTCACCCGCATCGGCGCGCTGCATCACCATGCGGCGCAGCGGATCGCTCATCACCAGGAATTCCATGATCGCGCGGCGGCCGCGATAGCCCGTGGGGTTGGCGGCACTGGTGCCGGGCTTCCACAGGCGGATCGGGCGTTCATCGGTGTACTTGTGCAACTCGAACTGCTCGATCACTTCGGGCAGCGCTTCATACGGAATCGCCGTGGCCGGATCAAGTCGGCGGACCAGCCGCTGTGCCAGGATGCCGTTCACGGTGGAGCCGAGCAGGTAATCCTCCACGCCCATGTCGAGCAGGCGCGTGATGCCGCCGGCCGCGCTGTTGGTGTGCAGCGTGGAGAGCACCAAGTGACCGGTGAGCGCGGACTGGATCGCGATGCGGCATGTCTCCAGGTCGCGCATTTCGCCGATCATGATCACGTCCGGATCCTGGCGCACGATGGAGCGCAGCGCACCGGTGAAATCCAGGCCGATCTGCGGCTTCACCTGAATCTGGTTGATGCCTTCGATCTGGTACTCGACCGGATCTTCCACCGTGATGATCTTTACGTCGGGCGTGTTGATCTTGGACAACGCCGTGTAGAGCGTGGTGGTTTTGCCTGAGCCCGTGGGACCGGTGACCAGCAAGATGCCGTGCGGGCGCTCCAGCACATCGATAAAGCGCTGCTGGAAGCTGTCGGTGAAACCCAGCTCGGCGAAGTCGAACACGACCGACTCGCGATCAAGGATACGCATCACCACCGATTCGCCGAAGCTGGTGGGCACGGTGGATACGCGCAAATCCAATTCCTTGCCCTGCACGCGCAGCTGGATGCGACCATCCTGCGGCAGGCGGCGCTCGGCGATATTGAGCTTGGCCATGATCTTTACGCGCGAGATCACCGCGGCCGTGGAGCTGGAGGGCGGCGCTTCCACTTCGTGCAGCACGCCGTCGATGCGGTAGCGCACTTTCAGACGATTCTCAAAAGGTTCGATGTGCACGTCCGACGCGCGCTGTTCCACCGCGCGCTGCAGGATCAGGTTGACCAGGCGAATCACCGGCGCCTCGGAGGCGAGGTCGCGCAGGTGCTCCACGTCGTCCTCCACCGCAGCGCTGCCATCGAGGTTTTCCACGATGGTGCCCATGGCGGAGCGACCCGAGCCGTAATAGCGCTCGATCAGGTCGTCGATTTCCGAACGCAGGCCAATGCGCAACGCCACCGGTCGACCGGCGGCAAGGCCGATGGCCTGCAAGGGATAGGGATCGGCCGGATCGGCCACTATCAAACCCAGGCCATCCTCGCCCACCCGCACCGGCACCACGTGCTGCTGCTTGAGGAAACGGCTGGAGATTTCCAGCTCGGCGGGTGGCAGTTCCGGCGCCTCGCGCGCGCCCAGCAACGGCGTTTGCAGGAGTTCGGACCAGGCTTCGGCCAGATCGCGCTCGGAAACCAGCCCTAAGCGAGCCATCAACGCGGTGAGCGTGCCTTCGGGCGACTCCTCGTGGAGCCGGCGAGCGCGGACGAGATCGGTATCTTTCAGGCGCCCACGGGTAACCAGCAGCGCACAAACCGCCGCTTCGCGGCTATCCATCGCCGCCTCCCCGCTAGCCGCCGACCTGGCCACTGCCGACATGCGTTCACCCCGCTTCCTGTTCTTGATTCTGGCTTCGCAGATGCCGCCCCCAACGGCACCAAAGAAGCATTGTTAACACACCCGTCGGGCACGACGCGAGCGCGGTTTCTCGCCGCGCATCACAAACTCGACCACAATCACATCCACATGTTCCGGGCCCGAGGGTAAATAACCAGGATGACGGTTCGCTTGCCGAGCGGAGCGAAGGAAATCGGCGCTCGCAAGAATTCGCTGCCGGAAACGAAGCCGGCGCCCGCAGGCGCCGGTTCGTTGGTGGCTGAACAACTATCGCGGTACTTACCCGCCGTACTTACCAGCCAATACCCACGCCCACGCCACCGGAACTTTCGCCACCGCTGATCGCGGCGCCGAAGGTGACATTGGCGTTATTGCTGACCTGGCGCGAATAGCCCACCGACAACGCCTGCTGGTCGCGGTAGCCGCCCACGCCCACGCCGAGGCGATTGGCGGTGTTGATGCCCTGCGTACTGAAGGACATCTGCGCCATCGCCGTGCCCATGGCGCCGACCCGGTTGACCCGACGGTTCATGGTGTTGAACTGGTCGTTGACCTGATCGCGCAGGGCGTTCAACTCCGTGCTGCTGGCGAAACTGCCCAGCTTCTGGTCGGTATAGGCCTTGGACTGTTGCAGCGTGCGCTGGTCACCGGCATCGGCGTAGGTCTTGGCGGTGCTCAGCGCGTCCTGCACCTGACCGTAGTTGGCCGCATCGGTCGCCTGCGTACCGGCCGCCACATTGGTGACCTGTCGCTGCGCCGCCGCCGTGCCCACCGATACGGTGTTGGCGCGATCGGCCACCGAACCCTGCCCCAACGCCACCGCGCCATTGGCGGTCACCGAGGCTCCCTGGCCTATCGCCGTACCGGAGGCCGCCGAGACCGATGCGCTCTCGCCCACCGCCACCGCATTGGTGCCCGCCGCCGCAATGGTGGTGTTGGCACCCAGCGCCACGCTGCCATCCGCGTGCACCTTGGCATTGCCGCCGATGGCGGTGTCGTTGGGGCCGGCCGCGTAAGCATCGCCACCCACGGCGGTGCCGTAGCTGCCACCCGCGCTGGCGCCATGCCCCATGGCCACGCCCTTGCTGCCCTGAACCACCGAGGCCGAGTTGCTGCCATCCACCTGGGCGCGGTCGCCCACCCCATTGGCGGCCACCGTGCCGGTCAGGGTATCCATGCGCTGCTGGACCGCGCTCAATCCGTCGAAGGCGTTGCGCAAGGCGCCATCCAGCGCACTCAGGGCATCGCCGACGGTGTAGTAGCTGCTGCCCTGCGTCCAGTACGACGGGCCGGTGATCTCACCGCCGCTACTCATCTTCACGCTGCCACCCAGCAAGCCGAGCACGCCCTGCAGCTGGCCGACATTGGCGGCATCCGTAGCGATGCCGCTGGTGGCGACATTGCTGATCACCGTGCCGCCATTTCCGGCCAGCACGATGCGCTGCTTGTCGCTGCCTTCGTACATCACCGCGCCATCCAGCGTGGTGCCCACGCCGCTGATCGCCGTCTTGAGCTGCTTGAGGTTCACCGCATCGGTGTCCTCGCTGCCATCGGCCAGGTGCGTGATCTGACGCTCCGCGCCATCCGTACCTACCGAGACGGTATTGGCGCGGCTCGCTTCACTGTTGGCGCCAATGGCCACCGAATTCTCGGCACCCGCTTGCGCGTTGAAGCCCAGCGCCGCGCTGTTCTGTCCAAACGCCACGCTGCCCGCGCCCAGCGCCGTGCCGTTGTCGCCGAACGCCCAGCTACCCGTGCCAAGGGCGGTGGCATTGACGCTGCTGATACCCAAAGCGGCATAGCCGGTTTCCGCCCCCGAACCGATGGCGATGCTGTCCTTGCCCGCGGCCGATGCACGCGCGCCCATGGCAATGCCGCCGGCGTCGTACGCCGCGGCGCCGTAGCCTGCCGCCAGCGACTGCTCACCCTTGGCATACGCCACCGCGCCCAGCGCGGTGGAGAGATCGCCCGCCGACTCCGCGCCAAGACCCAGCGCGGAACTGGCGAAACCGCCAGCCTGCGCGCTCGCACCCACCGCCGTACCGCCGGTGCCGGCACTGGTGGCACTGGTGGTGATGGGTTGCTCGTGCGCGTCGGTGAGCAACGCCGAGCCATCTTCGTCCACCGCCTGACCACCCACGGCCACGCTGCCCGCGCCGGTCGCCTGCGCCCCTGCGCCGTACGCCGAGCCCTGCAACGCCGCCACCGCACCGAAGCCCGTCGCGGTCGCATAGTCGCCGTTGGTGTTGGCTCTGCTGCCGAAGGCGGAAGCGCCCACGCCGAATGCATTCGCACCCGCGCCTACCGCCGTGGTGCTGGCGTCATTGGCTACCGCGCGATAACCCATCGCCGTGCTCTCTCTGCCATCGGCGATGCTGCCGGCGCCCGCCGCGACGCTGTGGTTGCCAAAGGCTGCGGCGTCTTCGCTGCCGTCGTCCTTGCCGTCGACCGCAAAGAAGCGGCTGGGCGATTGGGCCGCGATCATCGCCGCGTCGAGCTGCGCTTTGTTCACCGCATCGGTGCCTTGCGTGCCGACCGCCACGTTGGTGATCTGACGCTCAGCGCCCGCCGAACCCACCGATACCGTGTTGGCGCGCGTGGCCTGGCTGTCGGCGCCGATCGCCACCGAGTTCACCGCGATGGCCTGTGCATTGGCGCCCAAGGCGGTGCTGTTGACGCCGTAACCCACGGCGCCGTAGCCAGCCGCCAGCGACTGCTCGCCCTTGGCATAGGCCACCACGCCCAATGCGGTGGAAAGATCGCCTGCCGCTTCCGCGCCGAGACCGAACGCGGAACTGGCGAAACCGCCAGCCTGCGCGCTCGCACCCACCGCCGTGCCGCCGGTGCCGGCACTGGTGGCACTCGTGGTGATCGGCTGGTTGTTCGCATCGGTAAGCAGCGCCGAGCCATCTTCGTCCACCGCCTGACCACCCACGGCCACGCTGCCCGCGCCGGTCGCCTGCGCCCCTGCGCCGTACGCCGAGCCCTGCAACGCCGCCACCGCACCGGAGCCCGTCGCGGTCGCATAGTCGCCGTTGGTGTTGGCACTGCTGCCGAAGGCGGAAGCGCCCACGCCGAATGCATTCGCACCCGCGCCTACCGCCGTGGTGCTGGCGTCATTGGCTACCGCGCGATAACCCATCGCCGTGCTCTCTCTGCCATCGGCGATGCTGCCGGCACCCGCCGCGACGCTGTGCACGCCGAATGCAGCGGCATCGTCGCTGCCATCCTGCTTGCCATCGGCCGCGAAGAAGCGGCTATGGGTCTGCACATCGGCGAGCGCGTCGTCGAGCTGCGCCTTGTTCACCGCATCGTTGTCCTCGGTACCCGCGGCCACACCGGTGATCTGGCGTGTCAGCTGGTGCGCCACGTCGCCCACGGCCACCGTGTTGGCGCGATCAGCCCACGAATGGGCACCAAGCGCCACGCTGTTGGCCGCCAGGGCCGTAGCGTAATCGCCCACGGCGACACTGCTCGCACCCGATGCCCACGAGTTGGTGCCCAGCGCAGTGGCATTGGCGCCCGGCGTATAGGCGAGGTAGCCCACGGCCGTACTGTTGAAGCCGCTGGCTTCGCTGATCGCACCGAGGGCGATGGCATTGTCACTGGTGGCTTTCGCACCCGAACCCAGCGCGGTGGCGTTTTCGCCGCTGGCCAAGGTCTGGATGTAGATGCCTTCGCCGGGAATCAGGTCCGCCATGCCACCCAGCGCGACGCTGCCATTACCGGTCGCCGCGCTTTGCGCGCCCACGGCGGTCGCGAAGTTGCCGGTGGCATTGGTCACCGCACCCAGCGCCAACGACTGCTCGCCCGTGGCGTACGCGCCCACGCCGAAGGCCGACGCCGCAAAGCCACTCGCCTGCGCGCTGGCACCCACGGCGGTGGCCACCGTGCCACTGGCGATGGCGCCGGTGCTCACCGGCTGGCCATCGCTGTCACTCACGATGGGATTGCCGTCATCGTCGACCGCCTGGCCACCGATGGCGATGGCGCCACCGGCACTGGCTTGCGCGTTCGTACCGAAGGCCGCGCTGTGCACGCCGCTGGCAAGGCTGCCGTAACCGGCGGCCGTGGCGTAGTCGGCATTGGTGCCGGCGCCATGACCAAACGCCGAAGCGCCGATGCCAAACGCATTCGCGTCAGCGCCAACCGCCGTGGCGCTCATGTCGGAGGCAACCGCGTTATAGCCCACCGCCGTGGCCTCCCTCGCATCGGCGATGCTGTGGGCGCCGGTCGCGGTGCTGCGCTCGCCAAACGCGGCGCTGCCGGCACCGGTGGCGGTGCTGTCCTTCGCACCGGCCAAGGCGTCGGCACCGGTGGCGGTAGCGCGCTCATCACTGGCCTGCGCATTGGCGCCATAAGCCGACGCATGCTTGGCGGCAATGGCGCCAAAGCCCGTCGCGGTGGCGTAATCGCCCGTGGTGTTGGCATTGCTGCCAAAGGCGGAGGCGCCCACGCCCATCGCCATGGCGTTGGCGCCTACGGCGGTGGTGTTCGCATCGTCGGCCAGCGACCGGTAACCCATCGCCGTACTTTCACTGGCGTTGGCAATGCTGCTGGCACCGGTGGCGGTGCTGCGCGCGGCAAAGGCGGCGCTACCCGCACCCAGGGCGGTAGCGTCGTCCGCCTCGGCCCCGGCCTCGGTGCCCACGGCGGTGCTGCGCTTGCCTACGGCCAGCGTATTGGCGCCCAGCGCCATGCTGTTGTCACCCTGGGCATGCGCCAGGAAACCCAGCGTGCTGGCATGCAGGCCTTCGGCATAGCTGCCGCTGCCCACCGCCGTGCCGCCTTCGAGTTTCGCGGTGGACAAGGCACCCAGCGCACTCGACTGCAGACCCGCGGCCGATGCCAAGGTACCTACCGCGGCCGAACCCAGCCCAGCCGCCGAGGCGCCATTGCCGAAAGCGCTGGCGGCGATGCCCGCCGTGGTGGTGCCCTGATAAAGCACGCCCGGCACGTTGTAGATCAGATCGCCCACGTCGGCGCGACCACCCACCGCCACGCTGTACTTGCCGGTGGCGCTGGCGCGATCGCCGATGGCCACCGTTTCCGCTGCCGTGGCCTTGCTGCCCTGACCGATCGCCACGGCGCTGGCGGTGCTGGCCTGGCTGGTCTGGCCAATGGCCACCGCGCCGGCCGCACTGGCCTGGCTGCTCTGCCCGATCGCCACGGCGGCGCTGGCGCTCGCTGTCGCACTGGTGCCCATGGCAACGGCATTGCTGGCCGACGCGCTCGCACCCGAACCCACCGCAATGCCATTGCTGCCGACGGCCGTTGCCGCGGCGCCGGTGCTGTTGACCTGGTAATACTTGCCGCCCTTGGTGTTGAGCTGCACGGCAAAGTTGTCGAGTGCGGTAAGCGCATCCGATACCTTGGCATACGTGCCGGTGCTCAAGACGTACTTGGGCGCGGTGAATACGCCCGTGGCGGCATCGAAACTCGCACCGCCACCCAGCGCGCTCGTCGCCGCCTGCGCCACCGCGGTCAACTGACCATAGGTGGCGGCATCGTCGGCGTTCATGGCGTTGGCCACATGGGTGATGCGACGGGTGATGGTGCCGCTGCCGACGGACACCGTGTTGTCCTGATCGGCGATGGAAGCGGTACCCAAGGCAACGCTGTTCACACCGCTGGCCGTGCTGCCTGCGCCGAGCGCGATCGCGCCGATGCCGCTGCTGGTGCTGTAGCCGCCGATGGCGATGCTGTTGTCGTACTTGGCGTTGGCGTAGTGCCCCACGCCCACGGCATCGATGCCAAAGGCCTGGGCGTTGTAGCCCAGGGCGGCGGAACCCGTGGCAAGCGCCAATGCATGGGCGCCGTAGGCCACGCTCTGGTACTGCGCGATGGCGCCGCTGCCGGCGGCGAGACTGCCGTTGGTGGCGATCGGCTCGATCCACGGCTCGTCCGTCGTATCGGCAACGATTTGTCCGGCGCTTGCGGCCGGCGCCCCCAGCGCCAGGGCCACGCCCATCGCCAACGCGGAGATGCCGGCGCGCGCGCCGCGCGTCGTTCCGCGCTTGCCGTCCGCACGGGCCAGTTCACTGGCCACCACCAGCATGCCCAACGACTTGTTCCACACCTTGCTGTAGATCCTGTTCACCGACGTTCTCCCCAAAATTGATGCTTGCGATCGATGGGCTGCCCGGTTCCCCGGTGGCCCGCCCACATGGCCGCAGCGCATTGCTGCGGCTTCATCGGGACGCACGCTCCCGAGGCGACCGCGCGGGCCTCCTTGGCATGTGTTCCTTGCGTGACGCGCGTGAGTTGCGCGCCGTCGTTGATGTGTGTCGCTGCCGATGCATGGCGGGTCGTCACGCACGACGACCCGCCACGCCTAACGGCCGGAGCGCGAGGCTCCGGCCGACTCGATCAGGGCACCGTGTAGCTGCCCTGCACGCTCACGCCCGCATAGGCCTTCACGCCCACCAGCTTCACGTAGTACGTGCCTGCCACCGGGCGTGCCACCGTCACCGACTCGGCGTTGCCGGTGTGCACCGACGACGCATCGTTGTCGGTCGCGGTCGGCGCGGCGCCGGCCTTCATGTACAGCGACACGTCACCGGTACCGCCGAAGCTGCGCAGCACCAGACTGCGAGCGCCGGCCGGTACGTCCAGCTTGTAGACCACCTCCGCGCCGGCCGTGCCGGACTGGCCGCCCAACGCCACGCCGTTCTGCAGCGTGATGACGGTAGGCGTACCCGGATCGGTGCCGCCCTTGCCCCAGGCGGTGTACTGCTTCTGCAGTTCCGCGTCGGACAAGCACGCGTTAAGGCTGGTGGCCTGGCTGCCGGTGATCAGGCCGTGGCTGGCCAGGTCGCTGGCGTATGCCAACATGGCGCTGCGGTAATCGGCGAAGGTGGCGAGCGAACTGGCGGCGAGCTTGGCGGTGCCCAGCACATTGGCACCCACGATCGCACCGCCCTGCACCCAGGACGGAATGCCCGTGCTGCAGGTCAGCAGGCTCTGTGCGCCGTCGTTGAGCTTCCAGCCGAGGTCCTGGAACAGGGCCGGGGTGATATCCACATCGAGCTGGCCCATCAGCGTGCTGGTGATGGCGTATTCCATCAGCGCGTTCGGCGTAAGGCGCGTGTCGTAATGCGAGAACGACGAACCCGTCGCCAGTACGGTGGGCGCGTACAGCAGCACGTTGCCATCGGCATCGCCGCCGGCCAGGCGGTGCTGCGGATCGGCCTGGAATGCCACGGCGAGGCCCGCCAGGTTGGCCTTGAAGCTGTCACCCAGCGCCTGGGTCACACCCACGGTGGGAATGGTGATGCTGGCATCGTCGCCGGCCGGCACAAATGCGCTCGCCTGGTTATTGGCCAGGATCACCGCGGTCGCGCCCGCGTTCTGCGCGTTCTTTACCTTGACGGTGAAGTTGCACGAGCCGCGATCGATCAGCGCCACCTTGCCGCTCACGCTGGCATCCACCGCATTACACGCCGTGGGATCGGCCGGGCGCACCACGCTGCCGGCAAAGTTGGCCGGCGACGGTGCGCTGCCAAATTCTGCTGCGTTGTAGTCGTAGCTGCCCACCAGCGCCGCCGGCGCGGTCACGTTGAAGGTAATCAGCGGCTTCAACACCATCTGCGCCTGCGCCTTCACCTGCGGGCCGGTGAATACCAGGTTGCCATCGTTGAGCGCGGAAGCCTTGCGCTCGGCGTCGGTCATCGCCGTCCACGCCTTGCCGTTGGTGTTGTCCTTGACGAAGGTCGAGAAAATATCCGGGCGCCCCTGATACTGCGCGCCGGTACTGAGCGTGTTGAACCCGGCGAAGCCCAGGCCATGCGCCATCTCGTGCATCACCACGTTGAGGAAGTTCATCTGCCCCGACGGCGTCTTGCCATCCAGGCCGAAATACCAGGACGAACCTTCCAGACAGCCGGGGCTGCCCATCTTGCCGTTGAACTGACTCTGGATGTCGGCCTTGCCGCCGCCGGCATCCTCACCCGCCAACGCGTCGGTCAACGCCGAGTGGTACCACACGCCTGCCACCGCGCCAGCCGGCGCCGGGCTGTTGAACGCGTAGATGCTGGTGGTGCCGGACGAACCCAGCACGCCCGAATTGGCATCGCACTGCAGATCCTTGAAGGTGGCGTTGTTGATGATCGGCACGTTGCTCTTGAGCACCGCGCCCCACAGGTCCGCCGCGAACTGGAACACCACCAGCGCCTGCTGACCACGCGTGGTGCCGGGGTTACCGCCCACCGGCGCGGCCGGCGTGGGATCGTCCAGGCCCTTCTGGGTGCCCACGTCCTGGTTCACGATGCGGATCTCGGCGGCGCTCGCAGCGCCCACCGCCAGCCCCAGCGACATGGCAATGCTCAGGCACATCAGCTTGCGACGGTTCATTCGGTCACCTCCTGCGCCTTCGCCTTGCCGTGCGCGGCCTCATCACCCTGGTGATGAATCACCACGCTGCCATCGGCCTGCTTCTCGGCCACCAGGCTGCTCACCAGGCTTTCCGGCACATCCACCGCGGTTACTTCCACGCCGCTCTTCAAACGCAGCGTACGCAGCGTGGCCTTGGCGTCCTGCTCGGTCAGCGGACGCACGAAATCCGTGCTGTTGACGCTCTGCTGCGCGCTGCGATTCAGCGCGGCCTGCTGCACCAACGCCTTGGACAGTGCAGCGCGCTCGGCGGCGGTGGGCTCGCGCAAACGGCCCGTGGCCGCATCGATGGCTACCTGCACGCCCTGCACCGACACCGTGGTTTGCGCCGCGGCGCTGTCCTGTCCGGCCGCGTACGCCGGCAGCACGCCGGCGAGCAAGACGGCCGCCAGACTCAAGCCCGCCGTCTGGATCTTTAGTGTTTTACGCATGAAACCTCCTCCCTTGAAAACGCGACGCCGGATTGGACGTCGCCCGTGTTCGAGACGGCTCTACCCCCGTCGTCCCGACGTTTCTTAGAAACAGCCGCCCGCGCGGACGGCCCGTGCGAGCTGCCCGTGTGGCGGTTTGGTCAATCGATGGGATGTCGCACGCGAAGGCGGTGCCCAGCCCCTTGGAACGGGCGCGCGAACGCCCCGCTCCATCCTCAGGAGACGTCAACCATCAACGAATGCGGGTGTGCGATCGGCGGCTTGGAAAACGCCGCCCAACCGACGGCTCAGCCAGTCGGCGTCGATGGCGTCAAATAATTGACGCAACGACAGCGCTGCCAGCCGGAAGCAAAGACACGTGAAGCCCGATGGGGCGTGTGGATGATGCGACGCATGGAACTCCCCTTTCCTCGTCTGACTTACCTGTGGTGCCTAAACGCGTCCGCGCACTCCCCGCAGCGAAACAGCGCCGATCCAACAATCAAGTCTCGGTGTCAAAAAGTCGTCACCGAACCACGACCGTATCAGCGATTTCTTACGAACGTCAATAAGAAAATGCGATATAGAGCACATTCTTCCGCGCATGGTCCCCGCTAAGGCGCCATCGCCATCCGAGCGGTTTTCGCCCATCGCACGAGGTTTTGGGACAATAGGCGTTTTGAGCGACGCACAACGCCCATGCCGCTGATCGATATTGGTGCCAACCTCACCCACGAATCGTTCCATCACGATTTCGCCGATGTACTGCAACGCGCGCACGATCACGGCGTGTCCCGCCTCATCGTTACCGGCGCCTCCCGCGACGGCAGCACGCATGCGCTGGCGCTGGCGCAGAAGCACCCTGGCGTGCTCTACGCGACGGCGGGCGTGCATCCGCATCACGCGATCGACTACGACGACGCCACCGATGCGCTGCTGCGCGAACTGGCCACGCATGAAGAAGTGAAAGCAGTCGGCGAAACCGGCCTGGACTATCACCGCAACTATTCGCCGCGCGATGTGCAGCTCGCCGTGTTCGAACGCCAGTTGCAGATCGCGGTGGATGTGCGCAAGCCGCTGTTCCTGCATCAGCGCGATGCTCACCACGACTTTATCGCCCTGCTGCGCCGCTACCGCGACAAGCTGCCGGGCGTGGTGGTGCATTGCTTTACCGACACCGGCGAAGCGCTGCGCGACTACCTGGCGCTGGATTGCCACATCGGCATCACGGGCTGGATCTGCGACGAGCGACGCGGCACGCATCTGCGCGAACTGGTGAAAGAGATTCCGGCCAACCGCCTGATGATCGAAACCGATGCACCGTACCTGCTGCCGCGCACCGTGCGTCCACAACCCGCGCATCGTCGCAACGAGCCGATGTATCTGCGTCACATCTGCGAGGAAATCGCACGCGATCGCGGCGAGACGGCCGAGGTAACGGCGGCGCACACCACGGCGACGGCGGCGGCTTTCTTCCGCTTGTAAGCCCGCTCAGCGCGTGAGTACGCGCGTTTCACCCGGTGCCAGCCCATCCAGTGCATACGGGCCAACGCGCTCGCGAATCAGCCGCAAGGTGGGAAAGCCCACCGCCGCCGTCATGCGGCGCACCTGACGGTTACGCCCTTCGCGCAAGGTGATGCGCAGCCAGCTGGTGGGAATGAGCTTGCGAAAACGCACGGGCGGATCGCGCGGCCACAACCCATCCGGCTCAACCGCGTGCTCGGCGCCCGCCGGCAAGGTGGGGCCATCGTTAAGCGACACGCCGCGACGCAACGCGGCGATGGCCTCGTCGGTGATCTGCCCATCCACTTGCACCAGATAGGTCTTGGGCTCTTTGTGGCGCGGGTCGGTGAGCTTGTGGGCCAGCGCGCCATCATCGGTCAGCAGCAGCAACCCTTCGCTGTCGTGATCGAGGCGGCCGGCCGGATAGACGTCTTTTTGGCGAACGTATTCCGCCAGCGTGCGACGACCCTGATCGTCGCGGAACTGGCAGAGCACGCCATAGGGTTTGTTGAGTGCAAGCAGCATGCAACAGGGCCCGCGCTTGCGCGCGGGCGTACAAGGTCAGTGCGCGGACGACGCCGCGGCGGGCGCCTCGGGCTTCACGAAGCGCAGGGTCATGCGATCCGATTCGCCGATGGCCTGGTACTTGGCGCGGTCCTGATCGCCCAGCTGCAGCGTCGGCGGCAAGGTCCATACGCCCTTGGCGTAGTCCTTGGTGTCCTTGGGGTTGGCGTTGATCTCGCTGGACTCCTCCAGCTTGAAGCCGGCATCCGTGGCCAGCTTCACCACGTAATGCGTGGGCAGATAGCCACTCTGCTTCACCGACTCCAGGCTTGCCGTATCGGCCGCGCGGTGATCCACCACGCCCAGCACACCGCCCGGACGCAGCGCGGCGTAGAACGCCTTGAACATGGCCGGCGCGTTATCGGCCATCACCCAGTTGTGCACGTTGCGGAAGGTGAGCACCAGATCGGCCGAACCCGGCGCGCCGAAAGACGGCGCCTTGGGATCGAACTCCACGATCTGCGCCTTGCCGTAATGCTCGGCATCGGCGGCGAACTTGGCACGCAGGCCAGAACGATCGCGGTTGGCCTCGCCCTCGCCCGTCGGCTTGATCAGCGCCGCGATGTAGTGACCGTTATCGCGCAGCAGCGGCGCCAGGATTTCGCTGTACCAACCACCGCCAGGGGTGATCTCGATCACCGTGAGGTCCGGGCGAATGCCGAAGAACTGCAAAGTGGCCTTGGGATGGCGATAGACGTCGCGCGCCTTGTTCTCCGGCGAACGCCAGCTGCCTGCCAGCACCTGATCGAGCTGGTTGGCGGTGTAGTCGTTGGCCGAGATCGGCGGCACCAGCGCACCGGCAGGCTGATCCTGCGGCTGCGCATTGGCCGGCGCGGAGGTACCACCGCACGATGCCAGCAGCAGCGTCGCCACACCCAGGAACACACGGCTTTTCATCGACTACCCCTTATGGAAAACGTCGGCACGACCGACGCAGCATAGCCGCGCCAGCTTGGCGGCCACTACGTATACAAATGGTGGATGGACAAGGCCGCACCCTGCCCATTAGCGCTAGCTGAGCACGGCCGCCTAAAGGCCGCCTTTCACGGGAAGGGCGGCCCTGGGCCTGCTCAGTAGTGGATCACCGAGCGGATCACCTTGCCTTCGTGCATCAGGTCGAACGCCTCATTGATGCGCTCCAGCGGCAAGACCTTGGTAATCATCTCGTCGATCTTGATCTCGCCGGCCATATAGCGATCCACATAACCCGGCAACTGCGAACGGCCCTTGACGCCACCGAACGCCGAACCGCGCCACACGCGACCGGTCACCAGCTGGAACGGACGCGTGCTGATCTCCTGGCCGGCACCGGCCACGCCGATGATGATCGACTCGCCCCAGCCCTTGTGGCAGCACTCCAGCGCCGAGCGCATCACATGCACGTTGCCGATGCACTCGAACGAGTAGTCCACGCCGCCATCGGTGAGGTCCACGATGACCTGCTGCACCGGCGTATCCGGGTAATCCTTCGGATTGACGAAATCCGTCGCGCCCAGCGCGCGCGCCATCTCGAACTTGTCCGGGTTGGTATCCACCACCACGATGCGCCCGGCCTGCGCCATCACCGCGCCCTGCACCACCGAGAGGCCAATGCCACCCAGGCCAAACACCGCCACGCTCGCGCCCGGCTCCACCTTGGCGGTGTTGAGCACGGCACCGATGCCCGTGGTGATGCCGCAACCGAGCAGGCACACTTTCTCCAGCGGCGCGGCCTTGTTGATCTTGGCCAGCGAGATTTCCGGCAGCACGGTGTATTCGCTGAAGGTGCTGGTGCCCATGTAGTGCAGCAGCGGCTTGCCGTTGAGCGAAAAGCGCGAGGTGCCATCGGGCATCACACCGCGACCCTGGGTGATGCGAATCTTCTGGCACAGGTTGGTCTTGCCGGAGAGGCAGAACTTGCACTCGCCGCATTCGGGCGTGTACAGCGGAATCACGTGATCGCCGACTTTCAGCGAGGTCACGCCCTCACCCACTTCCTCGACGATGCCGCCACCTTCATGACCCAGGATCACTGGGAACTGGCCTTCCGGATCGGCACCCGACAGCGTGAACGCATCGGTGTGGCACACGCCGGTAGACACGATGCGCACGAGCACTTCACCGGCTTTGGGTCCCGCCACATCGATTTCTTCGATGGACAGTGGCTTGCCTGCTTCCCAGGCAACGGCGGCGCGTGACTTCATGGTGTTCTCCTCAGGACGGCGGCGGTGCAAAAGGGGAATGATGACGGGTTGGGGCGCGATGTGGAACCTGGGAGGGGTTTGACGTTGGTCTTAGGTGGGCGCGGTTTTCGCGGTGTCGCCGTTGCGTGCGTTGTCGTGCCTGTGTGGCGGTGCCTGCGGTGGCAGCACACGTGCGAGGCGCGCAGAAACCGGCCTTACCTACAGTGTCGTCGCTGCGAAAGCGGGAGGGGCTTTTCAGCCGCCGAAGGGTTGGTCAGCTGGTGTCTTTCGCTTTTGATCTGGCGCTATGGCCAGCGTGCTCGCCTGCGGCGGGCTTCCGTCCTCCTGCCGGAGGCCGGGTCACGTTCTCTTGCGTGCCCAAGAGAAAGTAACCAAAGAGAAGGGCACCCCTCACCGCCACACAGGGGGCCCAAAGTCCAAAGCGGGGCTCGTGCCGCGAAGCGGCACATCGCCCTTGGCGGAGCGTGCAAGCAGAGCGGTGGGCGTTCGTGGCGTTGCGTCGCGCGATGAATGCCACGTTTGGCTTGTGCAAGTTTGGCTTGGGTTTGCTTTGGCTCTGGCCTTGGCTCCGCTTCGGGCGCGCAACGCGCCGCCGTAGCTCTTGATCTCCCCTCCCCTTGGGCGCGACATCGGGGGTGGCCTCTCTTTGGGTGACTTTTCTCTGGCCACTCGGAGAAAAGTCACCCGCTGGCCGGCAGGACAGCGGAAGCCCGCCGCAGGCGAGCCCCATGACCGCAAGGCATCACAAGAGAGAAAGACACCAGCTGACCAACCCTTCGGCGGTTGAAAAGCGCCTTACGCTTTCGCGGGGATGACGTTGTAGCAGAGGACGAGGCACGGCGCGCAAGCCCCGCCCTCGGCGATGACGTTGTAGACCATCCAGCGCCGCCCACCAACGCCCCCGCACACCCCAGCACCGTCACACCCCATCACCCCCCGCCCCCGTCGCATACGACATTGCCTCCGCGTACTTCCCCGCCTCGCACAACAACCACTCGCGAAACGTCCTCAGCCCCGCGTGATCGCGCGCGCGCTCCGGGTAAACGAGAAAATACGCCTCCGGAATCTGCTGATAGCGCTGACCCAACACCTTCAGCAGCCCCGCCTCGATCAACGGACGCGCCATCACCATGCGCCCCAGCGCCACGCCCATCCCCTCCATGGCGCCGCGCTGCAACGCATCGGTGTTGTCGAACTGGGCCACATAACGACGGGGCGGCTCACCGCCGGTAGCGGCGAACCAGTCGCGCCAGCGGTCGCCGGAGCAATCCATTCGCCGAACAGGCGTTCGGTGACCAGGCCCGGCCACGGGCCGCGGCCATAGCGCACGGCGGCATCCACCGGATCGCGTTCGAAGTTCACCAGCTCCACGCTGGACTGGAGATTGAGTTCCAGCTCCGGGTGCGCCGCCACCAGGCGAGCCAGGCGTGGCACCAGCCAGCTCGACATCACGCCGGGGATGGCGCTCAAGGTGAGCGCGTCCTCGCGACGGCAGCGGTAGCCGGCCATGGCGCGGTCGATGCCTTCGAAGTGATGGCCCACCGCTTCCATCAGCCGCCGCCCTTCGCCGGTGAGTTGCACACCGCGCGGGCCGCGATCGAACAGCTTGCGTTCCAGCCGCTGCTCCAGCTGGCGAATCTGGTGGCTCAAGGCGCTGACGGTGAGGTTGGCCTGCTCGGCGGCGCGGGAAACGTTACCCAGCCGGCCGACCTGCACAAACTGTTGGAGGAGATCCAGCGAGATGCGCGCCATATTGAAAATGCCTCAAGTCTGGCTTGCGAATATATCGCTTTTTGGCGGCATGCGAGGCGCCTATCTTGAGCGCTCCACCACCCATGACCGCACGACGGGAGGATGTCATGAGTTCGCTCTGGACCAACCTGTTGTTCATGCACGGCCATATCGCCGACCCCGCGCTGGCGCGTCGCCTGGCCGACGTTGCCGAACCCAAGCCACGCCCCAGCGGCAAGCGCCTGCGCACGACGAAGCCGGCGGCGGCAAGCAGCAAGCTGCCCCCGGCGACCGCCCTGCCCCAGGGCGGTTGCGTTTGATAGCACCGGGCGCCGCCATCTCGGCGGCGCCCGGTGGTTTCAGAGCTGCGCGGGCGCGAGCTTCAGTGTGACCGGCTGGCCCAGGTCGTCCGAGGAACGACCTTCCACGACTTGATAGTCACCGCCACGCAGCACCCAGGCGTGCTTGGCGGTGTCGAAGTCGGCGAGCAAGCGGCGTTCGAGCGGAATGCTCAGCGTGCGGTGCTCGCCCGGGCGCAGGAAGACCTTGGCGTAGCCGGCGAGGCGATGCGCCTTGGCGCCGGGCACCTGCACATACACCTGCGCCACCTCGGCACCCGCGCGGTGGCCGGTATTGCTCACCTCGACCACCGCATGCACCTGGTTGTCGTGCGTGGCGAGCTTGAGCGGGCCGTGCGCGAAGCGCGTGTAGGAAAGGCCATAGCCAAACGGGAACAGGGGCTTGATGCCGCGCGACTGGAACCAGCGATAGCCCACATCGGCGCCTTCGATGGCGTAATCCACCGATGCCGGCGGGGTGCCGCCACCTGCGCCGGGCAGCGCGGGGCGCGGCAACTGCGAGACATCGCGCGGCCAGCTCAGCGGCAGGCGCCCGGACGGATTCACCTTGCCGGAAAGCAGGTTCGCGATACCGGTGCCGGCGTCGCCGCCCGGATACCACACCTCCAGCACGGCGCCGACCTGATCCAGCCACGGCATGGCGACGGGGCCGCCGTTCTCCAGTACCACGATGGTGCGCGGGTTGGCCTTGGCGACCGCCGCCACCAGCGCGTCCTGGTTGTCGGGCAGGGAGAGATCCTTGGCATCGATCGATTCCGCCTGCCACTTCTGCACAAACACCACGGCCACGTCGGACTTGGCCGCCAGCGCCGCCGCCGCGGCAAGGTCATCGCCTTCGGCGAACTGCACGCTGGCCTTGGGCGCCATCGCGCGCAGCGCGGTGAGCGGTGCGTAGGGGTGATACATCACCGGGCCCGGCCACGCGGTGGGCGCGATGCCCGGCACCGCGTTGCCGCCCTTGGCCGACACCAGCGAGGAGCCGCCGCCGGCGATCACGCCCTTATCGGCGTGCGCGCCAATCACCGCGAGCGAGCCCAGCTTGGCGGCATCGAGCGGCAGCACGTCGTGCTCGTTACGCAGCAACACCGCGCCCGCCTCCAGCGTTTCGCGCGCCACCGCCAGGTTGGCGGCCTCGTCGATCGGCGCCTTGGTGGCGGGATGCTCGAACAAGCCAGCGGCGAACATGCTGCGCAGAATGCGCTGCACCATGTTGTCCAGGCGCGCCTGCTTGACCTCGCCCTTGGCGAGCGCGTCGCGCAGCGGGGCGTCGAAGTACAACTGCTTGTCGAAGATTTCGCCGGCCGATTCCTGATCCAGGCCCGCGTTCACCGCCTTGGCCGCGCTGTGCACGCCGCCCCAGTCGGACATCACAAAGCCCGGATACTTCCAATCGCCCTTGAGCAACTGGTTCATCAGGTAGTCGTTCTCGCAGGCCCAGTCGCCGTTGACCTTGTTATAGGCACACATCACCGACCCGGGCTTGCCGCGCTCGATGGCAAGCTCAAAGGCCAGCAGATCCGACTCGCGCATGGCTTGCTCGCCGATCTGCGCGCTGATGGTGTCGCGGCCGGTTTCCTGGTCGTTCAAGGCGAAGTGCTTGATGGTGGAGATCACGTGCGCGCTTTCCACGCCGCGAATCGCCTCGCCCACGATGGTGCCCGACAACAGCGGGTCTTCGCCGGCGTATTCGAAGTTGCGGCCGTTGCGCGGCTCGCGCATCAGATTGACGCCGCCCGCCAGCAACACATTGAAGCCTTTGCGATGCGCCTCGCCGCCGATCATGGCGCCGCCACGATAAGCCACCTGCGGGTCCCAACTGGCGGCGGTAACCGGACCGGCCGGCAGCGGCGTGGCGTAATCACCCGGACGCATGCGCGTGGAACTGGCCACGCCCAGGCCCGCATCGCTCTCTTTCAGCGCGGGAATGCCCAGGCGCTCGATCGGCGGCACGTAACCGGCGGAGGCAATGGCGCCCGTGGGCATCGGCTTGTCGGCGGGGCGATCCGGGCCGGCGTAGTAACTGCGGATCAGCTGAAACTTTTCGTCCTGCGTCATCTGCGCCAGCAACAACGCCGCGCGTGCATCGGGTGACATCGCCGCATCGCTCCACGGCCGCGCAGCCGGCGTTTCCGCCGTGGCCGTCGCCATCCAGCTGCACAGACCCAACATGACGGCGTACCGCAGTGCGGCTCCTGCCTTGCGCTTCATTCGACCTCCAGGGATGTGGGCGTGCCGATGCGCTCGCCTCGGCATCACATGACGCGCGCGTATACTCGCGGGCCTCGGAGTTTCGAGTATGCATGAAACCCCGGCCTCACTGTCATACACGGAGCCCATCCATGAATCTGCGCCCCCTTGGCCGTTCCTCGCTCAACGTCGCGCCGCTCGCCTTTGGCGGCAATGTGTTTGGCTGGAGTGCCGATGAGCAACGCTCGTTCGACTTGCTCGATGCGTTCGTCGATGCCGGCTTCAATCTGATCGACACCGCGGATGTCTATTCCGCCTGGGTGCCTGGCAATCGCGGTGGCGAATCGGAAACCATCATCGGCAAGTGGCTCAAGCGCAGCGGCAAGCGCGACAAAGTGGTAATCGCCACCAAGGTCGCCAAATGGGCCGAACACCCGGGCCTGTCGCCCTTCAACATCAACCAGGCGGTGGAAGGCTCGCTCAAGCGCCTGCAGACCGACCATATCGACCTGTATCAGGCGCACGAGGACGATGCCTCGGTGCCGCTGCACGAAACACTGCAAGCCTTCGGCACGCTGATCGAACAGGGCAAGGTGCGCGTGATTGGCGCCTCCAACTACGGCGCGGACCGTTTCGCCGAAGCGCTCGCCATGTCCGCCGAGCTGGGCCTGCCGCGCTACGAAACCCTGCAACCGGAATACAACCTGGTGAACCGCAAGGGCTACGAGCAGGCGCTGGAACCGCTGGTGGTGTCGGAGAACATCGGCGTCATCAACTACTACGCGCTCGCCAGCGGCTTTCTCAGTGGCAAATACCGCAACGAGGCCGACCTGGCCAAGAGTGCGGCGCGCAGCAACGCCGTAAAGAAGTACCTCAACCCGCACGACCTCGGCGTGCTGGCCGCGCTCGATCAGATTGCCGGCGCGCATGGCGCCACGCCCGCGCAAGTGGCGCTCGCCTGGCTGATCGCGCGCCCCAGCATCACCGCGCCGATCGCCAGCGCCACCAGCGTGCCGCAGCTGCAGGAGTTGCTGGGCGGTGTGAGCCTGAAGCTGAGCAGCGAGGACGTGGCGCTGCTGGATAAAGCCAGCGCCTGAACGCGCGAGGTGTTTCGCGCGCGGCGTTCCGGCTCACGGAACGCCGCGCCACGCATGCGTCAGGGCGAGGCCACGCCTTCCGCATCGCTGCCATCGGGCGCTTCCACCTGGTAGCCCTTGGCCTTGAGGCGAGCGATCAGGCCATGCGGTGACAACACCTCCTCCATCGGCAGCATGGCGAAGGTTTGCGTGTTGCTGTTGAGCGCCTGCTCCGCGGCATCCATCCACAGCGCCTGGGCCTTCTGCTGCACGTCATTGAAACCCAGCTGCTTGGCGAAGCCCGCCTCGGTGACGGCGGAAATACAGGCTTCGCGCTGGTCGCTCATGGGCAGGCCGCGCAGCGTTTCCAGATCGCCGGTGGCCCACGCGTTGGCGCGCTCGGTAATGCGGCCCAGGCCGCGTTCCACCGTATCCAGCGTGCGGCCGAAGCATTCGCGATCATCCATGGGCGAGGACTTGAAGGTCTTCACCGCCGTGCGCGGCTCCTCCACCATCATGGTGTAGCGCGCGGTGGTGAACTTCACGTTGTGCTTCTTGGCGAGGTCGCGCACGGTGTCCTTCACGCCCCCGGAGGCGGTGAGGCCGTAGCGCTTGATGGCCTTGTCGTACAGCTCCACCGCCGCGAAGATCGGGCGCCAGTTCTCCACGCTGCCGTCGTTGCCCAGGTATTGCTTCTTCAGCACCAACCAGCGTGCGTAGTCGGGTGCGGGCACCATCTGCTGCAAGGTCTGGCCATCGGGATTCTTGCGTGCACCGATCAGCGACGGCAGCAGGAACATCTTGCCGAAGAAGTTGGTCTTGGGCTTGAGCGCGATGGAGGGCGGGCCGAGCACCTCCTGCGAGCCGGCAATGGCCTGGTCCACCTCGTCGGTTTTCCACTCGATGTGATCGGGCAACGGCGACAGCGTACCCAGCACCCACATCACGTGATCGCCCTTGCTCACCTTCCACAGGCCCGGGCCCGGCTGCACGCCGCTGACGGTAACGGCCTCCAGGTTGGTCACGGCAGCGGTGGACGGCGCGGCAGGCGCCGTGGTCTGCGCAAACGCAGGGGCACCGAAAGCGAGGGCGAACAGCACGGCAAACAGCGTGGGACGCATGCAAAACTCCATGTCATAGAGGGCCATCGGCACCCGATTATCCGCCAGCACCCAAGCCTGCACCCGGCCCGCACTGGCGGCCATTCATGCGGGCCTTAATCTCCGCCCGCCCGTGCATGACCGCGGTGCAGCGCTCGCCGCTGCACCGATCCAGCAGCACGCACGCGCTCAATGCCACCAAAGGCGCTGCGCAATCGTCGCCAGCACGCACCACAACACCGCCACCCAGGCCGGCCGACGGGCAACGGTCAGCATCAGGAAGCCGCCTGCGGCAATCGCCACATCCGTCATGCTTTCCACCGTACCGGTCCACACCGGACGGTACAGCGCCGCCGCCAGCAAACCCACTACCGCCGCATTGATCGCCGCTACCGCGCGTACCGCGCCGGCGCGCGCGGAAAGGCGCTGCCAGAACGGCAGCACGCCCGCGAGCAACAGAAAGCCGGGCAGGAAGATCATCAGCAGCGCCAGCAAGGCTCCGGCCACGCCGCCCTGCCCACCCATGACCTGGCTGCCCAGGTACGCGGCCAGCGAAAACATCGGGCCGGGCATGGCCTGCGCCGCGCCGTAGCCAGCGAGAAAGCTCCCTTCATCGACCCAACCGGGTTCCACCAATGCCTGGCGCAACCACGGCAACACCACGTGACCGCCGCCGAACACCAATGCGCCCGCGCGATAGAACGCAGCCCCCACCTGCACGAACCAGGCACCATGCGTGCCGATGCCAAGCGCGATACCCAACAGCACCGCATAAAGCACCAACCACAGGGCCGCCGTACGCCGGCCATAGCTCACGGCGGGCACCGCATCGGCATGCACCGTCACGCGTCGACACCACCCCGGCCCCAACGCTGCGGCTGCCGCGATCACCAGCAACTGCATCCACGCCAGCGGCCACCACAACAGCACGGCGCACGCCAGCAAGGCCAGCAAACGTCGCGGCGCATCCGGCGCCAGCGAACGCCACATGCCCCACACGCCCTGCGCAATCACCACCACCGCCACCAGCTTCAGGCCATGCAGCAACGCCTGCCCTGCCTCGCCGCGCAGATACGGCGCCCACGCGGCAAAGCCCAGCATCAACAGCGCCGATGGCAACGTAAAGCCGATAAACGCGGCGAACGCGCCCTGCCAACCCGCGCGCATCAGGCCAATGGCAAAACCCAGCTGGCTGCTCGCGGGACCCGGCAGGAATTGGCACAGCGCCAACAGTTGAGAGAAGCGCGCGTCGTCCAGCCATCGACGGCGTTCCACGAACTCGTGGCGAAAGTAACCCAGGTGCGCAATGGGGCCACCGAAGGAACGCAGGCCCAACCCCAGGAAGGCCAACAACACCTCGCTGGCGCGGCCCGGATGCGCTGGCGCGACAACGTCTGGAGAAGGCGTGGACATGGCACGCAGGGTAACGCAGATATCTTGCAGCTCGATGCTTTGCGCGCGGCGGAGGTTGGCGGTGCGTTGCCGGACGCGAAAGCCAACGCTCGACGGGTCTGCCATGAAGCCAAAACACCAAAGGCGCTGGAAAAGCGCTTCGCGCTTTCGCAAAAAGGGCGAGCATCGCGGGTTCAGCCGGGCAAAGAAAAAGGCCGCTTGCGCGGCCTTTTCCGGGTCACCTCAACGAGACGATCAGCCCAAGGTGGCGAGCACGTCGTTGAAGGTCTGGCTGGGACGCATGGCACGGCTCACCAGCTCCAGGTTCGGATGGTAATAGCCCTGGATATCCACCGGCTTGCCCTGCGCGCCGTTCAACTCGCCGATGATCTTGGCTTCGTTCTCGGTGAGCGCCTTGGCGAGCGGCTCGAACTTGGCCTTGAGCGCGGCGTCGTCGTTCTGCGCAGCCAGCGCCTGCGCCCAGTACATGGCGAGGTAGAAGTGGCTGCCGCGGTTGTCCAGTTCACCCACCTTGCGGGCCGGCGACTTGTTGTTGTCCAGAATCTTGCCGTTGGCCTCGTCCAGCGTCTTGGCCAGCACAGCGGCGTGCTTGCTGTTGTAGCGGTTGGCCAGGTGCTCCAGCGATGCGGCCAGCGCCAGGAACTCGCCCAGCGAATCCCAACGCAGGTAACCCTCTTCGAGGAACTGCTGCACATGCTTGGGCGCCGAGCCGCCCGCGCCGGTTTCGAACAACCCACCGCCAGCCATCAGCGGCACGACGGACAGCATCTTGGCGCTGGTGCCCAGCTCCATGATCGGGAACAGGTCGGTGAGGTAATCGCGCAGCACATTGCCGGTCACCGAGATGGTGTCCTGGCCCTTGCGGATGCGCTCCAGCGAGAACCTGGTGGCCTCCACCGGCGACAGGATGCGGATGTCCAGGCCGTTGGTATCGTGGTCCTTGAGGTAACGCTCGACCTTGGCAATGAGTTCGCGATCGTGCGCACGGGCGCTATCCAGCCAGAACACGGCAGGCGTGTTGGACAAGCGTGCACGCGACACGGCGAGCTTCACCCAATCCTGGATCGGCGCGTCCTTGGTCTGGCACATGCGCCAGATGTCGCCCGCTTCCACCGCCTGCTCCAGCAGCACGTGGCCGGCGTCATCGGTGACCTTGACCACGCCGTCGCCGGCGATCTGGAAGGTCTTGTCGTGCGAGCCGTATTCCTCGGCGGCCTGCGCCATCAGGCCCACGTTGGGCACGCTGCCCATGGTGGCCGGATCGAACGCACCGTTCGCCTTGCAGTCTTCGATTACCGCCTGGTACACGCCGGCGTAGCTGCGATCGGGGATCACTGCCTTGGTGTCCTGCAGCTTGCCTTCGGCATTCCACATCTTGCCGGAGTCGCGGATCATCGCCGGCATGGAGGCGTCGATGATGACGTCGCTGGGCACGTGCAGGTTGGTGATGCCCTTGTCGGAGTTGACCATGGCCACGGCCGGACGCTTGGCGTACTCGGCGGCCATGTCGGCCAGGATCTCGTCCTGCGTGGCCTGCGGCAGCGCACCGATGCGCGCGTACAGGTCGCCAATGCCGTTGTTCGCGTTGAAACCGATGCTCTTGAGTGCATCGGCATGCTTGCCGAGCACGTCCTTGTAGAACTCGTTCACCACGGCGCCGAACATAATGGGGTCGGAGACCTTCATCATGGTCGCCTTGAGGTGCACCGAGAACAGCACGCCCTGGCTCTTGGCTTCTTCGATCTGCGCGTCGATGAAGCTGGCCAGCGCCTTCTTGCTCATCACCGCGGTATCGATGACTTCGTTGTCCTTCAGCGCGGTCTTTTCCTTGAGCACGCTGTGGCTGCCGTCCTTGCCGAACCACTCGATCTTGACGGTGGTGGCCTTGGCGACGGTGGTGGAATTCTCGCTACCGTAGAAGTCGCCGCCCTCCATGTGGGACACGTGCGTCTTCGAATCCTTGCTCCACGCGCCCATCTTGTGCGGATGCTTGCGCGCGTAGTTCTTCACCGAGAGCGGTGCGCGGCGATCGGAATTGCCTTCGCGCAGCACCGGGTTCACCGCGCTGCCCTTGACCTTGTCGTAGCGCGCCTTGATGTTCCAGTCGGCCACGTCCTTGGGCTCTTCCGGATAGTCGGGCAGCGCGTAGCCCTGGCCCTGCAGCTCCTTGATGGCAGCCTTGAGCTGCGGCATCGAGGCGCTGATGTTGGGCAGCTTGATGATGTTGGCCTCCGGCGTGGTCGCCAGCTGGCCCAGCTCGGTCAGGTCATCGGCGATCTTCTGGTTTTCCGGCAACACGTCCGGGAACTGCGCCACGATGCGGCCGGCCAGCGAAATGTCGCGGGTTTCCACCGCGATGCCCGCCGTTGCGGTAAACGCCTTGACGATCGGCAGCAGCGACTGGGTGGCGAGGTACGGCGCTTCGTCCGTGAGCGTGTAGATGATCTTGGGCGTGTTCGACATGTTTCTTATGACCTCGCTGGCATGACCGTTAGTGGCGGCGCGCCCAGGGTGGGCAGCGCGCGCGGAGCGCCCGTTGCGCCCAGGCGAAATCACATGGGGCCGAACGGCGCAAACCAAAACCCCCGTATTGTCCCGATTTCGGACCACGCGAGAAAGCACGACGCCCCACCATCCGGTACGGTACGGGCGCAAAGCCCGCGACCGGCCCCTTGCCGGCCCGGCGACGACGCACCTCGCGCCCCTTCCGCGCCCCGGCATCTTCGCCCGTGCCGCCAGACCCACATCGTCGCCAGCCCACCGTCGCTGCCATAAATCAATGACTTACTAAGCCCGCCAACGTGTGGGTTCGGCCACCGCAAGTCCAGGCAACGGGGGGATGGCACTATGCGTGGAGCCCTTGGTGCTCTAGTTCACTGCCGTGTAGGCAGCTTTGCCAGGCCGCGCGCGCCAACAGCGCGTGCGGCACCGGCGACCGCCCACAACCGCGCGTTACGCAGGACGCTAGAACTCACCGCGCGGGCGCTCGTAGCCTGATGGGACACCTCGCACACGACTCGCGCAGGCGCATCGCCCCGCTACCGAGCGGCGCCCGTATGAGGCCAGCCATGGCACGGGACATCGCCTCCGGCGACCTTAAGTCGATTCTTCATTCCAAGCGCGCCAACCTGCACTACCTGGAGGATTGCCACGACGAACAGGCCTTTCGACTGGCCTGCATACGCTGCATCGCCTGCTACGCCGCACCGTGCGCATCTCCAGAAGGCCTTGTGGGGGTGGGATATTTTTTTTCACATTCTGTCGCTCTTCCCCTTCAACCATCTCGACCTGACGTGCATGGTCCAAGGCTCAACCGCCGTGCAGGCAGCTCAGAAATAGTTGTGCTCAAGGTTGCTTCATCGCCCCATTTCACTGCCGCACAGGCAGCAACCCGCGATACACATGACGAGTGCATGTGCTTGCGCGCGTCCCTTAGCGCACTGACAACGCACGCTGCATCAGCATCCGTGCGAGCAAGTTCAAGTGCCGGACGCTGGAAAGGAACGAGTGCGGGTTGCAAGCAGCGGCGCTGGATTTCCGCCTTCGTGGCAATGACGGCGTAAGCAGAATCCGCGCGGCACTGCCTGAGCCGCGCGTTTCCCTGCCCTTTTCACGCAGGCAGGAGATGCCCTGATTGGGTCGACGATGCGTCAGGCCAAGGATGGCGCGCCGATGTCGCTACTGCGGGAGAGCGGCGGCGACAGCTCAGGCGCTTTCTGCCGCCGATGCAACGCGTACCTTGCGATGACGTGCCCGCCACGCTGAAAAACGCTCGGACAGGCAGGAGAAGATGACGTACAGCGCCGGCGTGCTGAGCAGGGTCAGGCTTTGTGAGATCAGCAGGCCACCGATCAACGCGATACCCAGCGGACGACGCAGGTCCGAACCTTCGCCGAGGCCTACCGCGATGGGCACGGCGGCAAGGATCGCCACCATGGTGGTCATCATGATCGGGCGGAAGCGCACCATGCTCGCCTCGTAGGCGGCGTCTTGCGCGGTGAGCCCGCGCTCGCGGCGTGAGACCAGGGCAAAGTCGATCATCATGATCGCGTTCTTCTTGACGATACCGATCAACAGCACCAGCGCGATCTGCGCGATCACCGACAACTCTGTATCGGTGAGCCACAACGCCATCAAGGCACCCACGCCCGCCGCCGGCAAGGTGGATAGGATGGTCACCGGGTGGATCAGGCTTTCGTACAGCATGCCCAGCACGATGTAGACGGTGACAACCGCGCCCAGCAGCAGCCACAGCATGCCGCTCTGCGATTGCTGGAAGCGACGGAAATCGCCTCCGATATTGATGCGGATGCTGCCCGGCAGGCGCATCTGCGCGCCCGTCTGCTGGATGATCTGCAAGGCTTCGCCCATGCTCACGCCGGGCGCGAGGTTGAAGCTCATGCTCATCGTGGCGTACTGGTTTTCGTGCGTGATCTGCGTGGGAGCCAACCCCGGCTCCTGGTGGGCGAACGCGGTGAGCGGCACCATGGCGCCGCTGTTGCTCGCCACGTAGACCGCATTGATGGCTGCCGGCGTCGCGGTCTGGTTGGGCAGCGCGTTCACCACCACTTTGTACTGGTTGAGGTCGGAGTAAATGGTGCTGATCTGGCGCTGGCCGAAGGCGTTGTAGAGCGCACCATCGATGGTGCCGATGCCCACGCCCAGGCGCGCCGCCTTGTCGCGGTCGATCACGATGTTCTGCTGCAGGCCGGCGTCGTCGATGTCGCTGCCGACGTCCTTGAGCTTGGGATTTTTCTTCAATTCGGCGACCAGCTTGGGCAACCACTCCTGCAACTCGTCGGAATTGTCGCCCTGCAGCGATACCTGATATTGCGCGCCCTGGCTGCTGCCGCCGCCACCGAAGCTGGGCAGATCCTGGATCGGACGCAGGCGCACGTTGAGGTCGGGATAGCGCGCGGCCTTGGCGCTGAGCCGCGCCAGCACGGTGAAAGTGTCGGCCTTGCGCCCTTCCGCGTGGGTCTTCAGCTCGATATCGAAGGTGCCCGATGCGCCCTGGCGACTGCTACCCAGGCGCGCGCCCACGCGGGCGACATCGTGATCCTTGAGCAGCATGTCGATGAGGCGCTGCTGACGGGCGACCGCATCCTGAAACGACACCGTGGCGCCGGACGTGGCACGACCACGAATCAGGCCGGTGTCCTGCTGCGGGAACAAACTGGTCTTGACCTGGCCGAACAACACGATGGTGATGACGATCAGCGCCAACGGCGTCAGCGCAAAAGCCAGCGCGTGCTTGATGGAGAATTTCAGCGCGCGCGAATAGATCGCCAGCATGCCCGTCTGGAACTTCTCCAGCGCAATGCCTACGCGCGTGGTGGGCTTGTCTTCGTCGTGACTGCTCAGGAACTGGCCGCACAGCGAGGTGGTGAGCGTGAGCGACACCAGCGCGGAGACGATGATCGCCGCCACCAGCGTGATGGTGAATTCCTTGAAGAACAGGCCGGTGATGCCGCCCATGAACAGCAGCGGGATAAACACGGCCACCAGCGAGGCGGTGATCGAGACGATGGTGAAGCCGATCTCGCGCGCACCTGCCAGTGCCGCATCCATGCGGGTCATGCCCTGGTCGATATGGCGCACGATGTTCTCGATCACCACGATCGCGTCATCCACCACGAAGCCGATGGCAATCACCAGGGCCAGCAAGGTGAGGTTGTTGAGGGTGAAGCCGAGGAGGTACATCACGATGGCCGCGCCAGCGAGGGACAACGGCACGGCCGCGGTGGCGATAAGCGTGGGCGCGAGGCGACGCAGGAAGATCGCCATGGTCATCATGACCATCGCCAGGCTGATAAGCAGCGTGGCCTGTACCTCGTGCAACGAGGCGCGGATGGTAGGCGTGCCATCGAAGTACGGGGTCAGCGTGGTACCCGGTTGCAGGTAGTTGCGCAGCAGCGGCACCGCCGCCTTGACGCGATCCACCGTGCCGATGATGTTGGCATTGGACTGCCGATATACGTACATCAGGATGGCCGGCTTGCCCTGGAACCAGGCGGCCTGATACGCGTCCTGCGTGCCGTCGTACACCTTGGCCACGTCCGAGAGGCGTACCGGCACGCCCTTATTGGAGGCGATGACCAGATCGGCGAAATCCTGG
This sequence comes from Dyella sp. ASV21, assembly GCF_016428975.1. Classification (GTDB taxonomy): domain Bacteria; phylum Pseudomonadota; class Gammaproteobacteria; order Xanthomonadales; family Rhodanobacteraceae; genus Dyella. The sequence goes on from NZ_JAELTT010000015.1 coordinate 66,878, forward strand.
GCGTTGTGCAGCGAATCGTTGGCGGTGACCGCCATGGTGGTCTTGCCGTCGCTGAGAAAGCCCTGCGGCGAGGTCACGTTGGCCGCGGTCAGCGCGTTGCGCAATTGGTCCGGCGATAGACCCAGCGCATTGAGCTGACGCAGGTTCACATCGACGCGAATGGCCGGCGTGGCGGCGCCGAGAATATCCACCTCGGACACGCCTTCGAGCTGACGCAGGCGCTGTGCCAGCAGCGAGTCGGCCACGTCGTAGAGATCGCGCGCGGATTGCGTGTCGGAGGTCAGCGCAAACGCGATGATGGGGTCATCGTTGGGGTTGGCTTTTTGATAGCTCGGCGGCGCATTGAGGCCGCTGGGCAAGTCCGACTGCGCAGCGTTGATCGCTGCCTGCACGTCGCGCGCGGCGGAGTCGAGATTGCGACCGGTCTCGAACATCATGAAGACCTGGGTACTGCCCAGGGAGCTGGACGAACGCAGCGTGTCGATGCCGGGCACCTGACCCAGATGCCGTTCCAGCGGCGCGGCCACGGTGGAGGCCATGGTGCCGGCGCTGGCGCCCGCCTGGCTCGCCTGCACGAAGATCACCGGGAACTGCATGTTGGGCAGTGCCGCCACGCCGAGCAGCATGTAGCAGATCAGGCCAACCGCGAACACGCCCATCGCCAACAGGGAGGTGCCAATGGGGCGACGAATAAAGGGGCCGGAGATATTCATGCCGTCAAGAAACCAGAAACGACGCGACGAGCGCGAGGGTGTTCGGAGAAGCCGGGCGCCACGTCATGGCACACGCACGAAAAGACGTATATACCGCACATTGATCAGTGAACGCATGACAGTAGGATCGGTTGAAGCCCGCGAGGCTCACGCTGCCTCGCTGAATGCGCCACCGTGGCTCGCGTGAAAGCGCGAAGCGCTTTGACGCCGCCGAAGGGGCGGTACCCCGTGGGCCTGGTGTTCGCCGCGAATGGTTTAAAGATGCGGGTTTCCCGCTTTCGCGCGAACGACGGCACACCGGGATGCATGGGGCGCTCAGGGCTTCACCAGGCCAAGCGAGGTCACCTGGGCCTTGAGTTCCGCGAGGCTCGCCCACGGCAGGATGGGCGCGTTGTCGCGCTCGTCCGGTGGGTTCTGCAACAAGCCGTCCGACCAGCCGCCGCAACCCGTCAGCGGCAATAAGGGGCGATGGTGGAGCCATGCCAGGCACACCTCGGAGATGGTGCCCGCGCGGCCGCCGATCACCAGGCAGGCATCGCCCGCCAGCGCCATGATCAGGTTGCGCGCGTCGCCCATGCCGCAGGGAATGACCACGGTGGCCGGCCAATCCGGCGCCGGCATCACGTCGGCAGGGAGGATGCTCACCACGGTACCGCCGGCATCGACGGCGCGCTGCGCCGCATGACGCGTGGCCGGGCTGCCGCAGCCGCTCACCACCGTGATGCCCGCCTGTGCCAGCCATTGGCCTGCCTGGCCGGCCAGCTCATAGGCCTTGGAGCCTGGCTCGGCGCTGCCAAGCACGCTTATCTGGGGCTTTCGTAGGGAAGTCATGTCCTTGCCTCGTCCTGTCGATGGCGCCGCTTGCCGGTGGCCGTCGATAACGCCGAAAGGGGCGCGCCGTGTTGGCCGCGCCCCTTCATGGTGTTGCCCTTGGCCCGGGTCATCCCGGGCCAGGGTGGTCCCTTCACATGGCGCCTCGGGTCTGTGCCCGCGACAGCTCGCGTTGCTCGCGGCGGGCACGCAGCCAATCGGAGAAGCGCTCCATGTACAGGTAGATCACCGGCGTGGTGTACAGCGTCACCAGCTGCGAGAGCAGCAAGCCGCCCACGATGGAGACGCCCAGCGGTCGGCGCAGCTCCGCGCCGATGCCGTTGCCCAGGGCCAGCGGCAGCGCACCGAGCATGGCGGCGGCGGTGGTCATCATGATCGGGCGGAAGCGCAGCAGACACGCGCGGCGGATCGCCTCGCGCGGCTTCATGCCCTCGCGCTGCGCCTCGATCGCGAAGTCGATCATCATGATCGCGTTCTTCTTGACGATACCGATCAGCAGCACGATACCCACGATGCCATCCACCGACAGGCTCATGCCGCAGAGGATGAGCGCGAGCAACGCACCCACGCCGGCCGGCGGGAGCGTCGAGATGATGGTCAGCGGGTGGATGTAGCTCTCGTACAGCACGCCCAGCACGATGTAGATCACCACGATGGACGCGATCAGCAGCAGCACTTCGTTGGTCAGCGAGGTGGAGAACTCCGCCGCCTTGCCGATGAACTGGCCGCGCACCTGCGGCGGGAAGTTCAGTTGCTGCTCGACCTCGTGGATCGCCTTTACCGCTTCGGACAGCGAATAGCCCTGCGCCAGGTTGAAGGACACCGTGACCGCCGGCAGCTGCTGCTGGTGGCTCACCACCAGCGGCGCACTGGTCACTTCAGCGGTGGCCAGCGACGCGAGCGGAATGGTGCCGCCGCCACCGATGACCACGCCGGTGTTGGCCACGCCCAGGCCCGTGCTGGTGGAGGAGTTGCTCGATGCCACCTGGCCGAACGCGGTGGCATTGCTGCCCGTGAGCGCGCCACTGCCATTGCTCTTAACGGTGAGCTGGTTGAGCAGCGCCGTGCTGGTGCGGAACTGCGGCGCCACCTCCAGCACCACGCGGTACTGGTTGAGCTGGGTGAAGATGGTGGAGATCTGGCGCTGGCCGAACGAGTCGTACAACGTGTCGTCGATGGTCTGCACCGGCACGCCCAGTCGGCTCGCCTTCTCGCGATCGATGGTGAGCTTGAGCGAGGTGCCCTGGTCGGCGAGGTTGTTGTCCACGTCGGCCAACTCGGGCCGCTCGCGCAGCGCCTGGGTCATCTGGGTGGCGTAGGTGGAAAGCTCGGCCGCATTTACGTCCGACATGGAGTACTGGTACTCGGTGGCCGACACGCGGCTGTCCAGCGTCACGTCCTGCACGGGCTTCAGGTACAACGCCACGCCTGGAATGCCTGCCGCTTCCTTCTGCAGGCGCGCGAGCACGTCGTCCAGTCCGTCACGATCGCCACGATCCTTCAGCACGATGCTGAGCTGACCCTGGTTGAGCGTGGGGTTGATCGAACCGGCGCCAATGAAGGCCGCCACGCCGGTTACGGCCTTGTCGCGACGCAACGCATCGGCCACGGCCTTGGTGCGCTGCTCCATCTGCGGGAACGCCACGTTCTGGTCGGCTTGCACCACGCCGGTGACCAGGCCCGTGTCCTGCTCGGGCAGCAGGCCCTTGGGAATGGCGATGTAGAGGAATACCGTGAGCACCACCGTGGCGGCGGCGATCAGCATGGTGAACCGCTGATGGCCCAGCACCCAGTCCAGCGAACTTTCGTACACGTTGACCAGACGCGACCACCAGGTGTGCTTGCCGGCGGCAGCGTGGCGCTCGTGCGCGTCGTCGCCTTCGGGCAGCGCGTCGGGCTTGAGCAGGTAGGCGCACATCATCGGCGTCAGCGTCAGCGACACCAGCATGGAGATCGCCACGGCGATGGTGAGCACCCACGCGAATTCGTGGAACAGGCGACCGGTGACGCCGGGCATCAGCAGCAGCGGCAGGAACACGGCGATCAGCGATACGGTCAGCGACAGCACCGTAAAGCCGATTTCCTTGGCGCCGATCTCGGCCGCTTCCTTGCCGTCCTTGCCTTGTTCGATGTAGCGCACGATGTTTTCGATCATCACGATCGCATCGTCCACCACGAAGCCGGTGGCTACGGTCAGCGCCATCAGCGAGAGGTTATCCAGCGACATGCCGGTGAAGGCCATGACGCCGAAGGTGCCCATCAACGACAGCGGCACCGCCACCGACGGGATGATGGTGGCCCACAGGCGGCGCAGGAACACGAAGATCACCGCCACCACCAGGAAGATGGTGAGGATCAGGGTGAACTGCACATCTTCCACCGAGGCGCGGATGGTGATGGTGCGATCGGCGAACACATCGAGGTGCACGTCGGCCGGCAGCACCGCGCGCAGCTGCGGCAGGATGTTGCGGATCTGCTCCACCGTCTGCACGATGTTGGCGCCCGGCTGGCGACGGATGTCGAGCAGCACGGCCGGCTTGCCATTGGCCCACGCGGCGAGCTGATCGTTCTCTACGCCGTCGACCACGCTGGCGACGTCGGACAGACGCACCGGCGCATTGTTCTTGTACGCGATGATGGTGCTCTTGTACTCGGCCGCGTCGGAGAGCTGGTCGTTGGTGCCGATGCTGTAGGACTGCGTGGCGCCGTTGAGCGTGCCCTTGGGCGCGTTCACGTTGGCCTCGGTGAGCGCGCTGCGCACGTCCTCCATGGTGAGGCCGAGGTTGGCCAGCTGCGAGGGGTTCACCTGCACGCGCACGGCCGGGCGCACGTTGCCGGCAATCGACACCAGGCCCACGCCCTGCACCTGCGAGAGCTTCTGCGCGAGGATCGAGTCGGCGTAGTTGTTCACATCACGCAGCGGCAAGCTGTCGGAGGTGAGCTTGAGCGTGATGATGGGCGCGTCGGCCGGGTTCACACGGTTGTATACCGGCGGATACGGCAGTGTGCTCGGCAAGGTGCCGCGCGCCTGGTTGATGGCGGCCTGCACGTCCTGCGCCGCGATGTCGATGTCACGATCCATCGCGAACTGCAGCACGATGGTGGACAAACCCGCCGACGAGTCGGAGGTCATCATGCTCAGGCCGGAGATCTGGCCGAAGTTGCGCTCCAGCGGCGTGGTCACCAGCGAGGCCATGGTGGATGCGCTGGCGCCCGGATACTGCGTCGTCACGACCAGGCTGGGAGCGTCGATTTCCGGCAGCGCCGACACCGGCAGCTCGCGGTAACCGAGGATGCCGAGCAACAGCACCGCCACCATCAATAGCGAGGTGGCGATCGGTCGGCGAATAAAGAGTGTGGAGAAGCCCATAGGTATGCCGTCTATAAGTGGCTGTCAGCTCGCCCAGGCGATCCGGCAAAGGAGGGCCCGTAGCCGCGTCGACGCTTCATGCGTGCGCCGCTGTGCTCTGGAACGCGCGGCCACCAGGCCGCGCCTTCCGTTTCCTGCATCCGTGCTTAGCCGCGGCGACCGCCGCCGCCCTGCTTGGCTTGCTTCTTGGCCTTGTCCATTTCGGCAGTGGTCGGTGCCGCCGGCACTTCGCCCGGCTTGAGCGCCTTGACCTTGCTGCCCGGCTTGAGGCGGAACTGGCCTTCGGTGACCACCTGCTCGTTGAGCGCGAGGCCCGAGCCGATCATCACATGGCTGTCGCCCACTTCGCCGGCCACCTTGACCGCCTGCATCTTGACCGTCTGGTCCTGCTGCACGAGGTACACGTAGTCGCCATCCGGACCGCGCTGCACCGCCTGCGACGGGATCACCAGGCCGCCAGCCACGGTGTGCACCTTCAGGCGCACGTTGACGAACTGGCCCGGCCACAGGTCGCCCTTGGTGTTCTGGAACACCGAGCGCAGCTTGAAGGTACCGGTGGTGGTGTCGATCTGGTTGTCGATCACGCTGAGCTGGCCGTCATCGGCAATGGTGTGCGCATCGGCGCGATCGAGCGCCAGCACCTCCAGCGGATCGGCACCGCCGGCGGCTTTGCGTACCATCTCCAGGTTCTGCTCGGGCAGGCTGAACATCACGTAGAGCGGATGGATCTGGGTGAGCGTGACCACGGCGGTGGTGGTGGTAACCACGTTGCCCGGGTCGACGTTGCGAATGCCCGCCACGCCGTCGATCGGCGAGACGATGCGGGTGTAGTCCAGGTTGACCTTGGCCGAACGCACGGCAGCCTTGTCCGCCGCCACCGTGGCGGTGAGGTTGGCCACGTTGTTGCGGTAGGTGTCCATGTCCAGCTGGGCCACATAGCCCTTGGCGACCAGCGCGTCGTTGCGCTTGAGCGTGCTCTGCGCGGTGGCGAGCTGAGCCTCGTCCTGCTGCTGCTTGGCAGCCGCCTGATCGTAGGCGGCCTGGAAGGGACGCGGATCGATCTGCGCCAGCAGGTCGCCCTTCTTCACTTCCTGGCCTTCCTTGAAGTTGATGCTCAGCATCTGCCCGCTCACCTGCGGGTTGATGGTGACGGTGTTGAGCGCCTGCACGGTGCCCAGCGCGGTCAGGTAGACCGGGACATCCTGCTTGACCACCGACTCGACCGTCACCGGTACCGGCGTGTCCTGCCCACCTTGCCCGTTCTGGCCGCCCGCCTGGCCATCCCCCTTCTGCTGACCGCGATGCTGCCCCTGCGCACCGTCCTCGGCGCCCGGCTTGTGCAGCAGTCGGAAGCCCACGGCTCCCAGCACGATCACGACCACGACGGTCAGCGCGATCTTCCAAAAACGCGACATGAAAAACTCCCAGAGATAGACGGCGGGCCACCCGACCCCACCGGCGCGCTCACGCGCCTGACTTGTACGTCGAGTGAAAGGATAGGGGCAGTTCAACGAAATTGGACAATGCCAGTTGACATGGGTGCCCCATGACCGATGGCAGGGTTTTGTCAGGTTATGCCGTCAAAATGACGAAATGACTGTGAAAACAGCACTCTCCGTGCCATGAAGAAGGTGGCGCAGGGCGCCCTGAAACTTGCCGCGGGCTTCGTCTATACTTGCTCGATTGTTGTCTGAACCTATGCCCAACCCCGGCTGAAAAGCCATCCATTAGATATGGAGTGATTGCGTGAGCGGTTCCCTGACCAAATCCGACCAGAGCTTCATGCGCAGCTTCTCGCTGCTGATCGCGGGCCTGTCTGTGCTGACCTTGCTGCTGATCGGCGGCGCATGGTGGATCTACGACAACGAGCCCAAGGAAACCAATCCGCAAACCGTCCAGCAGGTGGCCCAGCGCATCGCCCCGGCAGGCGCGGTGTACGCCGGCGACACCGGCCGCGCCGCCATGCAGGCCGCGCAGGAGGCCGCCGCCAAGGCCGCCGCCTCGCAAGTGGCCTACGGCGGCAGCACCGACGGCAAGACCATCTACGACAACCTCTGCCATAGCTGCCACACGGCGGGCGTGGCCGGCGCACCCAAGCTGGGCGACAAGTCCAACTGGGGTCCGCGCATCGCCGAAGGCCTGGATACCCTGGTCAAGCACGCGGTCGAAGGTTACAAGGGCCCGGATGGCAACATGATGCCGGCCAAGGGCGGCAACCCGGCGCTGACCGACGAGCAAGTCAAGAACGCCGTGCACTGGATCGTGGACCAAGCCAAGTAAGCACCGTTCGCCCACGCAAAAACGCCGCCCCTCGGGCGGCGTTTTTCGTTGAGGCAACGTCGCGTGCGCCGTCGCCAGACGCTTATGACCACGCCTGGCGCCACCAGCTCACCGCGCCCTGCGCCCACGCGGCCGCTCAGCTGGCGGCGATCCATTGCACGGCAAAAAGCTGCAGTTGAGGGAAAAAGGCCTCGAAGTGCGCCTGCAGCGGCCGCTCCAACCCAGCCAGCACCGGCATGGCCTCGCCCACCGGATTGCTACGGCGCAGACGCCGGGAAATGCCATCCAGCGCCGCCGCCAGTTCCTCCGGGCGGGCGTAGCCGCCCGGCAGCGCATGCGCCTGCATATATAGACGGAACCGTTGCAGGCCCGGGGGCAGCAGGGCCGCATGGCGATCGAGCAGCGCGCGCACATCGCTGGAATACGGCTCCAACCCCACGCTGCTCCAACGTGGGAAATCGCGCGCCAGCAGATGATCGAACCACATGTCGAGCAGGATGCCGCCGTAGCGCCGGTACGGTGGCGGCAACAGCGCACGGGCAGCCGCCACCTCGGGGTGGCTGTCGGTATAGGAGTCGATGGCCCGGTGCAGGCGGATGCCCTGCACTAGCCGGGGAGGCAGCGCCGGATCGGGCTGGCCGTGCACGAAATCGCCCATCAGGCCGCCCAATTGCAGCCATTCGTCGTTGCCCGCCAGCAGCGTGTGCGCCAGATGGTTCATGCCTGCTCCCGGGTCCAGCCCGACCGGCCTCGCCACGTGGCGGTTATCATCTTGACCATGAATCCCATCACGCTCCCCACCCAGCCCGAGTCATTTCCCGAGCAGGCCGCCAGCTTCGCGCTGGAAGGCCCCGCCGGCAAGCTCGAAACGATCACCGACGTCGCCATTCCCGAGGAAGCGCGCCGCGGTACCGCCATCATCTGTCATCCGCACCCGCTGCAAGGCGGCACCATGCACAACAAAGTGGTGACGATGGTGGAGCGCTCGCTGCGCGAGTCCGGGCTGGACACGGTCCGTTTCAACTTCCGTGGCACGGGTGAATCCGAAGGTACCTACGACCACGGCAACGGCGAAGGTGACGACCTGGCCGCCGTGGTGGCCTGGGTGCGCCACGTGCGCCCGCACGATGCGATCTGGCTGGCGGGCTTTTCCTTCGGCAGCTATGTCTCCATCCGCAATGCCGCGCGCCTGCACGCCGACGCCCTGATCAGCATTGCCCCACCCGCCGGCCGCTGGCCGTTCGAAGGCTTCGAACTGCCCAGCTGCCCTTGGCTGGTGGTGCAGGGCGAAGAAGACGAAGTAGTGGACCCGCAAGCGGTGTTCGACTGGATCGACGGCATGACGCGCAAGCCCGTATTGGTGCGCATGCCGGAAACCAGCCACTTCTTCCATCGCCGCCTGATGGACCTGCGCGGCGCGGTGAAGCACGACGTCCAGCCGTGGCTGCCGCCGCTGCGCCAGGATTGATCCCCCCGTTTCCGCCCGACCCGGCGCCCGGCCATGGCCACGGCGCCCAGAGAAGCTGTCGTACTTATGAGTGATTCCCCGCAACTCGCGCCCAGTGCGCGTTACCTCGAAGGCGTCCAGGCCCACCGCTGGGAGGCCGACCCGGCCCAGCAGGCGCTGCTGCCGGAGTTCGACCGCATGCATGCCGCCTTGTGCGCGGGCAACAGCAACGGCAACGGCGGCCTGTTCGGACGCATCAAGTCGCTGCTCGGCAGCGAGACGCGCGAACCCGTGCCCGGCCTGTACCTGTGGGGCAGCGTCGGCCGCGGCAAGACCTTTCTGATGGACCTGTTCGTATCCAGCCTGCCGCATGGCACGGCGCTGCGCCGGCACTACCACCGCTTCATGGGCGAAGTGCATGAACAGCTACGCGCGCTGGGAGAGCGCCAGGACCCCTTGCTGGAGGTCGCCGCCAACCTTGCCGCGCGCTGCCGCGTGTTGTGCCTGGACGAGTTCCTGGTAAACGACATCGGCGATGCGATGATCCTGGGCACCCTGTTGCAGGCGCTGTTCGATCGTGGCGTGAGCCTGGTCACCACCTCCAACACGGCGCCGGCAAATCTCTACAGGGATGGCCTGCAGCGCGCGCGCTTCCTGCCGGCCATCGCGCTGATCGAAACGCACTGCCATGTGGTGCAGATGATCTCCTCGCAAGACTGGCGCCTGCGCGCCCTGACCCAGGCCCCGGTGTACCACACCCCTCCCGGCCAGGAGGCGGAGCGCGCGCTGGCGCGCATCTTCAACAGCCAGGCCGAGGGCAACGTGGAGGAAGGCGGCGAGATCGTGCTCAACGATCGCCCGATACCGGTGCGCAAGCGCGCCACCAACATCCTGTGGTTTGATTTCGCCGCGCTGTGCGAAGGCCCGCGCGCCGTGTCCGATTACATCGAACTGGCCAAGGCCGGCCCCGCGGTCATCATTTCCAACGTACCGCAGTTCACCATCTACACCGACGACGCCGCACGACGTTTCGTGATGCTGGTGGACGAGTTCTACGACCGCCACGTAAAGCTGGTGCTATCGGCCGCCGCACCCATTACCGAGCTGTATGACGGTGAGCGACTGCGCGCGGAGTTCGGCCGCACGGAATCGCGCCTGATCGAAATGCAGAGCGAGGAATATCTCGCCAGCCCGCACTTGCCCTAAGCCACCGATGCGGCGATAGCCGCAAGCACATCGTCGGCGTAAGCACGTGCATCGCCACGGCGCGCCGAGCATGGGACAGCGCGCCGTCATCCAGGGACGGCAAGCAGCTGGTATGGTCGCAGCCTTCCACCTCCGGGAGCCGCCATGTCCGTTCTGCTCGCCCTTGCCCTGCAATTGAGTTCCGATGTCAGCCCCGACTTTCAGGAGCGCGTGAGCCAGGCCAAGCTGGCCGAGGGTGCCGCGGTCGGGCCGGCCTACCAGAAGCAGATGTGGGATCGCATCGGCAACCCAACCACCGATGCCTACAAGTCCTGCATCGCCAGCAACGCCCCGGCCGACAAGTCGCCCTTCACCCTGGTGGCCGATGTGCTGCCGGATGGTCGCCTGGCGCGCCTGCAGGTACAGCCGCAAACCGCTGTCGCCAAATGCATGGCCGGACAAGTGAGCAGTTGGGTACTGCCGGCGCCGCCTGCACGGCCCGCGCCGTATCCAATCGAAATCGATTTCAGCGTAAAGAAATAGTCGGCATGGCCGATCTGCTGGGCGAGGGATCGCCCGGCCGCACTGCCAAATGGCCTTCCATTTGTCGCATTGCAGCCTGTGACATCGCTGCAGTAGCCTCCATTCGCTTGGGGATGTAACGCCGTTCCATACAGGGGTGAACACGCGATGCATACGACCACCGCGCCGGACCTGACTCAGGATGAGTTCGGGTCGCAGGCCGCCGCGCTTGGCTTGGACCGGGCGACATCTTCCGTATCGCCGGACGGCTTTGCCGTACCAGGCTTTGACGCGGTGGTGCGTCTGGTCACCCGCTCGCTCAATGCGCCCCTGGTGTCACTGGTGCTCAACGGCGGTACCGCCTACTGGTTCGCCGATGGCAATGAGCTGCCCGCCCACCATCCGCGTGCCGTGCATCCACTGCATCTGGAAGCGGCCCGCAGCCTTACCCCATGCGTGGTGTTGGACACCCTGCATGACGAGCGCTTCCGCGATGCGGCGCTGGGGCTGGCCGCCGGCCCGGGGCCGATACGCTTTTTCGTCAGTGAGCCGGTCTATACCCTGACCGGGCAACAGATCGGCGCCTTGTGCGTGATGGACCTCGCCCCGCGCACCAGCCTGAGTGAAGCGGAGCAGATCGCCCTGCACGATGCCGCGTCGCTGGTCGGTGCGGGCGTGGTGCTGCGCAGCTATCTGGGGCGCACCGATCCGATTACCCAACTGCCACATCGCTTCGCGTTCTTCGATGACCTGCGCCGGCATCTACACGAACGCGAGCCCCATGCATGGGTCATTGCCATCGACGTAGCGCCCGTGCAGCGTTTCAACGCTTTTATACGTGCGATGGGTCATGCCTACGCGGATGAGTTGATGCGTGCCGTGGCGCAACGGGTGTTGCGCTGGGTGCCGGAGGGCACGCGGCTATACCAGGTGGGCACGACCCGTTTCGCCATCGTGCTGCCCGATCACCAGGTGGTGGCCGATACCTCGCGACTGGACGAACTGGTGTCGCGGCTGCGCCAACCGTTCGATTGCCTGGGCATTCCGCTCACCATCCAGCCCGGCGTAGGCTTGCTGAAGATCGATGGCAGTCATCTGCGCGGCGGTGATCCGCTGCGCCTGGTCATCAATGCCTCGCATGCGGCGCAACACAGCGTGCGTGGCTGGGCGGTCTACGATCGTCACCAGGACGAACAGCAGCGGCAGGAATTCTTCCTGGTCACCGAACTGGCCGCCGCGCTTACCGACCGCACCGAGCTCGATCTGCACTACCAGCCGCGCATTGACCTGGACAGTGGCCGCTGCATCAGCCTGGAGGCGCTGGCCCGCTGGCAACACCCCACCCTGGGCCTGATCCCACCCAGCCAGTTCATTGCGCTGGCCGAACGCGCCGGCTTGATGCGCTCGCTCACCCAATGGGTGCTGGAGCACAGCGTGGCGCAGCTGGCGACATGGCGACGCCAGGGGCAGGACATCAAGCTATCGCTCAACGTATCCAGCACCGACCTCGGTGCCGATCTGGTGAGCCGCGTGCAACAGGTCGCCGAACAGCACAAGGTGAGCCTGGATACGCTGGAGCTGGAGTTCACCGAGAGCACGCTGATGGAGCACAGCGCCACCACCCGCCGTCACCTCACCGCTTTGCGCCAGCTCGGCGCAGGCATTGCCATCGACGATTTCGGCACCGGCTAC
>NZ_JAELTT010000160.1 GCF_016428975.1 Dyella sp. ASV21
TGCGGTCGTGGCCGATGGTGATGCGTTCGTCGTGCTCGACCTGTTCGGTGCGGTCGTGGCCCACGCGGGTGGTTTCGTCGTGCTCGACGACGATGTTCTGGTCCCTCTGCGCGTGGACGTAGATTTCCTCCTGGCCGGCTTCGTCCTCGAAGCGCAGCTCGTTACTGCCCTTGCCTTTGTGCGTCTGGCTCTTGATGGTCATGCGCGTCTTGTGACGCGGCAGCGCGTAGGGCGGCGGGTTGAGCGCGTTGTACACGCGACCGATCACCATGGGGCGGTCGCAGTCGCCGTCCACGTAGTCGATCATCACCTGTTGGCCAATGCGCGGAATGGCCATGGCGCCCCAGCCGGCGCCGGCCCAGCCTTGCGCCACCGGTACCCAGTAGGAGCGGTGTTCGTTGAACGCGCCGTGGCGATCCCACGGAAACTGCACGCACACCTCGCCCCGCGCGTTGACGTAGATCTCCTCCTGCGCCGGCCCCACCACGGTCGCCGCCTGCGGGCCGTCCATGCGCGGCCTGGGGCTGTGCGGCGGCTTCCATTCCACACGGTCGGGCAGCAGCTGTGCGGTGTAGTGGTAGTGCGTGCCTTCGCTGGCGTCGGCGCCGTCTTCTTCCTGGCTGGTGGTCTGGGTGCCTTGGTGCACCATGGCAAGCACGCGCCAGCCGGTGTTCCAGCCGTCGCGTGGATGGC
>NZ_JAELTT010000161.1 GCF_016428975.1 Dyella sp. ASV21
CGTTCAACGAACACCGCTCCTACTGGGTACCGGTGGCGCAAGGCTGGGCCGGCGCCGGTTGGGGCGCCATGGCCATTCCGCGCATTGGCCAACAGGTGATGATCGACTACGTGGACGGCGACTGCGATCGCCCCATGGTGATCGGTCGCGTGTACAACGCGCTCAACCCGCCGCCCTACGCGCTGCCGCGTCACAAGACGCGCATAACCATCAAGAGCCAGACGCACAAAGGCAAGGGCAGTAACGAGCTGCGCTTCGAGGACGAAGCCGGCCAGGAAGAAATCTACGTCCACGCGCAGAGGGACCAGAACATCGTCGTCGAGCACGACGAAACCACCCGCGTGGGCCACGACCGCACCGAACAGGTCGAGCACGACGAACGCATCACCATCGGCCACGACCGCAGCGAGAACGTGGGCGAGAACGAGGAGGTCGCCATCGGCAGGGATCGCCGCCACCAGATCGGCCAGGATGCGTTCCTGCAGGTCGAGCGCAACCACACCGTCACCATCGGCAAGGATCACCTCGAAACCGTCGGCCATCACCGCCACGAGAAGATCGCCGCCAACCACACCGTCGAGGTCGGCGGGCATGTGCAAGCCACCGTGCAGGGACACCACACGCTGCACGCCGGGCAGCGTATCGAGCGGCAGACGCAGCGCTATGAACTACGTGCCGGTGAA
>NZ_JAELTT010000162.1 GCF_016428975.1 Dyella sp. ASV21
ATGGCAAAGGGTAAATTCGAACGCACCAAGCCGCACGTCAACGTCGGCACGATTGGTCACGTGGACCACGGCAAGACGACGCTGACGGCTGCGCTGACCAAGGTGGGCGCAGAGCGCTTCGGTGGCGAGTTCAAGGCGTATGACGCGATCGACGCGGCGCCGGAAGAAAAGGCGCGTGGTATCACGATTTCGACGGCTCACGTCGAATACGAATCGCCGACCCGCCACTACGCTCACGTGGACTGCCCGGGCCACGCCGACTACGTGAAGAACATGATCACGGGTGCGGCGCAGATGGACGGCGCGATTCTGGTGTGCTCGGCCGCTGACGGCCCGATGCCGCAGACCCGCGAACACATTCTGCTGTCGCGCCAGGTGGGCGTGCCGTACATCGTCGTGTTCCTGAACAAGGCCGACATGGTGGACGACGCCGAGCTGCTCGAGCTGGTGGAAATGGAAGTGCGCGAGCTGCTGAGCAAGTACGACTTCCCGGGCGACGACACCCCGATCATCAAGGGTTCGGCACTGAAGGCGCTGGAAGGCGACCAGTCGGAAATCGGCGTGCCGGCGATCATCAAGCTGGTGGACGCGCTGGATACGTACATTCCGGAGCCGGTGCGTGCGATCGACAAGCCGTTCCTGATGCCGGTGGAAGACGTGTTCTCGAT
>NZ_JAELTT010000163.1 GCF_016428975.1 Dyella sp. ASV21
AACGGTGGGAAGGATCACTATCGAGCCAGCCGCGCTGACCACCAGGCCTGGGATCGCGCGCGACGCCCCAAGGCATGCAAGTTAGTCCGTCATCGCGTCCTGGCGCGCCTGGTAGCCGCTAAGCTGCAGCAACAGTGGGCGCCGGAACAAATTGCCGGCTGGCTCAAACGCACCTATCCGGGGAATGAGGCTCGCCAGGTGTCGCACGAAACGATCTACCGGAGTCTCTTCATCCAGGCACGCGGAGCGCTGAAAAAAGAGCTTTTGGCACATTTGCGGCGTACGCGAGCCATGCGTCGCTCGCGACACCGTACGCAGAAAACGGCAGACCACGCGCAGATCACCGATGCGATCTCGATCCGCGAGCGTCCTGCCGAGGTCGAGGACCGGGCCGTGCCGGGCCATTGGGAAGGCGATCTGTTGTTTGGTGGCCGGAACAGCCAGATCGCCACACTGGTCGAGAGGCACTCACGCTTCGTCATGCTGGTGCAGGTGGATAGCCGGGATAGCCAAACGGTGACCGATCAGTTGATCAAACACGCACGCAAACTTCCGCAGGAGCTGTTTCGATCGCTGACTTGGGATAGAGGGTCGGAGATGGCCCAACACCAGCGCTTCACGTTGGCCACCGACATCACGGTTTATTTCTGCG
>NZ_JAELTT010000164.1 GCF_016428975.1 Dyella sp. ASV21
GCTATCGGTACGTCGGCCAGCGGAATGCCGAGAACGAAGAGATTGCGAACTGGCTACTGCGTCTGACCGACAATCATCGGAACTGGGGCTTCGGCTTGTGCTTCCTGTACCTGCGTAACGTGAAGGGCTTCGGCTGGAATCACAAACGGGTATATCGGATCTATTGCGAGCTCGAGCTGAACCTGCGGATCAAGCCACGCAAACGACTGGTCAGGCAGGTGCCTGAACCGCTGGCTGTGCCGTCGGCCGTCAACCAGGTCTGGTCGATGGACTTCATGCACGACCAGTTGGCCGACGGGCGAAGCATCCGGCTGTTCAACGTGATCGATGACTTCAACCGCGAAGCGCTGGGCATCGAGATCGACTTCTCGCTGCCGTCTGAACGAGTGATCCGTGCACTGCGACAGATCATCGGTTGGCGAGGCAGACCGAGGGCGATTCGATGCGATAACGGCCCGGAATACCTAAGTGCGGCAATCACCGAATGGGCTCGGCAATACGGCATCAAACTCGACTATATCCAACCAGGCAAGCCCCAGCAGAATGCCTATGTTGAGCGCTTTAACCGGACCGTGCGATACGAA
>NZ_JAELTT010000165.1 GCF_016428975.1 Dyella sp. ASV21
CAGCCGGACCTGGACTTCGGCGTGCTGCTGGATCAACCGGCTCTGTTCTGCCTCTGGCAGGGCGCGCAGGCGGTGCGCCATGTGCACGGCGTGGTGTCGGCGATTACCCAGGGGCAAACGGGCTTTCGGCGCACCCGCTATCGCGTCGTGGTGGAGCCCCAACTGGCCCGTGCCGGGTTGCGTTCCGATTGGCGGCTGTATCCGCAGCAAACCATCCCGCAGATCATCCAGGCCGTGCTCCAGCGCTCGGGCCTGACCGACGTGGAGTCCATCCTCACCAAGACCCACGACGTGCGTCCCTCGGTGATGCAGCCGGGGGAAACGGACCTGGATTTCGTGCAGCGCCTCGCCGCCGAGAGCGGGCTGTATTACGCCTTCGCACACAGCACCCAGGGCCATCGCCTGATCCTGGGCGACCGCCTCTACGTGCACGGCGCCATCGAGGGCGGCCCGGTGGCCTACGTGCCGGCACGCGGCGGCGATCAGGCCATGCCCTGCCTGTGGCGGTTCCAGTACACCGAGCAGGTGCGCACCGCCCAGGTGACCCAGCACGATTACAGCGAGAACCACCCGCGCTTCAACCA
>NZ_JAELTT010000166.1 GCF_016428975.1 Dyella sp. ASV21
ACCTGCACGCCGGCCGCGTTGAGGTCCACGTAGACCGTGCTGCCGTCCAGCGGCGAGGTGATGGCGCGGATGTGCGGCACACGGCCGCGATACTGGTCACGGGCGGCCAAGGCGTCCGGCCCCAGCACCCGACCAAAGCGCATCAGTTCGTAGCCGGCGCTGGGACAGCCCGGGTAGGCGGCCACGGCGCGGTCGTACAGGTCGTAGCCGTTCTCGGTGGTCTGGCCCAGGGCTTGGCCCTGGCGGGTGCGGGTGACCAGGGTGACGCACCCTTGCGCCTCGCCCATGCTGACGATGAACGGCTCGGCCGCGCGGGCCTGGAGGGGCACCTGCCAACGACGCCACAGCTCGGCGGGGAGGTCGGCCGGGGCGGCGCCGTTGCCCCAGATGGCCGGCACGGTGAGCGTGCGCTGGGCGGTGGTGGGCTCGTGGTATCGCATGGCCGCTTGATAGCTGCCGCTGACGGCGCTGAACCACTGGTCCGCCGACAACGCCGGATAGCGCGTGCGCACCTCGGCGAATAGCGCGGCATTGAGTTGCTGGAGCTTCTCGGGGGTGGTGAGGAAC
>NZ_JAELTT010000167.1 GCF_016428975.1 Dyella sp. ASV21
GCCTTGATCGGCATGGTGCCGCTGCTGGGCGACGCCACCGCGGTGCGCGATCTGATCGCGGTGTCCATGGGCTTGATCGACGAGCCGCAAAAGCGCAACGACACCTGGGAATGGGTGCTGCTGTTTGTATTGCTGCTCGCGCTGATACCGGTATTGGGTGGCGTAGCCAAGGGTGTTGGCCGACTCATCGTCAGTGCGGTGCGCACCGGCGAGGGCACCGCCAAGCTTGCCAAGAACATTGTGGAGGTACTCAACCACATCGGCCGGGGCAATGCCGAGCAATGGCTGCTCAAGCTGCGCTTTGCCGACTACCAGGCCACGATGGTCGACGCACTCAATCACTATACCGGCGCCATCGTGGAAAACATCACCGCGATCCGCCAATACATGCACATGCCGGAAAGCTTGGGGCGCCGGCTGGATCAAGTGTCACGCGGCATGACCTGGCTCAAGCAAGAAGGCACCAAACGCGTGCCGGACGTGGTGAAGGAGCTGGACCAAAAGCTGCGCGAAGTGCAGTCCTATATCCGCAGCGGCGGTGAAACCA
>NZ_JAELTT010000168.1 GCF_016428975.1 Dyella sp. ASV21
CCCCCCCCCCCCCCCCCCCCCCCCCCCCCCCCCCCCCCCCCCCCCCCCCCCCCCCCCCCCCCCCCCCCCCCCCCCCCCCCCCCCCCCCCCCCCCCCCCCCCCCCCCCCCCCCCCCCTTTTTCCACCCACACGCCGCCAACCGAGATTCGGTCACGGGTCTCGTGGGCTCGGAGATGTGTATAAGAGACAGCTTCGCGCGGGGAGGCGACGCTGGTGGCGCCGGAGATTTCTCTCGGCGTTCGGGACACGGAGACGACGAGGGCGTCGCCGGTTCCGAAGCCATTGCCCGCGGCGACCATCTCATCAATGGTTTTGCGTCCGAGGATCACGTTGCCGGCTGTCTCTTATACACATCTGACGCTGCCGACGACAACGTTCGCATTAAAAAAGGGGGGGGGGGGGGGGGGGGGGGGGGGGGGGGGGGGGGGGGGGGGGGGGGGGGGGGGGGGGGGGGGGGGGGGGGGGGGGGGGGGGGGGGGGGGGGGGGGGGGGGGGGGGGGGGGG
>NZ_JAELTT010000169.1 GCF_016428975.1 Dyella sp. ASV21
GGCACCGTGGTGACCGGTCGTATCGAGCGCGGCATCATCAAGGTGGGTGACGAAGTCGAAGTGGTGGGCATCCGCCCGACCCAGAAGACGACCGTGACCGGCGTGGAAATGTTCCGCAAGCTGCTGGACCAGGGTCAGGCAGGCGACAACGCCGGTCTGCTGCTCCGCGGTCTGAAGCGCGACGACGTGGAGCGTGGTCAGGTGCTGGCGAAGCCGGGCTCGATCACCCCGCACACCGAGTTCGAGGCTGAGGTGTATGTGCTGTCGAAGGATGAGGGTGGTCGTCATACCCCGTTCTTCAAGGGCTACCGCCCGCAGTTCTACTTCCGCACGACGGACGTGACGGGCGCTTGCCAGCTGCCGGAAGGCGTGGAGATGGTGATGCCGGGCGACAACATTAAGATGGTTGTCACCCTGATCCACCCGATCGCCATGGACGAAGGTCTGCGCTTCGCTATTCGCGAAGGCGGCCGTACCGTCGGCGCCGGCGTGGTGGCCAAGGTCATCAAGTAAG
>NZ_JAELTT010000016.1 GCF_016428975.1 Dyella sp. ASV21
CGAGCAGCGACCGCACAGCTCGCATGGCTATAAGCCGCCGGCCACCATCCGGCGAAACTGGTCCCAACCCGATATCATCCCCGCTGAACTCACTGCCTGATTGGACACAAAGTTCGTACGCAGGTCAGGCACGCGGTGAGCGGCGCTTTGGCGCCGGCCGAATGCCGCCGGCTTGGGCAATTACTCGGCGTATCGAGGAATGCCTACGGCCCAACCATCGGGCGATCTGGTGCAGCGACTCCCCTTGCTGCCATCGCTCCCACAACTGGGTCTTCTCGCTATCCGTAATGTGCCGCCGAAGTCTGGGTGCCATGCAACACTCCTTCCGCTCGCGCGTCTATAGTGTGTTGCGTTGACCGGCTGAAGTCGCAACCCGAAGCGGACGCCTTTGGGAAGTCAGGAAAGCATGGTCGAACTGGGGTGGTATCGGGCAGGATGCCAGGGCCGAACGGGGCGATAGGGGGCGACATGCGAACGATTGAGGTCGATCAATTCGAGTTTGATGATCCTTCTACGGAGGAACATCTGGAGATTGCTGTCGCGGAACGGGGCAATTTTCCATTCCCTGACGTTGAGCGTTTTATGTCAGCCCGCTTAGAGTCCGTCGCTGGTGAAAGACCGCTTCTAGGTGATGTCATGGCATTTGGCGATGAGCTCGGCTACGGCTTGGTCCGGGGCTACTTGAAGCGATTTGCTGGCGTTGCGTTGCCCGATAGTTGTTCGTGGCCCACCTATGTTCTGGAGGATGGGCCTGACCGCTGGGAGATCGTCTTGTGCGCCCCGGACTCGTTTGTTCACTACGTCTGGCACACAACGGCCTAGAAACAGGAGAAGTAAATGTCTGCCTTCGACCCGAAACGGACCACAATCTGGGTCGCAGAGGACCATTGCGAGCAGCATTCATCATGCACAAGGAGGGAGTTCATGAAGGGATCGAGTTACGGGCTAATGGTAGTTGCGCTGGGTTGCGCCGTTGCAGCGACCGTTACTGCCGTCAGGGGACCGAATCATTTTCAAGACCATGGTGTCTTTGCCGCACTAGCAGCAGTTGTTCTGTCAGGAAAGTTGCTACTGGATTGGCGGCATCGCCGGTAAGGTCGGCTTCCGACCCATTGCTGACCTTTCGGAGGTGTCCGGATCGGGCAACGGCAGCAGGGTGATCAACACCAGCGCATTGTTCAGACCCTGCCGGAACGCTGATCAGCCATCTCTAGCGCCCGCATCCTCTCCTCGGTCAGTCGCGACGCATGTCGCGCTAGCAAGAAGCATCGTGAAGCAGATCGCTCGGGCTAGCGACTCGCTCGGGCTAGCGACGCCATGGCGGTGGGCGAGGGTGTACTTGCGAGGCCGATGTGGAGTGCGCGTGCAAGCACGGCTACTTCGTTGGGCGATATCGGGCGGCTATTTGCGTCGCTGGAAATACCCATGCTCATGTCGGTGGTTGCGTCTGCTGCGGGGTGGAAAGGGGATGCTTCCATCATTCATGGCCCCGGCGACGGAGGGAAGGGGCCCTGGTTAGACGCCGCTCCCATTCCTGCTGGACCGCGATGAGGCTCGGATGGATAGCCAGTGGGTGGTGCCGAACGGCTCTGCGTCCAAAGGAAAATACCAATCAGCAAGCTACCGAAGATCGGAACCAGCCATACCACCAGGATTTGCCCAAATTTTTGGCGCGGCGACAAGCCTTGATTACGTGCGATCAGCAAGCTCACGACGCAGTTCACCATCCCGTGGGCAATCAGTGCGTCATTCAGCCATTCGTTTCCGTTCACTCTGCCTCCATAGGACATCGTCCGCTTTCGATGGAAGCGGGCCTTTCCAGAATATCGCCTGTGGGACCAGGCCGCAGCGGGGTGCGCGCGCCCCTGCGACTGGGGCGATGGTGATGGTTGAATGCATGCGGCCGATGGGTGTTCCCCTTGGGTGGGCTTTGTTAGGCTGTCCCGTTGAGCATGGGGGAACTGCGGTGATCAACGTTGCCAACTGCTGGCGATGCCTGTTCGTTTTGACGACAGCGTTCCTTTTGACGGCGGTGTCCTGTGCTTCCATCGCTGCCCCGCTAGACCGCCCCGTACCGGCGTCGATCAAGGATTATTGGCATACCTCCTTTCGGCAGCAGGACGGTGCGCCGGCCAACATTTGGGGCATTGCGCAAACGCCGGATGGTTGGCTGTGGCTTGCGACGCCTTCGGGCTTGTATCGCTTTGACGGCGTCAATTTCGAAGCGTTCGACCTGCTTCCGGCAGGCGACCCGTCACCTCGTTCGGTCACCGCGCTCTATGTCAGCGAAAAAGGCGATCTTTGGGTGGTCTACGCGTGTGGCGCCCTCGCGGTTTGGCGCAACGGAGCGCCGCAAGGAAAGGTGCTCAGCAAGGGGCTTCCGCCGGGGCTGGCCATCGATGACATCTTCGAGCTTCCTTCCGGGCCGATGGTTGTCGTCGAGGATGGCAAGTATTTCGCCCTGGATGACGATCACTGGGTGCCGCGCGAGGCGTCCTTCATTGGCCTGAGCCCCGATCCGGATTACGAATGGGCGAGCTTTGGCGGCCAGCTATGGGCGGCCGCGCCCGATGGTCTCTACGTCTGGTCGATGGAGCGCGGTCGTTTTGTCCTGGCGGAGTCGCGAAAGTGGGCGGGCACCAACCTGATCTTCAGTCCCCACGGCGATCTCTGGCGGCGGACGTCCAAAGAGGGGATTTCCGTGCTGCGCCGCGCCGCGGATCTCGGGTTGCATCGGTTCGCGCCGATGAACGCCAGCAAGGCGAGTTTTGTCGACCGCCAGAACACGATCTGGACGGTGACATGTGGCGACATCGATGCGATCTGCCGCCAGGCGGGCGGCCTGGATAGGCAAGGCCCGATCCATAAAGAGGACATGGTGGCCGATAGTTTTGGCCCTGGCGATGGATTGGCACCGCCGATGACCGGCATGGAGGATCGCGACGGCAACGTTTGGTTTGGTACCAAGGCGGGCCTGGAGCGTTTCACCCCGCGCCCATTCACGGCGGTTCACTTTCCATCGCCCGTGCTGTATTTCGCCATGCTGCCGGACTCGGCGGGCGGCCTTTGGATGGGCAGCGCTTCCAATGCCTACGTCGATCGATGGTGGCGTATTGGTGGGCGGGATGCGCTGCCGATGGGTGATTTCGCCCATCCGGTAACGGCCGTCTATCGCGATTTGGACGGCACCGCCCTGCTGGGTTCTCAGCAGGGACTTTGGCGGTTCGATGGCGCTGCGTTCCAGGCCCAAGACATCCCCGCCTCGGCGAAGGAGGAGAAGCTGCAGGCGCTGGTTCGCGACGGGCAAGGGCGATTGTGGGCTTCGTATCGCAACCATCCGGTGTATGCCCGCATCGGCGACAGGTGGGTGGACAAGGGCAACCTCGCTTCGTTGCCGGACCTGGCCCCGGCCATCGCCCAGGTCGACGAGCGTGGGCGCGTATGGTTTGGTTACTTCAATAATCTGCTGAGCTTGGTCGATGGCGATCAGGTGCGCACCTTTGGCAGCAAGGATGGGTTGGATATCGGTACGACGACGGCGTTGGTCACCACGCCTCCCGTACTTGTCGGTGGCGAGCGCGGGTTGGCATTTTTCGACGGGACATCGTTTCGGCGCATCCGCGCGGCGCAACCGGATGTGCTTTCCGGCATCACCGGCTTGCTTCGCATGGCCGATGGCTCCGTATGGATCAATGGCAATGCGGGCGCGGTGCACATTCAAGAGAGCGATATCGACCGTGCCATCAAAGACCCTGCGTATAAGGCCGCCGCCCGCGTGTTCAGCAACGATGATGGCGTTGCGGGTGGCGCGCAGCAGGTGCGGCCGCTGCCCTCCCTGGTGCAGGGCAGCGATGGCCGCCTGTGGTTTGCCAGCTCCACGGGCTTGAGCTGGGTCGACCCCAAGACGCTCGACACCCCCAAGGCGCCGCCCGCGCTGTATATCCGCTCGGTGGTGGCGGGGAATACGGTGTACTCCCCGTCGCTACCCGTGAAACTGCCCGCGCGTACCCGTGACCTGACCATCAACTACACGGTGCTGGGCACGTCATCGCCGCGCCGGCAGGCCTTCCGTTACAAGATGGCGGGGCTCAATCAATCCTGGCAGGACGTGGGCCCCCGGCGTGAAGCGGTCTATAGCAATCTTGGGCCCGGCCACTACGAATTCGTGTTGCAAGCCGCCAACGAAGACGGCGTGTGGAACCTGCAAGGTACGTCGCTGGCCTTTGATATCGCCCCGGCGTTCTACGAGGCGTGGTGGTTCAAGGTGATTATCGTGGCCTGCGTGCTGCTCGGCGGCTGGCTGGCCTACGTGGCACGGCTTCGCTACATCAAGCAAAGCATTCGCGATCGCCTGAGTGCGCGCCACGCCGAGCGTGACCGCATCGCCCGCGACCTGCACGACACCCTGCTTCAAGCCATGCAGGGGCTCTTGCTGCGACTGCAGGTGTGGGCGATCCATCCCACCCTTGATGAGGGCCAGCGCAAGGAGGTGGATAGCTTCGCCCGTTATGCCCGCGACATGCTGGTCGACGGACGCAATCGCATTCTGCAGCTCCGTCGGGAAAGTGATAGCGGCGAAGGGCTGGAAGACCTTTTGAACGGCGCCATCATGGAGAGCGCCAGCGAAACGAGTGCCGCGATACGTCTCGTCGTGGAGGGCCCCTTGCGGGAGGTCGATGCCGAGGTGCTCCCCGATGTGGTGGATATCGCGCGCGAGGCCATTCGAAACGCGGCGCGTCACGCCCGGGCCGGTTCCATCCACGTGCACGTGGTTTTCAGCCCGAAGGCGCTGAAGGTGGCGGTTAGGGACGATGGCTGCGGCATTGACGAGGCATGCCTGCGAAGCGGCGGGCGGCCGGAGCATTGGGGGCTGCGGGGCATGAGGGAGCGTGCCAAGCGCATCTCCTCGTCGATCTCGGTGGGTCCCGGTGCGCAGGGCGGCACCCTGGTCGAGCTTGCGGTGCCTGCACGGCTGGCCTATGCGGGGTAGGGACGCTGGGCTGAACGCCCGGGCATGGCATGGGCGCGGCTTGCGCTGGCCCGAAACGGGGCGAGGCGGGCGCACTCCGGGCGGGGCGGCCTGCGCCCCGGCGCTCAGGGGTCGCTGAGCAGTTGCACCAGTGCCGCGCGGCGGCGGGCATTGAAGCGGCGCATGGCGGTCACCACGGCGCGCTCCTCGTTGGTGAGCGTCTGGTAGGCGGCGCCGGGTTCGCGCACCTTGCCGCTGCTGGGCAGGCGGCCCATGATCAGCCAGTCCAGGCTGCACTCCAGCTCCTCGGCGATCTCCAGCAGGCGGGGCATCTCCGGATAGGACTGCCCGTTCAACCATTGCCGGGCCGATTCCGTCGACACGCCAAACCGGGTCGCGACCGCGGCGCGACGCCTGCGGCCATTCGGTATGTCAGCGGCGTCGCAGGCCTGTTGCAGGCGGTCGGCAAAGCCGGAGCAGGGGTTGGCTGTTTCTTTGGTAGGCAAGTTAAACCTGGATTTGGTCAGCCCAATTGCCAAGTCATTCTTGGAATTTTACCGGGTAATTTTGCAGGTTTGACTTGTTTTACAGGAATTGGTTGTTTTGTCCCTCGCGACGCATGACGCGTCGGGCGGTGGCGCATGCCGCGCCGCCGCCACCACGAGGGAGAGACCGATTCATGATGGTTGATGCAATGCAACGGCCGCGTTGGCTATGGAGCGTGCTGATGGCGAGCGGGGGTGCGCTGGCCGCGATGCCGGCCAGCGCCTGGGCCACTCCGCAGGAGGCGGTGGCGGGCGAAACCACCGAACCCACCGAAGGGCAGGCCAGCAGGCAAGGGGAGGCCCGGCGCCTGGAGGCGGTCACCGTAACGGGCTCGCTGATCCCCCAGACCCAGGTGGAAACCGCCGCGCCTTTGATGGTGATCGATGCTGCCACGCTGCAGGCGCGCGGCTTTGCCACGGTGGCCGATGCGCTCAAGCAATCGTCCTATGCCAGCGGCAGCGTGCAGGGTTCACAGACCTCCGCGTCGTTCACCCAGGGCGCGGAGACCCTGAGCTTGTTCGGCATGCCGCCGGGGTTTACCAAGTACCTCATCGATGGCCGCCCGATGGGCAACTTCCCGGCGCTCTACAACGGCCGCGATGTGTTCAACAACTTGTCCGGCATCCCCATGCAACTGGTGGATCGCATCGAGATCCTGCCGGGCGCGCAATCGTCGCTGTACGGTTCGGATGCGATTGCCGGCGTGGTCAACGTGATCCTGAAGAAGCGCGTGGAGTCACCCACGCTGGATGCGCGCTACGGCTTCTATCAGGAGGGCGGTGGCATCAGTCGGCGCTTGAGCTTCAGCGATGGCTTTCAGCGCGGTCGGTTCAGCCTGATGGGCGGCGTGCAGTACGAAAACGTGGACCCCATCTGGGGCTACCAGCGGGCGCTCACCACGCGCATGAATCAGGACGGCACCAGCCCGCCGGTGGCCAGCCGCGATTACCTGCTGGTGAGCGGAACCACCGGTCGCTACATCAACGTGGATAAGGTCGATAGCAGCGCGTGCAGTCGCGTTACGGGCCAGTTCGCGGGCACCACGGCCTTGCAGACGCGGCCCGGCAACGGCAGCTATTGCGGCTCGTTCTACTCGCCCGGCTACCGCACGCTTGCCAACGGCAGCGAGAACGCCCAGCTCTACACGCATGCCACCTTCGACCAGGGCGAGCAGCTGAAGTGGTACGGCGACCTGCTCTACAACTACAACGACACGCGTTACACCTCCGGTTCCAATTACACCTGGTGGGGCAGCAGCACCAAGTACGGCTATTTCTACGATCCCAACCTGCGGGACTACGTGCAGGTCCAGCGCGCGTTCTCGCCCGAGGATATGGGCGGCTACGAGAATGCCATGAGCCGTTACATCGAAAACAGCTACATGCTCACGCTCGGTGCGCAGGGCCGCCTGGGGCAAAGCACCTGGGATTACGACCTGGGCTTCACCCATTCCGATGACCATCTGTTGCAGCAAGGCTTCGCCCGCTGGGCCGATGCCATCAACGGCTACTTTGAAGAGCACGTGCTCGGTCCGGACCTGGGGCCGGACCCGCGTGGCCGTGGCTACCGCAGCTTCGCCCCGAACTACGCCGCGTTCTACACGCCCATGTCGGTGGCCGATTTCCAGAGTTTTACCGGGCACACCAACAGCCGCAGCAAGACCTGGGACAACCTGCTGCGCGGGCAGCTCACCCAGCCGGCGCTATTTGCCTTGCCCGGCGGTGACGCCGGATTGGCCGTGGTGCTGGAAGGTGGCAACCAGGGCTGGGATTACCGACCCGATGCACGCCTGCTCGACGGCGGCGTGTGGGGCTCCACCGCGGTGCAGGGCGCGGGGCATCGCTCCCGCTATGCGGGCACCGCCGAGTTGCGTGCGCCGGTGCTCCAAACGCTGACATTGGACGCCTCCGCGCGCTACGACAACTACAAGGTGGCAGGTACGCATGTGGACAAGGCCACCTGGAATCTCGGCGCGGAATATCGCCCGCTGGATACCCTGCTGCTGCGCGGCAAGATCGGCACGGCCTTCAAGGCGCCCACCTTGTCCGATCAGTTCCAGGGCCTGAGCGGCTCCTACAGTTCGGCGGTGGACTACTACAACTGCGCGGTGCTGGGCTATCGCGGCAGCAACATCGATCGTTGTCCCAGCCGCTACGGCAACGCGCAGTACTTCGGCCAGCAGGCAGGCAACCCGGACCTCAAACCGATCCAGGCCAAGGCGTGGAGTTATGGCGTGGTGTGGTCGCCCGTGGCGCGCATGGCACTGAGCGTGGACTACCTGCACTGGAACGTGCGCGGCGAGGTGCAGACCCAGAGTGCGGACGATCTGCTCAACGAGGAGATGCTGTGCCGTCTTGGCGAACGCGATATCACCTCGGCCGCATGCCAGGCCGCGCTGGCCCAGATCACACGCGGCGCCAGCGTAACGGAGGACGGCACGCTCGGCACCATCAGCACGATCTATCGCGGCAAGATCAACGTGTCGCGACGGGTCATCGACGCGCTGGTGGCGGATTTCCACTACGGCTTTGCCCTGGGCGCGCTGGGCGACCTCACCTTGACCGCGTCCTACAGCGACATGCTCAAGCATCGCTACCAGGCGTATGCCGGCGACCCGATGGTGGATCGCCTGCGTGATCCCACCTGGAGCAGCGAGTTCAAGACGCGCACCAATGCCTCGGCCAACTGGCGGCGGGGCGATTGGGCCGCCACGCTCTATGTGAACCGCTTTGGCGAAAGCCCCAACTACCTGGCCACCATGAATGGCTACGACTATCCCGGTGCCGGTCGCCTGGCCCCGTGGATTCGCTACAACGCCAGCGTGTCCTATCAGCCCACGCCGGCGTTGCAGCTGGGCTTGCAGGTGAACAACCTGTTCGATGCCATGCCGCCGCGCGATACCAGCTACCCGGGTACCTCGGGCGCGCCCTACAACGCCTCCAACTTCGACGTGTTTGGACGGGCGTATTACCTGCAGGCGACGTATCGATTCGGCGCGCGTTCTTCCTGAGTATCACCACGTAACCCCTCGAGCCCATCGAGGGCGTTCCACACCGCGGTAACCTCCCATCCCTGAGCCCGGTCGTGGAACGTGCGGAGGACTGGATCCGCTAGGGCGGTGCGCGCCAGGTTCGCCTGGCGCGCATCCAGTCGCCTGGAGGGACCATCAGGGAATAATCTGCAGGCGTCGGCACGCCTCCAGAATCGCCTGGATCGCCAGGCCCGCCTGCAACACCGAAAACACCCAGCCGATCACCTGCAAGATAGGCACGCCAATTACCCGCATGATCGCACTGGCGGCCAGCATGCCCAGAAGGTTGAGCAGCATGATGCCGCCGATGGTGGCGAGCACGGCCTGCCGAAAAGCGTCATCGCCGGCACTGCGTGCGATAAAGAAAATAATGGCGACCACGGCGGCCGGCGTCACGATGGTGGGAATCACCAACGGCGACAAGGTGGGCTTGCCTGTCCAAGGCGGCCTGGCGCCATCGGGCAGGGACGAGGTCGGGCGCTCGGGCAGGCTCACCAGTTCCAGGTCGGTGATGGAACGCAGGGCCGTGGTGAACAGGATCAGGCCACCGGCGATCATCACCGCGTCAATGCCCACATGCCATTTGCTGAGGTTCTCGCTTGCGCTGAAGGCGATGAACAACACCAGCGCAAACGACATCACGAACGAACGGATCGCCAGGTGCAGCCGATACGAACGGCTACTGCCATACGTCAGCGCGTGAAACACCGGGATGGTCTTCAGCGGGCCCAGGGTGAGAAAGAAGATGGCAAAGACGTAAGCGTAGTCATTATTCATGGCGTGCTCCTCAAGACCTTCCGCCAGGCGTGCTGCCATCGGACGTGCAATGGGGCGAGGCCACGCGCAAGGCCTCGCCGGTTTCTTGAGTGGTGATGAGGGCGCCGTCAGCCGGTCATTTCGCGTCCGCCATCGTTGGCGATAAGGAAATCCGGCATGGAATAAGGCTGCTTGCGATCGGGCGGCAGCGCCGACTGGAATGGCTTGCCCTCGGTGCGGCGCAGGAAATCCGCGCGTGCCGCCTCGCGCAGTGAGGCGTCGGTGAGTACATCCAGCGCGGCGGCGGCAAGAATGCGCGAGGTATTCACGCACGAGCGCAAACCGATGCTCATGCCGTGCACAGCGGTAGCGACCAAGGTGTGCAAGGAAATGCCCAAGGGCAGGGTGACCATGGTGACGCCCGAGGTTGGCGTTTGCCACGACACGTCGCCCACGTCGGTAAAGCCACCCATGCGCGGTTCTGGCGGAATCGGTTGCACTTGCGCGGAAAGGCCGGCGGGCTCGACGCCGAACGCGGTTTGCAGGTCGCGCGCAAATTGCTGTTCCTGCGCTGTCCAGTCGGGAATACCTACGCGTTGCAGGTGCGCATGCACGCATTCGCCCAGGGGCGAGTTGGGCATCAGATCGTAAAGGCCAAAATAGAGTTCGACGTTGGCTTTGGTCTGCGTCGCCATGGCGGCGCCTTCGGCGATCTGGCGAATCCATTGCGAGGTCTTGTTCACATGCTCGCGATCGCAATCGCGCGAGTACAGCCATATCTGCGCACAGTCAGGCACCACGTTAGGCGCCACGCCGGCCATTTCGTACACGTAATGCACGCGCGCGGTGGGCTCCAGGTGCTCGCGCATGGCGTTGATGCCGTGCGCGAACAGCTCCGCCGCATGCACCGCGCTGCGGCCCAGCCAGGGCGTGTTGCCGGCGTGCGCGGTGACCCCGCGGAACTCCACCCGCATCTGATCGGTGGCGGTGGTGCGGATGCTGGCCACCATGCCGGTGTTGAACGGATGGGTATGGAAGCAGGCGTCGAGATCCGCGAACATTTTTTCGCGCGCCATGTAGACCTTGGCGCCCTCGGTTTCCTCGGCGGCGCAGCCATAGACGCGCAACGTGCCCGGCAACTTCTGCGCGGCCATCACCTGCTTCAGTGCCAGGGCCGCACCGAGCGATGACGCGCCGATAAGGTTGTGGCCGCAGCCATGGCCGTTGACGTTGCCATCCGCGCGCGGCTTCTTTTCGGTCACCGCTTCGTTGCCAAGGTTGGGCAGTGCGTCGTATTCGAGCAACAGGCCGACCTTGGGCGAGCCGCTGCCGTATTCCGCCACGAACGCCGTGGGAATGCCGGCGGCCGCGCGCGAGGTGATGGTGAAACCGTTTTGCTCCAGCAGGTTCAGCAGCGTCGCGGAGGATTGGGATTCCTTCATCGGCAGTTCCGAGAGGTTCCAGATGTCCATGGCGGCCTTCTCGATCACCGTCCGGTGCGCTTCCACGGCCTGGTCGATGGCGTTGTACAGCGTGGCTTGGTTCGACATGAGGGTAGCTCTGGTGGCGTGTTTGGAACGCTACAGCAAGGGCCTGCGATAGCTAGCGGTGCGTTCGCCGCGGCCACGCAAGGGAATGGCGTGTCCCTGCGTCGATGTCTGCCGCGCATGGCATCGGCATGGAAAGAAAGAAGGGAGGGCGGTGTGCCGCCATGCGTCGAACGGAAGGGCGGCCCGTAACGCGTGCCGCGTGGCCGCAGCGTACGGGCGGAAGCGGGAGTATGACCATGCCGTGCGCGACATCACGAAGACGCTCTCAGGGAGAGACGAACGGATGCGCGTCTTTCATCCTGGGTGCCACCGGAGCACCCGCCGATCCGCGCCATCGACGGTCACGATATCTGTTGGTTTGCGCACAGCCTTGGCTTGTGCTCGTCAATGGTCCGTGAAAGCAACGGCAGTCATCGTGGCGAGCCGGCAAGCCACTTTTACTTGCGCCACGCGCCACGCGGCGGATGCGGTCATCCGTGCGTATGGCACGCTTCGTGGCGACATGGCGTTGGCGATGCGTCGCAACGTTTTTCCTCGGTTTGCGGCGTGGCTGAGGCCGTGCCGACGGATGGTGCCTGCGGTGTGGGTCAGGCCGAGGTGCTGGGTGGCGTGCGTCGCCGTTCCTCCATGAGCGCTACCAGGTTGCCGTCCGGATCGTGCAGAAAGGCCAGCCACAAGGTGTGATCGGATAGCGCGGCGGTGACGCGCGGCTGGTGGGCGCCCTCGGCGCCGCGGTCGAGCAGGCTGCGATAGCTGGCGTCGATGTCGTGCACCTTCAGATACAGCACCGAGTTGCCGCCCACCGCCCCGGCGCCCTGCGGCGTGGTGAGCATCAGGCGGATGCCGCCGCAGTCGAGGAATGCCAACTGCAACGCGGGGCGAAACAGGAACGGCAGCTCCAGAATGTCCCGATAGAAGGCGAGCGCACGGTCCACATCGCTCACGGTGATGGCGATCTGGCCGATGCCGGTGACGGGCGAGGACATGGCGGCGCTCCGGGTGGGGAGACTGCCAGTCTAAGCCATTCGCGGGCATGGCCCGGCATCGGCCATACTTGGCGGATGATCGATCACGAGGACGTTGCCGCGCTGCTTGGCCCCGAGGGACCATTTGCCCGCGAGCTACCCAATTTCGCCCCGCGCGAAGCGCAGCAAAGCATGGCCAGCGCCGTGCAGCACGCCATCGCCGAGCGCGACACCTTGATTGCCGAGGCCGGCACCGGCACCGGCAAGACGTTCGCCTACCTGGTGCCGGCGCTGCTTTCGGGTGAGCGGGTGATCGTTTCCACCGGCACCAAGGCCTTGCAGGATCAGCTGTATTTTCGCGACTTGCCGCGTGTCAGCTCGGTGTTGGGGGCGCGCCTGAAAATGGCGCTGCTGAAAGGTCGTTCCAATTACCTGTGCCTGTATCGCCTGGACCAGACCGTGCGCGAAGGCATCAGCTTCGATCGCGCCCAGGCGTCGCAGCTGGCGGCGGTACGCGCATGGTCGGCGCGTACGCGTCGCGGCGACCGCATGGAGTTGGCCGAGGTGCCGGAGGAATCGCCGTTGTGGCCGCGCGTAACCTCCACGCCGGAAAACTGCCTGGGTGTGGAGTGCCCGTTCTACGACGACTGCCACGTGGTGAAGGCGCGCCGCGAAGCGCAGGAAGCCGATCTCGTGGTGGTCAACCATCACCTGCTGTTCGCCGACCTGGCGCTCAAGCAGGAGGGTTTTGGCGAGATCCTGCCGGGCGCGAGCGCCTTTGTTCTGGACGAAGCGCACCAGATTCCCGAACTGGCGGGGCAGTTCTTTTCGCAAAGCATCAGCGCGCGTCAGCTCAGCGATCTGGCGCAGGACAGCCTCACCGAATGCAACGGCGTTACCGGCGCCATCAGTCTCGTGTTGGAGCCGGCCGAAGCGGTGCAGGACGCCATCCGCAAGCTGCGCCTGGCGATGGATGCCTTGCCCGAGCGCGGCCCCTATCATCTGTTGGAAACCAGCGCCGCCATCGATGAGGCCGTGCACGAACTGCGCGAAGTGTTGGCGGCCTTTACCGACGTGCTCGCCTCGCAGGCGGATCGTTCGCGGGGCTTCAGCCTTGCGCACGAACGCGCCGCGCTGCTCAGCGAACGGCTGGACCGCATCGCCGAGCGCGAAGGCGAGCGCGATGTACGTTGGTACGAATTGTTCCCGCGGGGCTTTGCGCTGTATGCCACGCCGCTGGATCTCGCCGCGCCGCTGCGCGCCATGCGCGAACAGACGCAGGCGGCGTGGATCTATACCTCGGCTACTTTGTCGGTGGCGGGGAGT
The DNA here is from genome assembly GCF_016428975.1 of Dyella sp. ASV21. Lineage (GTDB taxonomy): Bacteria > Pseudomonadota > Gammaproteobacteria > Xanthomonadales > Rhodanobacteraceae > Dyella. The sequence goes on from NZ_JAELTT010000016.1 coordinate 13,144, forward strand.
TTCGACCACTTTGCGCGCCAGCTCGGCCTGGACGATCCGCATACGCTGCACGTGGATAGCCCCTTCGACTACACCCGTCAGGCCTTGTGCTATCTGCCGGCGGGCTTGCCCGATCCGGCCGCGCGCGACTACACCGATCGCGTGCTGGACGCGGTGCTGCCCGTGCTGCACGCCTCGCATGGGCGCGCCTTCCTGTTGTTCACCTCGCATCGTGCCTTGCGTCGCGCCGCCGAGTTGCTGCGCGAACGCGTGCCCTGGCCGTTGTTCGTGCAGGGCAGTGCACCGCGCCATCGCCTGCTGGAAGAATTTCGTGCCAGTGGACATGGTGTGTTGCTGGGCGCGGCCAGCTTCTGGGAAGGCGTGGATGTGGCGGGCGAGGCGCTCAGCGTGGTGGTGATCGACAAGCTGCCGTTCGCTTCGCCCGACGATCCCGTGTTGCAGGCGCGGCTGGAGGCGCTGGAACAGGCCGGGATCAATCCCTTCATGGGCTGGCAGGTGCCCAGCGCGGTGATTGCGCTCAAGCAGGGCGCCGGGCGCCTGATCCGCGACGTACGCGATCGCGGCGTGCTGGTGCTGTGCGATCCGCGCCTCACCAGCAAGGGCTACGGGCGCCTGTTCCTGGGCAGCCTTCCGCCGATGCCGCGAACGCGCGAACTGGCGCCGGTGCAAGCCTTCTTCGCCGATGACCTGGCGGTATCCGCTTCGCCTTGACGGTGGCCGGCGCATACTGGGGCATCGACAACCCCCGATGAGGAGAGCGACATGGCCAAAGTCATTGGTGTAGGCGGCATCTTCTTCAAGTCACGCGACCCCAAGGCATTGGCCGAGTGGTACACCGAGCATCTGGGCTTACCCGTGGACAAATGGGGCGGGGCGCGTTTTGCGGAGGATGTTTCGCGACCCGGCTATACGTTGTGGTCGCCGTTCGCCGTCGACACCGCCTACTTCGGCGCCGGCTCCCAGTCCTACATGATCAATCTGCGCGTGGATGATCTCGACGCGCTGTTGTCGCAACTGCGCGCGGCTGGCGTGAATGTGGATGAGCGCGTGGACAAGAGCGAGTACGGGGCGTTCGGCTGGATCACCGACCCGGACGGCAACCGCGTCGAACTGTGGCAGCCGCCAGCGGCCTGATCGCCGTTTTGCCTTTAACGCGCCGCAGCGGGGCCCCCGGGCGCCCGCTGGCGGGCCGCGCATGGCGTTCTGATGGGGTACCCCAAGCACACGGTTGAGGTGGCCGGGGTGGCCACGCGGCCTGGCCGCGGGCTTGCATGCGATTCGCCGGCTCGCGGCGTTCACCCGTTATCATGGAGCGATCATGAATCTGCTCGCCATCGAAACCGCCACCGAAGCCTGCTCCGTCGCCCTGATCCATGGCGACCAGGTCATTGCCCGCAGCGAAATCGCTCCCAGACGCCACACCGAACTGGTGCTGCCCATGGCCGACGCCTTGTTGGCCGAGGCCGGCCTGAGCCGGCACGCGCTCGATGCCGTGGCGGTGGGGCGCGGCCCGGGAGCGTTCACCGGTGTGCGCCTGGGTATTTCGCTTGCCCAGGGTATGGCGCTGGCGCTGGATGTGCCGGTGATTACCGTGTCCTCGCTGGCCGCCCTGGCGCTGGAGGCGCCGGAGGACGACGAAGCCATTCTCGCCGTGATCGACGCGCGCATGGGCGAGGTTTATGCGGCCAGTTATCGCCGCGACGGTGATGGCGGGCTGGTGGCGTTGGATGAGGAGCGCGTGTGCACGCCCGAGGCGCTGCTGCTGCCCGAGGCGCCGCACTGGCATGTGGTCGGCAGCGGTTGGGCCACCTATGCCCAGGTATTGGGCGAACGCCTTACCGGCGCATTGCGCAGCGCCAGCGGCAACCGCTATCCGCAGGCCAGGCACGTGGCGGAGCTTGCCGCCATCGAGTTTGCCGCCGGGCGCGCCTCGGCCCCGGAGCACGCCTTGCCGGTGTATCTACGCGACAAGGTGGCCTTGACCCTGGTCGAGCAAGGCAAGGCCTGAAGCGCGCTCAAAGCTTGAACAGCGGCTGCAGCGTACGCGCCAGCCAACCCGAGAAACGCAGCGGCGCATCCGTCGCCGCCAGGCAGATGCACGGTACGCCAGGTGCCGTGATCGGCTGATGCTCCACATCGACGTCCAGGTCGGCGACATCGCCCGGCGCGAAATGGCCCAGCGAATCGTCGTAGGAGCCTTGCAGGATCATGGTCAACTCGTTGCCGCCGTGGCTGTGCATCGGCACGCTGCGGCCGGGCGCGGTGCGCAGCAGCATCAGGTGACTGTCCGCCACATCGTGGGCGCGGATGTGATGCACGCCCGGGCCGATCATGCGCCAGCGCAGCGTGCTGTAGCGATCGCCGAAATACGGGTGCAGTGCGGCGGGGAGCAGATCCGGGTCGTGCGCCGGGTGCGCCGTGGTCGGCATGCGAGCGGGCGCGGTTTCCGTGGCGCGCAGGCGCGCAAGCAGGCTGTCGCGTGTGCTGGCAGACAAGGGCGCGCCTTCCTGTTGCTTCATCAACTGGCCGCCGACGAGGTCGGCATCGCGCAGTTGTTCGCGGCAGGTGCGGCAAATGCTCAGGTGTGCGGACACCACCACCGCAAAGGCGGTGGGCAGGGCACCGGCGGAGTAGCCGATAAGGGTGGCGGTATCGAGGTGATGATGCGGTTTCATGGCGTACGTCCCAACCCCAGCTGCAACTTGGCGAATGCGCGTCGCAGCGTGGACTTGACCGAGCCCAGCGGCATGCCCAGTTCCTGGGCGATCTCACTGTGGCTCTTGGCTTCGAAATAAGACATGCGGATCAGGCGGGCCTGCGCCGCGGGCAAGGCATCGATGGCCTGACTCAGGCCGGCATGATCGGTGAACGACTCGGCACTGCTGCCGCCCTCTTCGGCGTGTTCGTGATCCAGCCAATCCAGGCCCTCCTGGATCGGCAACCAGCGCGGCTCGCCGCGCATGCTGTCGATGTAGAGGTTGCGCGCTACGCGGAACAGCCAGGTGGAAAGGCTGGCGCGCGCCGGGTCGAACAGGTCGGCCCGGCGCCATAGGCGCAGCATGGCCTCCTGTACCAGCTCCTCGGCTTGGGCCGCCGGCACGTTGAGGCCCAGCAGATAGCGTTGCAGGCGCGGGCCGAAATGGTCGTAGATGCGCATGAAGCCATCCATATCCCGGCGCGCGGCGACACAGGCCATCTGTTCGGCCCAGTAGCGTGCATCGTCGGCGGCTTGGCTGGCAGATGTGGACACGCGTCGCACTACCCCGAGGGGCGTCACCTTATGGGTTGCGGGATCAGGAGGCATCATAACCATGCTTCCACCCGCTGGCGCAGCATGGCCGGGTTTCCCACGCCAGGACGCGCCCGGGCCGTGACGTCGGGGAAAGCGGCAACATCGGGCGGATGGGCAGGGTCGGCATGGAAGTAGTCCGGTGGTCTTGGGCCTATACGCAAACCCGCGCCGTTTGGATGCATGGCCATGGTCTGGCAAGGACACGGCTAGGCCATGGCCTGCGCGGCCGGCTAAACCGTCGCTGAAACCGTCCTCTTGAAAGCCGGCGATGCCCCCTCATTTTTCCCGTCGCCAGTCGCTTCGGGGCTGGCTCGTCGCGCCGTGTGGCGCGACGCCTACATGTTGCTCATCAGAGGATATGGTTATGCGTACTGTTTTGGATCTTTCCCCGCTGCACCGCTCCAGCATCGGCTTCGATCGCGTGCTCGACCTGCTGGAGGCCGCATCCCGCACGCAGCCCGGCGACAACTGGCCGCCGTTCGATTCGGTGAAGCTCAGCGAAGACCGCTATCGCCTCACCATGGCCGTGGCCGGCTTCAGCCGCGAAGACATCAACATCACCGTGCAGGCCAACATGCTCACCGTCAGTGGCGAGCGCAAGGGCGAGCAGGAAGGTGAAGTGCTGCACCGTGGCATTGCCAATCGCCCCTTCAACCGTCATTTCGAGCTGGCCGAGCATATGCAGGTGACGGGTGCCAAGCTGGAGAACGGCTTGCTGGTGATCGAGCTCAAGCGCGAGGTTCCGGAGGCATACAAGCTGCGTCGCATCGAGATCGGTGGCGATGTCGCCGTATCGCCGTCGGTGAGCAGCATCCAGAGCCAGGCTGCCTGATCCACGGCAGCCCTCGCGGCGACGATAATTGGGTGTTGATCGAGGGTGACGGCTCCGCGCCGTCACCCTTTTTTAGGTCGGGACGATCCAATCGACGCGTTCCTGCGTACAAACACGTGGTGCTATGGCAGGAGTGCTCCCATGTGGCGACGTGTCTTACCGTGTTTGAGTGTGCTGGCGACCCTCGCGCCCATGGCGCATGCCCAGGCGTTGGCGAATACGCCGGTAGCTCAGCTCGATGTCCCGCGTTATCTCGGCCAATGGCATGAGATTGCGCACTTGCCGATGTTCTTCCAGCGCCAGTGCAAGGACACCATTACGGCCACCTACAGCGCACGCCCGGACGGCAGCATCACCGTGCACAACGCCTGCCGCACGCACGATGGCAGCATGGATAGCGCGGACGGGCAGGCGCGCCGCGTCGAGGGTTCCCCCGGCGCGTTGCAGGTGCGCTTTGCGCCGGCCTGGCTGGGTTGGTTGCCCTGGGTGTGGGCGGACTATTGGGTGATCGATCTGGACCCCGACTACCGCTGGGCGGTGGTGGGCAGCCCCAGTCGTCGCTACCTGTGGGTGCTGTCGCGCACGCCCGGCATGTCGCGCAGCCAGTTCGAGCAGCTGCGCGATCGTGCGGCGCGCCGTGGCTATCCGGTGGATAAGCTCGTTATCGCGGCGCCGCTGGAGTAGCTGTTGCCGACCATTGCTGTGGCACGCGGCGCAGCTTGCTGGTGTCGTAGCCCAGCGCGGCCACTCGCTGGGTCAGCGCGGCGTACTGGGCGTCGGAGATGGTCGGCGTGCGCGCCATGATCCATACGTAGTCGCGCTTATTGCGCGCGACGATGACGGTGCGATAGTCCGCGTCGAGCCACGCAATGATGTACTCCGCTTTGATCGGCCAGATGAACTGCATGCCCCATACGGCATTACCGCTGTCGTCTTGCACCGAGCCGGTAGCGTGCATGGTCTTGGGCTTTCCGTCCGGGGTGTCTTCGCGATAGCTGAACGTGGTTTGGATGCGCCCGTCGCCGCGCAGCGCATACGACTCCAGCGCATTGCATGCCCGGCGTTCGAAGCGCGAGGGAATGGACGCGATGACGTACCAATCGCCCATGTAGCGCTGCAGATCGACATGGGCGACGGGGGTGATCGGCGCCTGCGACGCCGCGCAGCCCGCGATGGGGCTGAGTGCGAGCAGGCTGGCTAGCAGCGGGCAGGCGAAGGCGCGCATGGGGGTCCTCCTCAGCTGGGACGCGCAAAGCGATAGTGAGCCACCAACCATTGTTGGCCGTTGGCGTAACCGAACAGTTCCGCGCACGACATCCAGAACATGCGCCAGCGCTGGAACCACAAGGCCGCCAGCGCCGGGCTGCCATAGGTGCGTGCAAGCACGGGGAAGATGGCCTCGCGCTGGTCATCCTGGCGGGCGAGCCACAGGTTGGCGGTGCGCTCGTAATGCGTGCCGTCCACCAGCCAGCGCTGTTCGATCGCCAGGTCGCGTTGGAAATGCAGCAGCGTGTCGGCGGCGGGCATCATGCCGCCGGTGAAAAAGTGCCGCCCCATCCAGTTGTCTTCGCCGTTTGTCTCAAAGGGATAGGCCGCATCGCGATGGGCGAAAATGTGCACGAACAGCTTGCCGCCGGGGCGCAACCAGCATGCAATGCGCGCCATCAGTTCCTCGTGATTGCGCACGTGCTCGAACATCTCCACCGATACGCAGCGGTCAAAGTGCTCGGCTGCCAGGTCGAGCTGGTTGACGTCGCAGGTGATGACCTTGACGTTGGGCAAACCCAGTCGCTCGCATTGCTGCATGATCCACTGCCGTTGCGAATGGGAGTTGGACACCGCCGTGATGCGTGAGCGCGGATAGCGATCGGCCAGCCATAACGTGAGCGATCCCCAGCCGCAGCCCAGTTCCAGAATGTCCTGGCCATCGCTGAGCTGGGCGCGCTGCGCGTACAGCTCCAGCATCGCCAACTCGGCATCGGCCAGCGATGTATCGGCGTGGGGGAAGTAACAGGAGGAATACTTCAGGCGCGGCCCCAGGCAGTGCTGGAAAAACTCGGTGGGTACTTCATAGTGCTGCGTGTTCGCCGCATCCGTTTCAATGGCGATGGGGCCGCGACGCAATTGGGCAATCCATTGCTGATGGCGCTCCTGCGCGGCATCCACGCCCCCGGCATGAATCTCGCGCAGGCGTTGCGTACACAGTTGGCGAATGCCGGCGCGCAGCAGCGCGTCCGGTACCAGTCCGCGCTCGGCCAGGCCTAGCAGTCCGGGAGCGGGGCGATCCGCCAGCAGTTCGGCGCGGTCGGTGAGTGCAGTGCTCATGGTGAGCTCCTTCAGGCCTTGGGAAACCAGGGAAACAGCATCGGGGTTCGGCGCTGGTAGTCGCGGTAGTCTTCGCCGCGCGTGCGCAGCGCTTGCGCTTCGGTGAACGGCACGCCGCTGATCCAACGCAGGAATACGTACATCACCAGCGGTCCGCTCCAGGTCAGCCACCACAGTGGCGAGCCCACGGCCAACGCCACGTAGGCGAACCAGTGCAACCATTCGAAGAAGTAGTTGGGGTGGCGCGAATAGCGCCACAGGCCCTGGCGACAGGTACGGCCGCGTTGCGAGGGGTCGGCACGGAATCGGGCCAGCTGGCGATCGGCCAAGGCTTCGCCGGCCACGCTGACACACCACAGGACCACGCCCAGGGCAATCCAGCCGGTGACGAACGGCTGCGGATTGGCCGCCACCGCCATGAAGGGGAGCGCAAACAGCAGCACCAGCGCGGCTTGCGCCAGGAAGAACGCGTAGAACTTCGGCTGGCTACCCTGCCAATGCTCGCGCAGTTGGCGATAGCGCCCATCCTCCGCTTCATGCCGCACGCGCCGCCACAGATGCACGGCCAGGCGCAGGGACCAGGCCGTGGCAAGCACCGCCAGCAAGGCACGCGGCAACGGCGCGCCGCGACCGGTGGTGACCATCAACAGCGCCGCGATGCCCAGACCCAGTGCCCACAGCACATCCACAATGCCTGCGTTGCGATGCCTGCGTTGCCACTGCCAGCCGGCGCTCATCACCACGATCATGATCAGCGCGAGCAAGCCCATTTGCAGTGCGTAGCTCATGCGTGCCGTGCCTCCATCCGTTGATGCCAGCGATCGGACAGCTGGCCGAGCAAGGGCAGCGCCAACGCCCAGCACAGCGCGATCCAGCCCAGGCCCAAGGCTTCGGGCGCATGGAATTGCACGGCCTGCCAACCGCGCGCCGCGGCCAGATACGCCATGGGCGCGCCCACGCCGCCCAGCAGCGCGGCCAGCCACGGGCGGTGGTGCAGGAACTTCAGCGAGCGATTGACGGTGGTGGCGAAGCACAGCCACAGCATGAGAATCCACCACGGTGCTCCGTGCGGTGGCGCGGCGGGCACGGGTGCGGCATAGCTCAGCCAACCGGTGCCGGCCGCCACGCCGTCCACCAGCACGCCGCACAACAGGGCCGCCAGCAGCAGGCGCAGCTCCAGCCCGCGCTCGTGGCTGGTGCCTACCTGCCAGATCACGAAGGCGAGCCCCGCGCCCAAGCCCAGCCACAAGTGGTCGCGGGCGGCGCCCCACACGAGCAGCAGCCAGGTGAGTTGATAGCCGACCAGGTTGCCCCAGACATTCATGCGGGGCGTGCCCCTTCGCGCGCGGTCCAGCGACTGGTGGCAGGTCGTGCACCCGGCCGCGCCAGCAACAGGTGCGATACGCCGATGGCGCGTTCCTCGAAGCCGCCTTCGCAATAAGCGAGGTAGAACTCCCACAGGCGCAGAAAGCGCTCGTCGAAACCTTGCACGCGCGCCTCGGGCAGACGCGACATGAAGCGTTCGCGCCACGCATGCAGGGTGCGCGCGTAGGACAGTCCGAAATCCTCCTGATGCACCAGCGCAAGATCGCTGGCGCGCGTCTTGGCGTCCAGCATGGCGCTGAGCGAGGGAATGAAGCTGCCGGGAAAGATGTGCCGCTTGATGAAATCCACCGACCGCACTGCCTGTGCGTAGCGGTGATCCTCGATGGTGATGGCTTGTACCAGGGCCATGCCGTCGGGCTTGAGCAACTGCGCGAGCTTGCCGAAATAGGTACCCATGTAACGCGCGCCGATGGCCTCGATCATTTCAATCGACACCAGGCGGTCGTACTGGCCCTCCAGATCGCGATAGTCGCGCTTGAGCAGCGTGATGCGGTGGCCCAGGGCCGCCTGCGCCACGCGACGCGAGGCCAGCGCGTACTGTTCTTCGGAAATGGTGGTGGTGGTGACGTGGCAGCCGTAGTAGCGCGCCGCGTGCAGTGCGAAGCCGCCCCAGCCGGTGCCGATTTCGATCACGCGCTGGCCGGGCTTGAGATCGAGCTTGCGGCAGATCACATCGAGCTTGCGCGCAGAGGCTGCGTCCAGGGTGTCATCCTCCTGCGCCCACAGCGCCGAGGAGTACATCAGGTCGTCGGACAGGAACAGGCGGAAGAATTCGTTGCCGAGGTCGTAATGGGCGGCGATATTGCGGCGGCTGCCCGCGCGCGTGTTTTCGCGCAAGGCATGCCACAAGCGCATCGCCGCGCCACCCAGTCGGGCGATGCCGGTTTCCATCTCATCGAGCAGGTCGCGGTTACGCACCAGCAGGCGCACCAGCGCGACGATATCGTCACAACGCCACAGGCCATCGCCATAGGCTTCGCCCGCGCCGACGCTGCCGTTGAGGGCGAGCATGCGATAGAAGCGCGGGTCGTCGATGCGCAGGTGCGGGTGGGGAGCGTCGGCGGGCGCGTGGGCATCGCCCACGGTGATGGTCTCCAGGCCATCGGTGATGGTGATGCGCCCATGCCGTAGCGCCTGCATAGCGGTCAGCAGGCGCTGGCGCAGCAGCTTGTCCCAGGTGCCGATGATAGGCATCGGTGTGCTGGACAGGCGGGGCTTGGCAAGCTCGGTCATGGGCGTTCTCCCAACGTCGGTGCATGCGGTTCGCGCGTCGCAGCCGAGCTGGCGCGTTTGCCGGGATGGTCGTAAACAGGCGTGCGCTTGAGCCATAGCCGCAGCGCTTGCCAATGAATGGCGCCGACGACTTGTGCGGTCATCAGCGGATAGCGCCACAGCACGCGTGCCAGGCTATGGCCATCGAGGGGGCGGCGTTGCAGCGACAGCGTGGCATCAAACTCGCTGTGCGCGTCGCGGCTCACTTTCATGTGCACGCGCAGGTCGTCGGCGGGCGCGGTGAAGCGCCAGTCGTAGGAGCGCTCCATCGCCATGAAGGGCGATACATGGAATTGCTTGTCGAACTGCCATGCGAAGGCGCGTCCGCGGCGCGTGGCAGCGTCGGTCTGCATCACGTAGGCGTGACGCTCGCCCCAGGGGGTGTTGGTGATCTCCGCCACGATGAAGTCCAGCGTCAGCCCATCCGGCGCAAAGCAGTAATAGAAGGTGACGGGGTTGAACACGTAACCGGCATAGCGTGGATGGGTGAGCATGCGGATCGGGCCGCGCGGCACCTCGCCGGTATCGCGTTGCACGCGCAGGCGCACGGCATCGGCCAGCGGCATGTCCATGGGGCCCAGGTAATCGCTGCGCCGCCACTCGGCCAGATTCGCGCGGCCGACCGACCACAGCCAGCGGTCGCGGAATACCTCGTCCAGCTCATCCAGGTCCAGATAGAGCTGTGCCATGCGATAGGTAAAGGCGTGCGGACGCGGTGCGTGGCGCCGATGCGTGACGCGGCCTTCGTACACGGCGCTGGCAAGGGCATTCATGCCGCTGCCTCCGTGGAGCGCGTGAACATTTCCGTCGTGGGCATGGCAACGTCGATCGCGCCAACGACTTCCATGGCGCTACGGATGCCGTCTTCGTGGAAGCCCCAGCCCCAGTAGGCGCCGGCGAACCAGGTGCGGCGTTGCCCCTGGATCTCCTGCTTTCGCGCCTGCGCGGCGACGGAGCCGGCGGTGTACACCGGGTGGTGGTAGCGCATGCGCCGCAGCACCTTGGCCGGATCGATCAGCTCGGTCTGGTTGAGCGACACGATGAAGGGCTCGGGTGATACCAGGTCCTGCAACAGGTTCATGCAATAGCTCACCGTACACAGCGCGCCGGGTGTCGCGGGCAAGTACGCGTTCCAGGCTGCCCACGCTTTGCGCTGGCGGGGCAATACCCGTGCGTCGGTATGGAGCACGGTGTCGTTGGCCTGATAGGGCATGGCACCGAGAATGTCGTGCTCACGGTCGCTGGCGTCGGCCAGCAGGGACAGCGCCTGGTCGCTATGACAGGCCAGTACCACATGATCGAACGACTCCGCGCCATGCGCGCTCATCACCTGCACCTGCGCGCCGGTGCGATGGATGGCATGCACCGGGCAACGCAGGCGTTCCTCGACCTGCCAGCGCGCGCGCATGGCTTGTATGTAAGTGGCCGAGCCGCCCCGCACCACGCGCCATTCCGGGCGGTCGGCGACTTGCAGCATTTGGTGGTTGGCCATGAACTGCACGAGGTAGCGCGCAGGGAAGTCCAGGATCTGCTGCGCGGGCGAGGACCACAGCGCCGACGCCATCGGCACCAAGTGCTCGTCGCGAAAGGTCGCGCCGTAGCGATGCCGTTCCAGGTATTGGCCCAGGCTGGGGCCCGGGCCGGGGTCGTTCAGCAGCGCGGGCGCTTCGCGGTAAAAGCGCAGCAGGTCGCGCACCATGCCCAGAAAGCGCGGCGACACCAGGTTGCGGCGTTGGCAGAACAGGGTATCGAGAGTGGTGGCGTTGTATTCCAGCCCGCTGGCCTCGCTGCGCACCGAGAAACTCATGGTGGTGGGTTGCGAGACCACGCCCAACTCCTCGAACAGGCGGGTGAGTAGTGGGTAATGCGCCGGGTTGTGCACGATAAAGCCGGTATCGACGCGATACAGCCGGCCACCCTGGGCGATGTCATGGGTATGGGTGTGACCGCCGAGGTAGTCGTTGGCCTCGAACAGGGTCACATGATGATGGCGCGAGAGATACCAGGCGCTGGCCAGCCCCGCGATGCCCGAGCCCACGATGGCGATGCGCACGCTCAGCCCTCCGCCTTGTGCAGCACCCAGGCCGGCACCGGCTTGAGATCCCATACCAGCCCCACGGCGCTCATCAGGCGCAGCGCGTACCAGGTGAGGTCGATCTCCCACCAGCGGAACCCCTGGCGGGCGGCACCGGGGTAGAAGTGATGGTTGTTGTGCCAACCTTCGCCGAAGGTAATCAGCGCCAGCCACACGTTGTTGCGGCTATCGTCGCGGGTGACAAACCGACGCCGGCCAAAGCGATGCGCCAGCGAGTTGATGGTGACCGTGGCGTGGAACAGCACCACCGTGGAGACAAAGAACCCCCACACCAGCATCTGTCCGCCGCTGGTGCCCCAGGAGGGCGCCAGCCAATGCAGCAGCACGCCCAGCCCATAGAGCGCCACCGCCAAGGCGACCGGCACGGCGATGTCGTAGCGGTCCAGCCAGCGCAGCTCGGGGTAGCGCACCAGATCGGGCACGCGTGACTCGTCGGTAAGGAAGGCGGCGGGGGTGAGGAACCAGCCGGCATGACTCCACAGGAAGCCATGCACGGTGGGGGAATGGGGATCTTGGGCGGTATCGGCGTAGCGGTGGTGATGCCGGTGGTGCGCGGCCCACCACAGCGGCCCGCGCTGCACGCAGGCGGCGCCGATCAGGGCAAAGACGAATTGCACGGTGCGCGAGGTGCGGAAGGCGCGATGCGAAAAATAGCGATGATAGAAGCCCGTCAGCGCGAACATGCGCAGCGCGTACAACGCTATGGCGGTGCTCAACGCCACGGTCGAAACCCCGACCCACAACACACCGATGCAAGCCAGGTGCATGGCGATGAAGGGACCCGCGCGCAGCCAGTCGATACGATCGGACCGGTCGTCCACGCCGCCGCCGGCGCGTGAATCGAACCACTGGCGAAGACTGGCCTTGCGGCGGCCATCGTGCTTGGCCTGCACGGTGGGCGGTACGTGGGTATTCATTTGCGAGTCCTCTGCGCCAGTCATCCATCTATACGCAGGCGATGGTGGTTTTGGATGCATGCTGCCATCAGCCCGGGCAACGGGCTGCCAATGGCGTGGACATGGCCATCGTGATCTCGGCCTGGCTGGGGGCCGGCTGTTCCCCGTCGCGTGGAAATTCGATGCGTACGCGTTGGGTGTGGCCGTCCGCGTCGCGGATGTTGCTGATGCCCTCAAAGCGCAGCAGGCGCTGGTCGCTGAGGGCGTAGACCAGGTCGACACTGGGCGCGAGCTTGCCCAGCCAGCCATCCAGGCTCATGCGCAAACGCTGTACCGCCTCGGCGCCGGTGTTGGGTACCGGGCGCAGGCGCAAAGGCAGCACACCCAATCGCGAGGGCATCACAAAGTCGGCACGCAAGCCATCCGGTTGCAGCAACTGGCGCCAATGTCCACGCACGTAGTCGTCAAAGCCCGCGTCGATCACCGTATCGGCGGGTGGGGTGAGCGTGGCGCTGTCCGGCGCCGCGCCGCGGTGGCGGCTGGCGTATATGTCCAATTGCCCGTTCGCCGTGCGCCGCACGCCCTCGCGATAGCCGTCACGCCCGTCTTCGAAGGTGAACTCCGGTGCCCAGGGCACATCCACGTAGCGCACCCATTTGCGCGCGAAAGCCGTGCCATCGCCGCAGCGATACAGCACCAGCCGCACGCGGGTGCCGCGATCGTCGAACAGCCAGTGCTCTTCGCGATAGCGCACGGCGTTTCCGTCGAGTGCATACGCCACCCCGATGTAATGCCGGTCCGTGGCATGGAGTGGCATCGCAGCAAGGCAAGCCAGCCCCAGCAGCAGGGCGATGGGTGCGCGGGCCCCGCGCGGGAGGCGTGTCGACGTGCGGCAGGGAAGGGGCATCGCAGGGCATCGCGCTGGGGGCTGGTGATGCCGATACGCGATTTGGCGCCATCTGGATTCCTTTCGTTCGCCGCGAGGGTTGGGTCGGCGGCCTGCGGGTTCTTGTAAACGTCCCGCGCGGAAGGGCATAGTCCCACGGCAGTACGACGATGTCGGGAGAAATCATGCGGGTCCGCCTGGAAGATGTAGCACGTGCGACGGGCGTCTCGCCGAAGACGGTTTCTCGTGTGCTCAACGAGGAGTCATCGGTCAAGGAATCCACCCGCCAGAAGGTGTTGGCGGCGATGGAGTCGATGAACTACCGCCCCAGCCCCGCGGCGCGCGGCCTGGCGGGCAGCCGCTCGTTCCTGGTGGCGATGCTGTACGACAACAACGACAACCCTGCCTCTACCTACCTGGCGGAAATCCAGGACGGTGTGCTGGATGCCTGCGATGCGCATCGCTTCAGCATGATGGCCTGCCCGCTGCGCATGCGCGGCAAGGACTTTATCCGTCGCGTGGATGCGCTGGTGCACGACCACCACATTGAAGGCGTGATCGTGACGCCGCCGCTCACCGACCACGCCCCGTTGTTGCAGCGCCTGCGCGAATTGGGCGTGCCGCACGCCAGTATTTCGCCGCAACACCGCCAGGGCGCGATCGGCGTATGCATGGACGAGCAGCAGGCGGCCAAGGCGCTGGTCACACACCTGATCGAGCAAGGGCACCGGCGTATTGGCCACATCCTGGGCATCGCCAACCACGGCGCAAGCCGGTGGCGTTTGGCCGGTTACAAGGACGCACTCACCGCCGCGGGCCTGCCGGTGGATCCGCAATACATCTTGCAGGGCGAGTTTTCGTTTGGCTCCGGTGTGCTGGCCGCGCGTCAGTTGTTTGACCTGCCGGAGCATCCCACGGCGATCTTCGCGGCCAATGACGACATGGCGGCGGGCGTGATGTGGGCCGCCAACGAGCGCGGCCTGAAAGTACCGCGTGATCTCTCGGTGTGCGGCTTTGACGACACGCCGCTGGCCACGCAGCTATGGCCGCCGCTCACCACGGTGCGTCAACCCAGCCGGGAAATGGGCAAGCTCGCCGCGCTGCAGTTGATGGATCACCTTCGCGGCCGTGGTCACGGCCTGTTGGTGCAGGTGCCCTACACGCTGCAGCTGCGCGAATCGACGGCCAAGGCGCCGTAGTCCAGCGTTGCCGTCGCCAGTGCTGACGACGGCATGTTTCCTTGCCCTTGCTACCACCGGTGTTGCGCCGGGCGCGGCGTTCACGCCTATCGAAAACCGTCATATTTTTATTTATCAGTAACTTGGGTGAATTTCGCGGTCTGCTGCGACGCAAATTGACAGCGCTGTCATTTCTGTCAGGCTGATTTGAACGGGCTCCGCAGGGGAGGCCGCCCTGCCATGGAGAGAGCCGTGCTGGCGTCTGTTCGTCGTTTGCGTTGTGCCCCGACTGTGCTGGCTGTGGTGCTGGCCGGCGTGCTGGGTGGTTCGTGCTGGGCCGCTTCGGCCACGGTCCATCCCGATCAGTGGCCGCGCGCCACCTGGCCCTTGCCCAGCGATGCCGCGCTGGAGCAGCGCGTCGCCGCCCTGATGGCAAAGATGAGCGTGGAGGAGAAGGTGGGCCAGCTGATTCAGGCCGACATCCTCAGCGTGACGCCCGACGATGTGCGCCACTATCACCTCGGTGCGATCCTCGCGGGCGGCAACTCCAAGCCCAAGGGAGCGCTTACCGCCACCGTGGCGCAGTGGCAGGCCCTGTCCGAGTCGTTCTATCGCGCGGCGATGGAGCCGCAGCCCGGCCATGCGGCGATTCCCCTGTTGTTCGGCATCGATGCGGTGCACGGACACAACAACGCGGTGGGCGCCACGCTGTTCCCGCAGAACTCCGCGCTGGGCGCGACGAATGATCCCGAACTGATTCGCCAGATCGGCGCGGCCACCGCGGCGGAGGTGCGCGCCACGGGTATCAACTGGAGTTTCGCGCCCACCCTGGCGGTGCCGCAGGATGTGCGCTGGGGGCGTTCCTACGAGGGCTACTCGCAAGACCCCAGGCGGGTGGCGGAGTATGCCGGCGCCATGGTGGAGGGCCTGCAAGGCAAAGTGGGCACGCCGCAGTTCCTGGACGGTGAGCATGTGGTGGCGTCGGCCAAGCACTTCCTCGGCGATGGCGGCACCGTGAACGGCAAGGACCAGGGCGATGCGCAGATCAGCGAGGCCGCGCTGCGTGATGTGCACGCCGCCGGCTATCCGCCCGCCATCGACGCGGGCGTGCAGACCGTGATGGCGTCGTTCTCCAGTTGGAATGGCCAGAAGATGCATGGCAACCATGCCTTGCTCACCGATGTGCTCAAGCAGCGCATGGATTTTCAGGGTTTTGTCGTTGGCGACTGGAATGCGCACGGGCAGATCGCCGGTTGCAGCAACGACGATTGCCCGGCCTCGTTCAATGCCGGCATGGATATGCTCATGGCGCCCGACAGTTGGCGTGGCCTTTACGAGCACACGCTGGCCGAGGTCAACGCAGGAACCATTCCGATGTCGCGCCTGGACGACGCGGTGGCGCGCATTCTGCGGGTGAAGTTCCGCGCCGGCCTGTTCGAGGCCGGCGCGCCATCCACGCAGCCCATCGTGCGCCACGCCGGTGATGTCGTGGGCAGCCCCGCGCATCGCGCTATCGCGCGTCGTGCCGTGCGCGAATCGCTGGTGCTGCTGAAGAACAACCATGGCGTGCTGCCATTGGATCCGCGCAAACACATTCTGGTGGCCGGCGACTCGGCCGACAGCGTGCCGCGCCAGAGCGGCGGCTGGACCCTGAACTGGCAGGGCACCGGGCTCAAGAGCAGTGATTTCCCCGGCGCACAGACCATTGGCGCGGGTATCGTGGAGCAGGTCACGGCGGCCGGCGGACATGCCGAGATCGAGGCCGAGGGCCACTACACCCGCAAGCCGGATGTCGCCGTGGTGGTGTTCGGCGAAGATCCCTACGCCGAGTTCCAGGGCGATCTGCCCAACCTGCTGTATCGACCGGGCGACGACCATGACCTTGCGCTCATCCGGCGCCTGCGCGCCGAGGGCATTCCGGTGGTGGCGGTGTTCCTGAGCGGTCGGCCGCTGTGGATGAATCGCGAGATCAATGCGGCCGATGCATTCGTGGCTGGCTGGTTGCCAGGCAGTGAAGGCGGCGGCGTGGCCGATGTATTGCTACGTACGCGGGACGGCCGCGTGGCCAACGACTTCCACGGCACGCTGGCCTATGCCTGGCCGAGCACGGCGGTCGTGGGGCAGGGCAGGCCGCAGTTCGCGCTGGGCTACGGTCTGCGTTACACGGATCACGCATCGCTGCCGCCCTTGCCGGAGAACTCCGGCATCCACGGCGAGCAGATTCCCGTGGGCAACTATCTGGAGCGCGGCAAGCCTGTGCACGGCTACGTGTTCACGCTGGTCGGCGCGCAAGGCCATGGCGTGCCCGCCGATGTATCGCGCGCCAGCACGCCGGACGGTGGGCTGAGCATGAGCGGTCTGGACTTCAAGGCCCAGGAAGACGCGCGCCAGTTCAGCTGGCGCGACGCTGGCGGCGAGCTTGCGGTGAACGCGCATGCGCCGTTGGATCTGGATCGCGAGACCAACGGCGATGTGCTGCTGGTAACCACGCTGCGCGTGGATGCCTTGCCCGCGCAGGATGCATGGATCGGCATGGGCTGCGGCACCGGCTGCCAAGGCCGGGTGGCCGTGGGCAAGCAACTGGCCACGCTCGGGGTGGGGTCGTGGGTGCGCGTGGGCGTGCCGTTGAAGTGCTTTCGCGCAGCGGGTGCGGATATGCATCGCATCGAGCAACCTTTTACGCTGGGGGCGGGCAAGGGCAGCACCTTGGCTATTGCGCGCGTGGCGCTGGGTACCGAGACGGATCAGGTCATCGAGTGCGCCAAGTAATCCAAGGCAACGCCGGAACGGTGTCCACGCCGGCCGTTGGTGAAGGCCCAGCACAGTGGGTGCGCGAAGCAGGCGCGAAGGGTGTACAGGGGCGAAGCCTGACGCAAATAGAGCGGGGCAGGCGGCAAGACGGCCATTTGCTGTGCACCAAAAAAGCGTAGGTACAAGGTGCCCGAAACGGCTGCAAGCCAGTCTGGGCAAGGGTTTGACGAGGTGGCGGGGGTGTGTTGCCACGCGTCAAGCTTCTGCGAAAAAACCGGTCTATGATCGCAAATGACAGCGCTGTCATATCTACCAATGACAGCGCTGTCATCGGGGTGAAGATCGACGGGTCGCCGCAGGGGGCGGTGACACACAACAATCCGAAAGATTCTTTAGAGGGGAAGTCTCATGAAGTTGCGCTATTCGGCGTTGTATATCGCGATGTCCCTGGTGCTCGCGCCAGGCGCTGCACTGGCGGCGGATCAGGATGCGACGCCGGCCAGTTCGTCTGCACAGAACGCCGCACCGCCGGTCGAGAAAAAGGTAAAGCAGCTCGATGCGATCCAGGTGAGCGCGACCAAGCGCGAGACACCGCTGCAGAAGACGCCGGTGGCCGTGAGCGCGATTACGCCCGATACGCTCGACAAAGAACGTGTGATGACCGTGCAGGACCTCACCAAGCTGGTGCCGGGCCTGCAGGGCACCAGTGAAGGCGATCACGGCGTGGTTACGCTGACTTTGCGCGGCATCGGCAACGACAGCGCCAAGACCGAATATGCGGACCCGGAAGTGGCGACCTTCGTAGACGGCGTATACGCGCCGCGCGCCGAAGCGGCTTCGGGCCTGCTGCTGGATATGGATGGCGTGGAAGTGCTGCGCGGTCCGCAGGGCACGCTGTGGGGGCGCAACTCCACAGCGGGCGCGATCAGTTTTCAGACGGCTAAGCCGGACATCAGCGCGGGCTTCTACGGCAATGCGCAGATGGAGGCGGGCAACTACAACCAGATCGGTGCGCGTGCCGCGTTCAACCTGCCGATCAGCAGCACGTTCGCCATGCGCGTGGCGGTGGTGCATGAGCAGCACGATGGTTACGTCGACTATCAGAACCCTTCCAGCGAATTGCCCAGCGTGGCGCAGCAGCAGGCGACGTATCTCGCCTCGGGTGGTGACCCGGCGAAGTTCCAGCCGATCAACGCGGACCAGTTCATCCATGGCGGCCAGAAGTACAGCGCGCAGGATCAGTCCGCCGCGCGCGTAAGCGCCCTGTGGCAGCCCAGCGATTCGTTCAAGTGGAACCTGTCGTACGAGTATTTCGTGGACCGTGGCACGCCCAACCTCAGCCTGATGCAGACGCCGCGCGCGGGGCAGGATTTCTGGTCCGCCCTGATCGACGTGGCGCCGTATCTGGACCGCACCTCCAAGACGGTGCGCAGTCGCATGGACTGGAACATCAACGACAGCATGCAGCTGAGCTACATCGCCGGTTACAACCGTTATTCGGGCAAGAGCGACTACGACCAGGACGTCGGCGTCAGCGTGCCTACCAGCTTCACCACGGGCGGTGTGTACCAGGACGACCGCACCAACTATTCCAACTATGAGAGCTGGAGCCAGGAAGTGGATCTGAAGTCCACCGGCCAGCAGACGTTCGACTGGATCGTGGGCGCGTACTACGCGTACGAAGACAACAACATCCGCTTCGATATCCCGATCATGAACGGTACCCAGTACGGTTCGGTGAACTGGCAGGGTTCCTTCATCCAGCCCAAGGAGACGGTGAAGTCGTCGGCGATCTTCGGCCAGTCCACGTGGCACATCTCCGACCACTGGCGCTTCACCGGCGGCGCGCGCTGGTCGCACGACAACAAGGCCAACGACGGTGGCGTCAACTGGGGCTGGGACGGCGACCCGAACGTGCCGCAGGTGCCGATCTCGCCGGGCGTGTATCCGGGCCCGTCGAACGGTTTTGCCGTGTCCACGTACAACACCGCCAGCTACAGCAAGAGCAAGGTGACCTGGCTGGCGCGCGTGGATACCGACGTGGGCGAGAACGGCTTGCTGTACGCCAGCGTGTCCACCGGCTACAAGTCGGGCGGCACGCAGGATGGTGGGGCGCTGTACAAGCCCGAGTCGCTGACCAACTACGAAATCGGCAGCAAGTTCTCTTTCCTCGATGGCCACATGACGTGGAACTCGGCCATCTACTACGAGGACTTCAAGAACTTCCAGCTGTCGGCGCCGATTACCTATCCGGATGGCAACCATGGCCTGGGTTTCTCCAACGTGGGTGGCAGCACCGAGGTACTGGGCATCGAATCGGAGCTGGCCTATCAGCAGAAGGACGATCGCTTCGACCTGATCTTCTCGGCGATTCCCAAGAAGAAACTGGGCACCCTGCCGTATGCGGGCAGCAACGATTACCAGGGCCTGCCGGCGTGTCCGCCAGCGTCCAACCTTTCCAGTTGCATGAACGTGACCGGCAACGATTTGCCGCACGCGCCCAACGTGTCGCTCACCGCCATCTACGAGCACGACTTTCACCTGGGCAACGGCGGTCGCCTCACGCCGCGGGTAAGCGCGCAGTACCAGAGTTCGCAATGGCTGAGCTATTTCAATCTTGGCGATGGCGATAAGCAGAAGGCGTATACGCGTGGCGATCTTTCGCTGCGTTACACCGAGCCGGGCGACAAGTGGTGGATCAACGCGTACGTGCAGAACGTGTCCGATGGCAAGGTGCGTACCAGCGCGGGTCGCTTCCAGATGGCGGATGGCTCGTTCCAGTATGTCTCGCAGTATCTGGCGCCGCGCACCTATGGCGTCCAGCTCGGCGTGTGGTTCTGATGGATGCCAGGGCGGTGCCCCATGTCACGCAGGCCGCCTCATGTTTGCCGTTCTGTGGGTGGCGCCGGGAAAGGCGTCGCCCTCCCTCCCCTTGAATGGCTTTTTGCCGGGTCCGCGTGGGGCGGCCCGGCAGTTCTTTCTTGCCTTGCCGCGCCACCGCTCGCGCATACTGCGCCGATCGGGTGGCTGACCTGGGGGACTCCATGGCCTTGTTGAAGAAAGTGCTGATCGTGGGTGGCGGCACTGCTGGTTGGCTGGCGGCGTGCTATCTCGCCAAGGCCTTGAACGCGCGGGACCCGCGCAGCGTGCAGGTGCACCTGGTGGAGTCGAGCAACATCGGCTTGCTGGGCGTGGGCGAGGCTACGTTCCCTAGCATTCGCGGCACGCTTGCGGCGATTGGCCTGGACGAGCGCCGCTTTCTGGTAGGCGCCACGGCGACCTACAAGCAGGGGATTCATTACCGGCACTGGGTGCGTCCACCGGGTACGCCGGGCGCCGATCATTTCTTTCATCCGTTCAGTGTGCCGAGCCAGCGCCCGGGCGGCCCCGAACTGTTGCCGTACTGGCTGCTGGGTGCCGCGCCAGAGGGCATGCCTTTCGCCGATGCGGTGACCATGCAGAGCTTGTTGGTGGATCACTATCGCGGCCCGCGGCGCGCGACCGATCCCGACTACCAGGGGCCGATGAATCACGCGTTCCATTTCGACGCGGCGCATTTCGCGCGGGTGTTGGCCGAGCATGGGCAGGAAACGCTGGGCGTGCATCGTCACCTGGCTACCGTGGAGCGTACCGAGCTGGATGAGCACGGCGCCATTGCCCGTGTGATCACCACCGAGCTGGGCCCGCTGACGGCGGACCTGTATGTGGATTGCACGGGTTTGCGGGGTGCCTTGATTGGCGGGGTGATGCAGTCGCCGTTCCGCAGTCGTCGCGACGTACTGTTCGCCGATCGCGCGGTGGCCATGCAGGTGCCGTACGAGCACGCGGATACACCGATTCCTTCCTACACTATTTCCACCGCGCAGGAGGCCGGCTGGATCTGGGATATCGGTCTGCAAAAGCGGCGCGGCGTGGGTTATGTCTATTCCTCCCGCCATACGGACACCGAGCGCGCCGAGCAGGTGTTTCGCAGCTATCTTGGCCCGGCCGCCGAGGGTCTCAAGGCGATGCATATCAAGTTCGAAACCGGCTACCGCCCCGAGCACTGGCGCAAGAACTGCGTGGCGGTGGGCCTGGCCGGCGGTTTCGTCGAGCCGTTGGAGTCGACGGGCATTGCACTGATTGAGCTGGCCACCTATCTGCTCACCCATCTGTTGCCCGGCGATACCGACGACATGGAACGCGCGGCACGCCACTTCAACGAGATGATGGTGGCGCGCTATGACCGCATCATCGACTTCATCAAGATGCACTACTGCCTGAGCCAGCGGCGCGATTCGCCGTTTTGGATCGACAACGCCGATCCGGCGAGCATTCCGCAGACCTTGCAGGACAAGCTGGCTTTGTGGAAACAGCGTCCGCCGCATCGGCTGGATTTCGTCAGCGACCTGGAAATGTTCATGGTGTCGAGCTGGCAGTACGTGCTGTACGGCATGGAGTTCAAGACCGATCTGAGCCACAGCCGCAGTGCTTATCCGCGTTTCGACGAGGCGCGCCAGGAATTCGCGATGATCCAGCAGGTTGCCGCGCGTGCGCTGAACGACCTGCCCGATCACCGGGCCCTGGTGGAGCAGCTGTGTGCCGAACATGAGCGGCGCGTGGAACGGGAGCGTGGCACGGCGGCGTAAGGGCGCCGCGCTGGAAGCAAGGGGCGCTTAGCCAGCCTTGGCTCGGCGCCTGGCGGCGGGCTTGCGAGCGCCGAGCTGCGTCTTGTAGGACTGCATGATGGCCTGCAACAGGCCGGGAAAGCGCTGGGCGATTTCCTCGCACCGGGTGCTGTTGAGCATTTCCACGCCGCGTCGCTCGCTGCGGATCAGGCCCGCCTCGCGCAGTGCGCGAAAGTGCTGGGACAACGTGGATTTGGGAATGCTGCGGTCTTCCATCTGCAGGAAGGCCGAGCAGCTGTTGGCGGCATCCGCGCAGGCCAGTTGCGCATAGATGGCTGCCCGCACAGGATCGGACAATGCGTGGAGGATGCCTTCCACGGTGATGTCGTCGATCGAGGGGTGGGTCAGGGGGCGCATGTTTTAATTTTACCAGCTCTTGAAAACTAGTTCATAAGTTCGTATGTTGCGAACTATGGGAGTTAATGGCTCCCAGGCTCCATCCCTCTCCCAACAGGAACTGTCATGAGCAAGCTCAAAGGTAAAGTGGCTGTGGTTACCGGCGCCTCCAAGGGTATTGGCGCGGCCATCGCCAAGTCGCTGGCCGCTGAAGGGGCCGCCGTGGTGGTCAATTACGCTTCCAGCAAGGCCGGTGCGGACGCCGTGGTAGCGGAAATCGAAAAGGCCGGCGGCAAGGCCGTGGCCGTGGGCGGCGACGTCTCCAAGGCGGCCGACGCCAAGACGATTGCCGACGCCGCCGTGCAGCATTTTGGCCGTCTGGACGTGCTGGTGAACAATTCCGGCGTGTACGAGTTCGGTGCGCTGGACAACATCACCGAGGAGCACTTCCACAAGCAGTTCAACGTGAACGTGCTGGGTCTGCTGCTGGTGACCCAGGCGGCCGCGCGCCACATGAACGATGGCGGCAGCATCATCAACATCAGCTCGCTGGTGTCGCGCATCGTGCCGCCGGAAAGCGCCGTCTACACCGGCACCAAGGGCGCGGTGGATGCGATTACGGGTGTGCTTGCGCGCGAACTGGGTCCGCGCAAGATCCGCGTCAACGCCGTGAACCCGGGCATGGTGGAAACCGAAGGCACGCATGCCGCCGGTTTCATCGGTTCGGACTTCCACGCCCATGCCGCCGCGCAGACGCCGCTGGGTCGCATCGGCCAGCCGCAGGACATTGCTTCGATCGTCAGCTTCCTGGCCTCGGATGATTCGTTCTGGCTGACCGGCGAACTGCTCTACGCGGGCGGTGGCATGCGCTAAGCCGGGGCATGCATATGGACGCGTCTCCCACGCGGGGGCGCGTCGCATGCACTGGCTTGACGGAACGGGGTGGATGATGGGTGCCACGGGTGGCCGCGCTTGCGGCCCAGTCCAGCGTGGAGTCGTCGCCATGTCCGACATGCCGATGGAGCGGGGCGTGGTGACGCTTCGCTCCGCTTACAACGTGGCGCATACGGTGGAGCGGCTTACGCAGCTGCTGAGCGAGCATGGCGTGAGGATTTTTGCGCACATCGACTTCAGTGGCGACGCGGCCGCGGCCGGTCTGACGCTATTGCCCGAACAGATGCTGATCTTCGGTAATCCGCGCGCCGGCACCCCCTTGATGCAGGTCGAGCCGGAAGTCGGACTGGATCTTCCTTTGAAGGTACTGGTGTGGGAGGACGATCGGGGTGCTACCTGGATCGCCTACACCACGGCCGACTACGTCGTCAGCCGACATGGATTGCCGCGCGCCATGGGCACCGCGTTGGAAGGGGCGTTGCGGCTGATCGAGCCACTGGCCCGCTAAGCGCGGCGGTCAGCTTGTGCCTTCGATCACTTCCACCTGCGCGATCCAGTGGTGTTGCCGGCGCGCCAGGCGGGTGGCGGCATCCTCCTCGCCGAAGCTGACCGGTTGCGGCCGCAGCATCGACGCATCGACGTTCTCGAAGGTGTGCACGTTGACCACGGCGTAGCGCTGTCCTTCAACGTCGCTGAGCACCACCGGCACCACGCCACAGGTGGAACACACCAGGAACTGTGCCGTGCCTGTGCCAAAGCGATAGCGCGACACGTGCAAGGGCTCGGCCAGTGTTACCCGCAAGCGGGCCGTCGGGTGGGCCGTCCAAACGGCGCCGTGCTTCTGGCAGAACGTGCAATCGCAGGCGCGCGCGGGAATTGCGCCTGGCGTGGGAAATCCATCGAGGGCGAAGGCGATGTTGCCGCAATGGCAGCGGCCCTGGATCTGCATGCGCTGGCTCCCTTGGGTGAGATGGACAGCTTAGCGTTAAGAAAAAGCCCCGCTTCAAACGAAGCGGGGCCAGGGAGCAGGAGCGCAGGGGCGCGCGGCCTTACAGTTGCCCGATGACCAGTTGCACCAGCAGGCTGCTTACCGATACCGCGGCCCATACACCCAGGCCGAGCAAGATGGGGCGCGCGCCGGTGGCGGCCATTTTGCGCAGGTTGGCGGAGAGGCCAATGGCGGTCAGCGCCACGATGATGAGGAACTCCGCCGCCACGTGCAGGGCCGGCTGGATCGCCACCGGCACCAGGCCCGCCGTGCGCACGGCCGACGCCACCAGGAACCACAGGATGAACCAGGGGAAGATGCGGCGCAGGCTGAAGTCGCTGGCGCCTTGTTTCTTCTGTTTCCATGCGGTGGCCAGGGCCAGCACGAGGCAGATCGGGATGATCAGCGTGGCGCGGGTGAGCTTGACGATGGTGGCGTAGTCGCCGGCTTCTTTGCTGAAGCTGTAGCCCGCCGCCACCACCGAGGAGGTGTCGTTGATGGCGGTGCCTGCCCACAGGCCAAAGCCCAGGTCCGACAGGTGCAACAGGTGGCCAAGCAAGGGGAACAGCAGCACGGCGACCAGGTTGAACAGGAAGATGGTGGAGATGGCGAACGCGGTGTCGTGCTCGTCCGGCTTGATGATGGGCGTGACCGCGGCAATGGCCGAGCCGCCGCAGATGGCGGTGCCCACGCCGATCAGTATCTTCAGCTTGTCGTGCACGTTGAGCAGGCGGCCCAGGCCCCAGGCGGCGAGAAACGCCACGGTCATCGTTACCAGGGTTACCGACAGGGATTCCAGGCCGGTCTTGGCCACCTGATTGAGGCTCAGGCCAAAGCCGAGCGCGATGATCGACCATTGCAGCACCTGCTTGCCGGCGAACTGGATGCCGGGGGTATAGGTGCCACCCGGCGCCAGTGTGTTGCGCACCAGGATGCCCAGGACGATGCCGAACACCGGGCCGCCGATCAGCGGCAGGACGTGGCCGAGCAGCCATGCCACCAGGGCGATGCCTGTGGCCATCAACAGGCCGGGCAGGCGTTGGGAAAGGGTGGGGGCGGCAAGGCCGGCGGTGGTGGCGTTCATGGCGTTCTCCAGAATGGTGGCCATTGTCCGCCCGCCTTCACATCAATAAAACTTTGAATTTCTGATTCATGTAATAAGATTTGCTGATGATTAATGTCAGCCCGCGCCAGCTCGAGGTGTTTGTGCAGATCGCGCGCCTCGGCAGCGTGCGCGCAGCCGCCGAGGCGCTGCATCTCACCCAGCCGGCAGCCAGCATGGCGCTGGCGGAGATGGAGCGGCAGCTGGACGCGCCGGTGTTCGCGCGCGAGCGCGGTCGGCTTCGCCTCAATACGCGTGGGCGCGAATTGCTGCCGTTGGCGCAGGAGCTGCTGGAGCGCTACGCCGAGTTCGGCCGCGTCGGCGCAGGCGGCGTTGAATCACTCGGCGGCGAGTTGCGCGTCGGCGCGAGCAATACGGTTGGCAATTACCGCGTTGGCGAGCTGCTGGGGGATTTCGTGCGCGCGCATCCGCACGTGTCGGTGCGCCTGCGGGTATCCAATACCGCGGAGATCGTGGCCGCCATGCTCGATCATGCGCTGGAGTTGGGTTGCGTGGAGGGGCCGGTAGCGCACCCCTCGCTGGAGCTGCGCCCGTGGCGTGACGATGCACTGGTGGTGTGCGCGCCCGTTGACCATCCGCTGGCGCGCAAGCGGCGCCTTCAGCCGAGCGATTTTGCCGGCGCACGGTGGGTGTTGCGCGAGCCGGGTTCGGCCACGCGGAGTTTGAGTGAGCGCGCGCTGTCGCATTTGCCGCCGGGGGAGACCGTGCTGGAACTGGATCAAGCCGAGGCGATCAAGCAGGCGGTGATCGCTGGGCTCGGCATTGCCTGCCTACCCCAGGTGGCGGTGATCGATGCGGTGGCCAGCGGGCGCCTGAAGGTGCTCAAGACGCCGTTCCTGGATCTACAACGCACGCTGTCGTTGGTGTTGCATCGCCAGCGCTATCGCGGTGCGTTGATCGAGGCATTCCTGGCGCTGGCCGGTGGCAAGGCGTCGCCGGTAGGCACTAGCAGGTAATTTGCGCCAACAACGCTTCGGCTTCCTCGTGCGTGCGTGAGCGGAGCAGACGGGGCGCTGCGGCGCGCAGTACGGAGCGATCCAGCGCGGCGATGCGGTCGCGCACGTGCAGCAGCTGGCTGGGGTGCATGCTGAATTCGTTGAGCCCCAGCGCCAGCAGCAGCGAGGTGAAGTTGATGTCGCCACCGATTTCGCCGCACAGGCTCACGGACTTCTTGGCCCGCCGGCCTTCGCCAATCACATAGGAGAGCAGGCGCAGCAGGGCGGGCTGCAGCGGGTTGTAGATGTTGTCCAGCGCGTCATTGCTACGATCGGCGGCGAGTACGTACTGGGCCAGGTCGTTGGTGCCGATGGCAAGGAAGTCGGCGTGCTCCAACAGTGCGCGCACGTTGATGGCGGCGGCGGGCACTTCGATCATCGCACCCAGCGCCAGTTTCTCCGGCAGGTCCACGTTCTCGCGCTTGAGTTCCTGCCGCGCCAGCTTGAACAGCGTGCGCACGGCAATCAGTTCGTCCGGCTGGGTCACCATGGGCACCAGCACGCGCACCGGGCCGTAGCAGGCGGCGCGAAGGATGGCGCGGATCTGCGTGGTGAACACGGCGGGGTAACGCAACGAGAGGCGCACGCCGCGCACGCCGAGGGCGGGGTTGTCCTCTCCGCGCAATACCAGGCCGGCGGCATCGGCTTTGTCCGCGCCCAGGTCCAGCGTGCGGATAGTGACTGGCAGGCCGCCCATGCCCAGCACCAGGTCGCGGTAGGCGATGAACTGCTCATCTTCCGTGGGCAGGCCCTTCTGGCGCAGGAACAGGAATTCCGTGCGGTACAGGCCCACGCCGTCGGCGCCGCGTGCACGCGCCATGGCGATGTCCGGCGGCATCTCGGCATTGGCGAGCAGGCGAATGTCCGCGCCGTCACTGGTGCGCGTGGGGGCGTTGGCCAGCGTAGCGAGGCGTCGGCCTTCCTGGGCGGCTTCGCGTTGCCAGGTGCGGTAACGGGCCAGATCCTGCGCGGTGGGATGTACCACCGCCTCGCCCCGTTCGGAGTCGAGCAGGATCAGGTCGTCGTCGTGAATGGAGGAGAGTGCATCGCGAACGCCCACCAGCATCGGCAGATCGAGGCTGCGCGCCAGGATGGCGCTGTGCGAATAGGCACTGCCCGAGCTGGCCACTACGCCCAGCAGGCCGCTGCCGGCCAGGTGCGCCATGTCGGCCGGGGCGATGGTGTCGGCGATCAGGATTTCGCCCACGCGGGCGGCCAGCTTGCGTTCCTCCCGGCTTGTCTGGCGTTGCAGGGCGGAAATAACGCGGTTGATGACCTGGTCGACGTCTTCCTTGCGCGAACGCAGGTAGGGGTCGTCCATGGCTTCGAACACGGCAGCGAGGCGATCGCGCTGCTTCTTCAGCGCGGCGCCCGGGCGGTAGTGGCCGATGCGCACCAGGTCGTCCAGGCCGCGCAGCAATTCGGGATCGTCGAGCAGCAGGCTGTGCGCGTCGATGAACTCGTTGACCTCGCGGGCCAGGGCGCCGTGCAGTTTGCCGCGCAGTTCGCGCAGCTCTTGACGGGCGGTTTCCAGCGCGCGGTGCAGCAGTGCCAGTTCGGCATCCACTTCGTCCTCCGCCAGGGGGCGGGTATCGACGTGGTAGCGGCTGGGCTGGACCAGGCGTGCGCGTCCCAGGGCCATGCCCTTGGCGGCGGTGGTGCCTGGAAGTACGTGTCTCATGCCTGCCCTCCGTGGCGCGATGCTGGAGCGTACGAGCCTGGATCGTGGCGTCCGGCCACATTGGCTGCGCGCCCCAGCGGGGAAAGATGGCACGGCGTGATCTGCTGGGCCGTGAACACGGCCTCAAGGTTCCACGCTCGGGCGATCATATTTCCCACTCAGGTTCCTTCGTCGAACTTGCGATCGAACAGGGCGACCACGGCATGCAGGGCGGATTCCTCGTCCGGACCCTCGGCGCGCACGGTCAGCGGCGTGCCGATGCCCGCTGCAAGCATCATGACGCCCATGATGCTCTGTGCGTTGACTTCGCGACCCTTGCTTATCAGCCACACCGTGGACTTGAAGCTCTGCACCAGCTGCACGAGCTTGGCCGAGGCGCGGGCGTGCAGGCCCAGTTTGTTGGAAACGACTATCTCTTGTTCAAGCATGATCGATGAAGATTCCCCCGCGGCCACCGGTGGCGGCAATTTCCGCCAGTTCGTCCAGTGGTTTCTCCGCATAGTTAAGTACACGCAGCAGCATCGGCAGGTTCAAGCCCGATACGCAGCGCAGCCGAACGCCGAGCGCACTCAGCGATAATCCGATGTTGCAGGGGGTGGCGCCGTACAGGTCGGCCAGCACCAGCACGCCATCGCCCTGGTCCAGCGCTCGCGCGTGCTTGGCCGTGAGCGTACGCATGACGTCCGGGTCGGCTTCGGGCGGCACTTCGACGGCTTCCACGCGCAAGGGCAGCTTGGGCAGCACATGGTGCGCGGCCGAGATCAGCGCCTGGCCAACCGCCTCATGCGTCATCAACAGCACGCCGACGCTCATGACGGCTCGCCAACCCGGTGGGGGATCATGGAAAACATGGCGATCACTCAAGTTCGCGGTGGAAGGTAAGCACGCCCTTGCGTAGCGCGCGGAAATGGGTAGCCAGCTTTTCGACCAGGTACACCGAGCGGTGCCGACCGCCGGTACAGCCAATAGCGATGGTGACATAGCTGCGGTCGTCGGCCTCGAAACGCGGCAGCCACGCATCGAGCCAGCGCTGGGTGTCGGCCAGATACTCGGCGACCAGTGGCTGCTCGTCCAGGTAGTCGCGCACGGGCGCGTCCTTGCCGGACAACGGGCGCAGTCGCGGGTCCCAGTGGGGGTTGGGCAGGCAGCGCGCATCGAACACGAAGTCCGAATCCAGCGGCAGGCCGCGGCGGAACGCGAAAGACTGGAACATCAGGGTGAGCCCCTCGGTTGCCTCGGCATAGCCGGTAGCGACCAGTCGGCGCAGCTGGTGCACGTTCATGTCGCTGGAGTCGATCACCTTGTCGGCGATGGCGGCCAGCGGGCGCAGCACCCGGCGCTCTTCCATAATGGCGTCGGCCAGCGACAGGCCGGCGCTGGACAGGGGATGGCGGCGGCGCGTTTCCGAGTAGCGCTTGATCAGCACGTCGTCGCGGCAATCCAGGAAGATCAGATGCGCGTGCACGCCGGCGGACGCCAGCTCCGAGAGCATGGCGGGCATGCGCTGCAGGTCTTCCTCGCGGTTGCGCACGTCCACGCCGACGGCGATGTTGCGGCGTTTGCCTTCGATGCCGCGGCTTACCGCCGCCACCAACTGCGGCAGCAGCGAGGTAGGCAGGTTATCGACGCAGTAGAACTCCAGGTCTTCCAGTGCGCGCAGGGCTACCGTTTTGCCACCGCCCGACATGCCGGTGAGCACGACCAGGTGGATGGCGTCAGGTTGATGGATATCGGATCCGAGTATCGTCTGGCTCATGGTTCACCACGGCGGCAGCCGGCGCATCTGGTGCGCCTGGCGGTCGATGAAGGTTTGGGCAGGGTCGATGCCCTTGCTCTTGAGGACGTGATTGCGCACCGCCGCTTCCACCAGCACGGCAAGGTTGCGGCCGGGCGCCACCGGAATGGTTATCATCGGCACGGGTACTTCGAAGATCTCGCGATGGCCGATGTCGCCGGTGAGGCGGGTGAGGCCGTCGGTGTCTTCGCCTTCACGCAGCGGTTTGAGGTGCACCACCAGGCGAAGATACTTGGATGGCTTCACGGCCGTGTGGCCGAACATCTCGCGCACGTTGAGCACGCCCAGCCCGCGCACTTCGAGCAGATCCTGCAGGAGTTCGGGGCAGGTGCCGTCGATAACGTCCGGCGCGATCAGGGTGAATTCGGTGGCGTCATCGGCAACCAGGCGATGGCCGCGGCTGATCAGTTCCAGCGCCAATTCGCTCTTGCCCGAGCCCGATTCGCCGGTAATCAGCACGCCAATGGAGAACACTTCCAGGAACACGCCATGCAGCGTGACCTTGGGTGCCAGGATGCGCGCCAGGTGGTACTGCATCCAGGTGAGCAGTTCGTGGCCGCGCTTGGAACTGATCCACAGCGGGGTGTTGGTTTCCTCCGCTACTTCGCGCAGATCCGCGGGGATGGGCTGGTCCTTGGTCACGATCATCGCTACCGGCTGGTAGGCGGCGATTTTGTTGATCGCCTCCCAACGCTGGCGCGAATCCAGGCTGTCGAGGAAGTTCAACTCCTCGGTACCGATGATCTGAATCTTGTTGGGATAGATGACGTTGAGGTAGCCGATCAGCGACGGACGTCGCGTGGTGGTGGCCGCCTGCTCCAGTACGCGCGACTCGCCGCGCATGCCGGAAACCCAGCGCAGCGCCATGCGCTCGTGGACACCATCGTAGAGTTGTCGGGCGGTGAGCCGGTCCAAGCCATATCCTTTGCGCCGCGGGAGTAGGGGCACGCAGGGCCCGGCGGCTACAGGGATATTGTGCCAGTTCGCACCGGCGGACGCCTTGCATGGGGACGATGGGGGGAACGGCCCGCCCGTGGGGACGGGCGGGCCGGAGGCGTCAGCCGTATTGGCGCTCGTCGCGCACGGCGCGCTGATGCTTGTCGGAGACCTTCTCGCGGTGCTTGCGCAGTTGGGCCACCAGCTTGTCGAACAAGACGTCGATGGAGACGTACATATCGCTCTCATTGGCCTCGGCATGCAGGGTGGCGCCGGTCACGCCGAGCGTGCCTTCCGCGCGCTGCTGCAGTTTGTCCACCGATAGCACGACGCTGAGGCTGAGAATGCGGTCGTCGAGGCGGGTGAGGCGGTCAAGCCGGCTGTTTACGTGATCGCGAAGGGCCGGGGTGACTTCAATCTGCTGACCGCTGAGCTGAACTTGCATGTTGCGCCTCCTCTGGTACTTGCCGCGGACGCGGCTGGGGTCGATGCGCCGGCTGCTTAGGTCGTGGCCGACACACCTTTTTTAAGTCCGGGGATATCCGATGGGTTTCCGGCCTCCTCACCAAGTCGGGATAGTCACTATGCGCTCGTCGGTTGGGTTTCGCGTTATGCGGACCTTCACGCGTTGGACATGACAGGTTTCCCTTCGGATCGACTTCACTACGAATATGGAGACGACTTTTGCGTCGCCAAGTTCCCGAGACGCTTTGCCGCGGTCGGCGTGAGCGGACTCAGCCGGCGCGCTGCCGCTCACTGGAGCTGGGGATGCGCATGGCTTCACGGTACTTGGCAACCGTGCGGCGAGCAACCTGGATGCCCTTGCGATGGAGCTCTTCGGCGATAGCCTGATCGGACAGCGGCTTGCGCGCATCCTCGGCGTCCACCAGCTTGCGCAGCATGGCCTGGATCGCGGTCGCCGAGGCGCTGCCACCATCTTCGGTGGACACGCCGCTGGAGAAGAAGTGCTTGAGTTCGAACGTGCCGCGCGGGGTATGGATGTACTTGCGAGTAGTTACACGTGAAATGGTCGACTCGTGCATGCCTACTTCTTCGGCAACCTCGCGCAGCACCAGCGGGTGCATGGCTTCGGGACCATAGTCGAGGAAGGCGCTTTGGCGGCGTACGATGGCTTCAGCCACCTTGAGCAAGGTTTCCGCGCGCGATTCCAGGCTCTTGATGAGCCAGCGTGCTTCCTGCAACTGGCCACGCATCCAGCTGGCATCGCTGCCGCGCGCCTGGGCGATCAGGCCGCAGTAATGCTGGTTCAGGCCCAGCCGAGGCTGGCAGTCGGGGTTGAGGCTGACGCGCCAGCGTCCATTATCCTTGCGCGCATACACGTCTGGCGCCACGTATTCGACGGGCGTCACGTCCAGTGCCGCACCAGGGCGCGGATCCAGGCTGCGGATCAGTACGGCCGCGGCGGTGGTTTCATCCTCGCTCGCCTTGAGCTTGCGCGCCAGGCGAGAGATATCGTTGCGGGCGAGCAGCTCCAGCTCCGCATCGACAATGCGCAGGGCGAGTTCGCGTTGAGGCAGCTCGGGATCGAATTGTTCCAACTGCACGCGCAGACAGTCGCGCAGATCCACGCTGGCGACGCCGGTGGGGTCGAAGCGTTGCAGCAGGCGTCGCACGTGCTCGATGTCGGTGGCGCTGGCCTTGAGGTCGGCGGGCACGGCGGCGAGCAGCGACTCCATGTTTTCGGTGAGATAACCGTCAGGATTGAGCGCGTCGATCAGCACCGTGGCAATCGTGCGCTCGCGCACGCTCATATGGGTGAGGTTGAGCTGCCACAGCAGGTGTTCCTGCAGTGTTTCGGGCGCCGCGCTTTGCGGTTCGAAGCCGTCTTCGTCGCCGCTTGCGCTGTTGCGCGACGCGCCGCTGCCGCCAGAGAAATCGATGGGATCTTCGGCTGCGCCGCCGCTGTCGCTCCAGTCGGAGGCTTCGCCATCGTCGGCGCTATCGCTGCTGCTGGCGCTGCTGGTGTTGGGCGGCGGCAGCTCGATGTTTTCGTGATCCTCGCCGTCAACGGCTTCCGGATTGTCTTCGGAGAACTCCAGCAATGGATTGCTTTCGGCGATCTGGCGCAGCTCCGCTTCCAGCTCAAGCTGAGACAATTGCAGCAAGCGAATAGCCTGCTGCAATTGCGGCGTCAGCGTGAGCTGTTGGTTGAGTCGAAACTGCAGTCCGGGTTTCATGCCAGCGAAATCAATAAGTAGGCGAAGAACATCCTAACCCCTCGCAGGTTGGGGCGGCCATAGAGCCGTTCGCACATTGACGTATCCCGTACGGTGGAGAGTCCTACACTCAACGGAGCGTAGCCAGTGATCCGTATAATCGGGTGCGCCAAGCTACCGCCCAGCTTGCGCGAGGCTGGCGGACGTCCAAAAACTGAGCTTACAGGCGGAACTCGCGCCCCAGATAGACCTCGCGCACCTTCTCGTCGGCAAGAATGTGCGCGGGTGTGCCGCGCGACAGTACTTCGCCATCGTTGAGGATGTAGGCGCGGTCGCAGATGCCCAGGGTTTCGCGCACATTATGATCGGTGATCAGCACGCCGATGCCGCGCTCCTTGAGATGGCGCACGATGCGTTGGATTTCACCCACCGAGATCGGGTCCACGCCCGCGAACGGTTCGTCCAGCAGCATGTAGCGCGGATGCGCGGCCAGCGCGCGGGCAATTTCCACGCGGCGACGCTCGCCACCGGAAAGGCTGATGCCCTTCTGGTCGGCGATGTGCGAGATCTTCAGTTCGTCCAGCAGGCTTTCCAGCTCGTTGGTGCGACGCTTTTCGTCCCAGCCTTCGCGTAGCTCCAGCACCGCCATGATGTTGTCCGCCACGCTGAGGCGACGGAACACCGAAGCTTCTTGCGGCAGATAGCCGATGCCCAGCTTGGCGCGCAGGTGCATGGGCAGGCCGGTGATGTCCTGCTTGTCGAGCTTGATGACGCCGGCATCGGCCTCGATCAGGCCCACCACCATATAGAAGCAGGTGGTTTTGCCGGCACCATTGGGGCCGAGCAGGCCCACCACTTCACCCTCACGGATGGAGAACGCGAAGTCGCGCACGACCTGGCGCGACTTGAAGCTTTTTTGCAGCCCTTCAGCGGAAAGCATCGATCAGTGGCCCTCGGCCGGCTTGGTGGCGGGCTGCTGCGGCGCCGGGGTGGCGGCCGGCTTGGGCGGGGTAGCCGCCGGAGCGCCAGGCTTCTGCTTGGGCAGAATCACGCCATGTACCAGGCCATCGCCGCCGGCTTCGCCGGTAATCAGCGCCGTCTGGGTGTTGTAGGTGAGCTTGTCGCCGTGGAACTCGCCGCGACCCTGCTGGCGCACCACGGCATTGCCGGTAAGCACGGCGATGCCGTTGATGTTGTCGTAGTCGAGCTGGGCGGCGTCGCCCTGCATCAGGTTGCCGGCGTCGTCCAGCTGTTCGATGTGCGCCGGCTTGCCGTTCACCACGGCGCGCGATACCTGGCTGTCGCCATCCAGGTAGAGCTTGGCGATGTCGCCGGTGAGCTTCATGGTGCCCTGCGTGGCCACCACGCTGCCGGTGAGCGTGGTGATGGTGTTGGGCGCGTTGAAGCCGTCCATGGACTTGGACGAGAAGTTCATCGGCTGGTTGCGGTCATCCTGCTTGGCCAGCGCCGGCTGCAGGATGAGCAGCCCCAGGCACAGCAGCCCGAGGTGCAGCTTGAGACTTCTTGGGGCGCGGCGGAAACGAGCCGGTGACTTCATCGAGCAGCTCCAGATGATTGGTATTGAGGTTGGCACGCATGCCGACCCCGTTAAGTGTACGGGCGCCTTGCGTCATATGCGCTGGGGCGTCGGTGACCATGCGGTTTTCCTTGGGCCAGGCGGTCACTTCGGACGTGTGCATTTCGGCCGCGTCGGTGTCCCCGAACGCGGCGCGGTGCATGTACACCGGCCCTTGCAGCTTGAGCAGGGTACCGCTCTTGTCCACCCAGGCGTAGAGCGAATCCCCCAGCCACGGCGGTACGCCGGCCTGGTTGGAGGGCAGTTCGAACTTGGGCGTGTTGATATAGAGCGATTCGTCGTTTTCGCGACGCTCCAGGTGCGGGGCGACCATGCTGAAGCTGGGCAGGCCGTCCACGCCGTAGGACCACAGCCGGAAATTGGTCAATGTGTAACCGGAGCGGGGCGGGCCTACGAAGTCGCTGACCTTGGGGGCCGGGGCCAGCCACCAATACAGCATCTGGGCGCCACCGGTCGCCAGGCCGACCAGCACGATCGCTACCGGAATGCCCCGGTCGCGCAGATAGGACCGCAAGCTCACAGCCAGCGCTCCCGCTCGGCGTCGGTGCGGCCTTGAGCGTGCAGGATGAGGTCGGCGATCTCGCGCGCGGCACCAAGGCCGCCGCCGAGACGGGTCTGCCAGTGCGACTGTTCCTTCACCCAGGGATGCGCGTTGGCCACGGCGACGGCGAGACCAACCCTGCGCATTGGGCGCAGGTCGGGTAGATCGTCGCCGACAAAGGCCACCTGATCCGGCGTAAGTGCCAGGGCTTCCAGCAACTGCTCCAGGCAGGCGCCCTTGTCGCCCTGGCCCTGGTAGACATGGGCGATGTCCAGCTCTTCCGCGCGCAACGCCACCGGGTGGCTGATGCGGGCGGACATGATGGCGACCTGCACACCATTGGCCATGAGCAACTTGAGGCCCAGGCCGTCGTGTACGTGGAACACCTTGGTTTCGTGGCCGTCTTCGGCGTACCACAGGCGGCCGTCGGTCAGCGTGCCGTCCACGTCGAACACGACGAGGCGAATCTTGGCGGCACGGGCGAGTACGTCAGTGGGGATATCAGCCAGATACATGGATGCGTTCGGCAAAGGGGCAGGGGGACGATACCGTCCAACGCCGGGCGAGCCGGTTGGTGGACGCGTTCAGTGATAGCAGCCGAGCCTTTCGATCAGACCACACGGGCGCGGAGCAGATCGTGAATGTTCAGCGCGCCCACCACTTGCTGCTGGTCGTTGACCACCAGCAAGGCGTGGATCTGGTGCTTTTCCATCAGCTGCGCGGCTTCGATGGCGAGCTTGTCCGCGCCGATGGTTTTGGGGCCTCGGGTCATGAGTTCGGCCACGGTGGCGCCGCGCAGGTCCACGCCATCGTCGTCCAGGGCGCGGCGCAGGTCACCGTCGGTGAACACGCCGAGCAGGCGCCGGTCGGCGTCGATCACCGCCGTCATGCCCAGGTGCTTGCGGGTCATTTCCATCAGCGCCTGGGTAAGGGTGGCGTTGGGCGCCACCGCCGGAATGCCTTCGCCGGTATGCATGACGTCGCTGATATGCAGCAACAGGCGGCGGCCCAGGCTGCCTGCCGGATGCGAGCGGGCGAAATCTTCGGAGGTAAAGCCGCGTGCTTCCAGCAGGGCGATGGCGAGGGCGTCGCCCATGACCAGCGCTGCGGTGGTGCTGGCCGTGGGGGCCAGGCCCAGCGGGCAGGCTTCGGCGGCGATGCTGGCGTCCAGGTGCACCTCGGCCTGATCGGCCAGCGAGGAACGGGCGTTGCCGGTAATGGCGATCAGCGGAATGCCCTGGCGCTTGATCACCGGCAGGATGAACAGCACTTCGTCGGTTTCGCCGGAGTTGGACAGCGCCAGCACCACATCCTGCGGCAGGATCATGCCGAGGTCGCCGTGGCTGGCTTCGCCCGGATGGACGAAGAAGGCCGGCGTGCCGGTGGAGGCGAGGGTGGCGGCGATCTTGCGGCCGACGTGGCCGGACTTGCCCATGCCGGTGACCACGACGCGTCCGGCGCAGCCCATGATGAGGCGGCAGGCTTCCACGAACTCGGGCCCGATACGGGGTTCGAGCGCGCGAATGGCGGCCGCCTCGGTGGCGATCACGGTGCGCGCGCTGCGCACGATGGCGTCGGCGTTGATCGCGTGCTGGCTTGCTGGGGCGACGTGGGCGTTCATGCGTCCTCGGGGTCGGTGCCGGCATTCCGTCACCGCTCCATCGCGGCGCTGGTCAGAAATGTCGCAATAAATCATTGGGTTGTGCGGTGGTGGTGGCGCCTGTTTCGGGCGGCCGTCAACGCGTGTCGTTTCTGCGACAGAGGTTTTCCATTAACATGGCATATTCGCATTTTAACGTCATAGTCGGTGCCCTTGGGCCTGGGATGTCTCCAGTCCAGGGCGTCGACCGACCCCTGTTAGTGGAAAAACCATGGACGCTGCCACCATCCAGGCAATGATTGAACAAGGCCTGCCCGGTGCGCAGGCTGCCGTGAGCGGTGACGACGGCGTGCACTTCGAGGCTGAAGTGGTGGCTGAGCAGTTCGCGGGCAAGCTCCCGCTGGCGCGGCATCGCCTGGTTTACGCCGCGCTGGGGGATCTCATGGGTGGTGCGATCCATGCACTCGCTCTGAAAACCCTGACCCCGCAGGAAGCCGCCGCGCGCCGTTGAGGGCTGCGCAGCGACTTCCACGCATTATTCGCAAGGACTTTTGATGGCCAAGATCCTGATCAGTGGCGGCGAGCCGCTCCACGGTGAGGTAGGTATTTCGGGCGCCAAGAACGCCGTGTTGCCGATCCTCGCTTCCTGCCTGCTGGCCGACGAGCCGGTGGCGATCAGCAACGTGCCGCACCTGCACGATGTGACCACCTTCATCGAGCTGTTGGGCCAGATGGGCACCCAGCTGGTGCTGGACGATCGCATGAAGATGCACATCGATCCGCGCTCCACCGACAAGTACTTCGCGCCGTATGACCTGGTACGCACCATGCGTGCGTCGATCCTGGTGCTGGGCCCGCTGGTGGCTCGCTTCGGCGAGGCGGAAGTGTCGTTGCCGGGCGGCTGCGCCATCGGCTCGCGTCCGGTGGATCAGCACATTCGCGGCCTGCAGGCGCTGGGCGCCGACGTGGTCGTGGAGAACGGCTACATCAAGGCCAAGGCCAAGCGCCTCAAGGGTGCGCGCATCGCGATGGACATGGTCACCGTCACCGGTACCGAGAACATCATGATGGCTGCTGCGCTGGCGCAGGGCACCACCATCATCGAGAACGCCGCGCAGGAACCGGAAGTGGTCGATCTGGCGCACTGCCTGATCGCCATGGGCGCGCAGATCGAAGGCGTCGGCACCTCCACGCTCACCATTCACGGTGTAGAGCGCCTGCACGGCGCCGAATACGAAGTGCTGCCCGACCGTATCGAAACCGGCACTTTCCTGGTCGGCGCGGCCATGACCGGCGGCAAGGTGCGTGCGCGCAACGCGCGTGCCGATACGCTCGACGCCGTGCTGGCCAAGCTGGAAGAGGCTGGCGCGCATATTTCCACCGGTGCCGACTGGATCGAGCTGGACATGCGCGGTCGCCGCCCCAAGGCGGTAAATATCACCACGGCGCCGTATCCGGCGTTTCCCACCGACATGCAGGCGCAGTTCACCGCGCTCAATTGCGTGGCCGAGGGCGTGGGCGTAATCACCGAGACGGTGTTCGAGAATCGCTTCATGCATGCGCTGGAACTGCAGCGCCTGGGCGCGGACATTCGCCTGGAAGGGAATACCGCGATCATCAAGGGTGTGGAAAAGATGAGCGGTGCGCCGATCATGGCCACCGACCTGCGCGCATCGGCATGTCTGGTGCTGGCCGGCCTGGTGGCCGAGGGCGACACCATCGTCGATCGCGTTTACCACATCGATCGCGGCTACGAGAACATCGAGGAAAAGCTGGGCGTGCTCGGCGCGAAGATTCGCCGCCTGCCGTCCTGACCGACGGCTTTCATCGCCCAGGAAAGAGGCCGCGCAAGCGGCCTTTTTCGTCAGCGGAATCCCTTCGTTCTCAACGGTTCGTTATCGAGGGGACCGCGGGCATCCAGTGACTTTTCTTTGGCGTCGGTCAGCAATTGGGCGGCGAAGATTTACCTGCTTGCGCCGAACGCAACGCATACGCGGTGAAGCGCTTCTCGCCAACGGTTGCCTTAGTTGCCGTTCTTGTAGCTCACCAGCTGCAACTCCAGGTTGCCGCCATCGCTCTGCGCCAGCTTTACGGGCACCGGGTACTTTTGCGGGGCATACCATGCGCTGAAAGCATTATCGTCGCCACTGCGAACCACGCGCTCGGTCTGGAAGCTGCCTGCCGGTACCTTCACGGTGTCCTTGCCGGCGACCTTGAACTCCTGCGTTTCCACGTTGTGCTTGACCGCAACAGGCAGTGCCACGCTCTGCTTTCCGGCACGCAAGGCCAGCCCGATGGCGTAGGGCGTGGTGTTGCGATCCACCATGCCAGGCGCGCTTTGATAGCTCATGGGGCCCTTGCCTTCATTTACGGTGACCTGGCCGGTGGTCCAGTTCACGTCGGTATGGCGCTGCTTGCTCTTGATCGCCGCGTCCATGCGGTAGTCGTAGCTGACGGTTTCCGGCGTGTTGTTGTTCCAGCGAAAGCGCGTGGTTTCGCTGGAGTTGGCGCCCAGGGCGGCGGCAATTCCTGCCGTGCCGCGCGTCTGGTTGCGGTATTCCCACTGGCCATCGCTGCTGGCCTTTAGCGTGACCACGGCTTCGCCGATGACCTGACCACCCTGGGAAACCTGGTAGGTGGCGGTGAAGGGCGCCGGGCTGGTGCCCGCCAGCGCTGCGGTGGCGGAGAGGGCCAGCGTGAGGCCGGCGAGGGTGGTGCGGAAGGCGTTGAGTGAGGTCATGAGGACCGCAGTCTACGCGTTGAGGCTGAATGACTTGTAGAGGCGCGTGCGGGCGTTCAGTCAACCAAATCGTCGTTGCGCAGTTGCAGCGGTGCGCTCAGGGCGCGTCCGTCCAGTTCCACCCGGTCGGGCGGCGCCAGGGTAAGACGATGTGCCGCCATCAGGCGCAGCACGGCCGGTAGCAACTGGTGCTCGTAGCCGAGCAGGCGCTGGGCGAGCTGGTGCTCGTCATCGCCGGGGCGGATGTCGATGCGAGCCTGGGCAATCACCGGGCCGCCATCCAGCTCGGCGGTAACGAAATGCACGCTGGCGCCATGTTCGGTATCGCCGGCTTCCAGGGCGCGACGGTGCGTATGCAAGCCGCGATACTTGGGCAGCAGGGAGGGGTGGATGTTGATCATCCGGCCCACCCACGGCTTGAGTGCCTCGCCGTCGATGATGCGCATGAAGCCGGCCAGCACCAGCACGTCGGCGCCGCTGGCGTCGAGTTGGCGGAACAGCTCCAGGTCGTAATCCAGGCGGTTGGCAAAGCCCTTGGGGCTCAGCGTGAAGCTGGGAATGGCGGCGTCCGCGGCCAGTTGCAGCGCGCCCGCATGGGCCTTGTCACTGCCGACCAACACGAAATCGACCGGCAGCGCGCCCGCGTCGCGGGCGGCGATCAAAGCCTGCAGGTTGCTACCGCGCCCGGAGGCGAGCACGGCCACACGAAGACGCGGATTCGACACGGGCTTAGCCGATGTGTACGCGCTCGTCGCCCTGGGCGGGCACGATTTCGCCGATCACCGAGCTGGCCAGGCCATGCTTGGCCAGCAGCGCCGATGCACCGGCCACGGCGTCACGCGAAAGGATCACGGTGAAGCCCACGCCGCAATTGAAGGTGCGCCACATTTCCTCGCGGGCCACGTTGCCTTCGCGCATCAGCCAGTCAAAGACGGGCGGCAGCACGATGGCGGCGGCGTCGAGCTGGATGCCCAAGCCATCGGGCACCACGCGGATGATGTTTTCCTTCAGGCCGCCACCGGTGATGTGGGCCATGCCATGCACCGGCTGGTTCTTCAGCAGGTCCAGCATCGGCTTGACGTAGATGGTGGTCGGCGCCATCAGGGCATCGGCCAGCGTGACGCCGCCAAGGTCCAGATCCAGCGGGCGACCGGCGCGATCGAGAATCTTGCGGACCAGCGAGTAGCCATTGGAGTGCGGGCCGGAGGAGGCCACGCCCAGAATCACGTCGCCGGCCACGATGTGGTCGCCGCTGAGCAACTGCGACTTTTCTACGGCGCCCACGGTAAAACCGGCCAGATCGTATTCGCCCGGCGGATACATATCGGGCATTTCGGCCGTTTCACCGCCGATCAGCGCGCAGCCGGCCAGCTCGCAGCCCTTGGCGATGCCGCCGACCACGGCCACGGTGGTGTCCACGTCCAGCTTGCCGGTGGCGAAGTAGTCGAGGAAGAACAGCGGCTCGGCGCCCTGTACCAGCACGTCGTTGACGCACATGCCCACCAGGTCGATGCCGATGGTGTCATGGCGACCCAACTGCTGGGCCAGCTTGAGCTTGGTGCCTACGCCGTCGGTGCCCGAGACCAGCACGGGCTCCTTGTAGCGGCCGGCCAGGTCGAACAGACCGCCAAAGCCGCCCAGCCCGCCCATCACTTCGGGACGGAAGGTGCGCTTGACCAAGGGCTTGATGCGTTCGACCACGGCATTGCCTGCGTCGATATCGACACCGGCGGAGCGGTAGGTGAGGGCGTCGGACATGGGGTGCAACCCGGCGAGAAGAAACGACAAAGTGTAGCAGCGTAGGGGGCGGCCTGCCTGTCGCGGGCGGGGTCGGATGGTTCAAAGGCGGGCACGTTCGATGGACGCTGCCGGCGGGATTGGGCAGACTTTCCGCGTTCCCCTCCGGATCCGCCTCCCCATGCGCCTGTCACGCCTCCTGCTCATCTGTTTCATGCTGGGCTTTGCCCCGCTGCTGTCCGTGCATGCCCAGGGGCAGGTGTCGCCCTACATGGTGGTGGTGTCGGTGGCCGACACCAGCGACAGTGCCCGCAACAACGCCTTTGGCGACGCCCTGGCCCAGGTGCTGGCTCGCACCGCAGGCGGTCAGGATCTAAGCAGCAAGCCTGGTTATGGCGACGCCCTCAAGGGCGCCTCGGGCATCGTGCAGCAGTTCCAGTACCAGCGCGCCGCCACCGGTCTCAGCTTGCAGGTCACCTTTGACCAGGCGGCGGTGCAGCGCCTGGTGACCCAGTTGGGCGTGGCCGCCGCCGGTCCGCGCCCCCCGGTGCTGCTGATCGTGCGCGACGAGGACGGCAGCGTGCTGACGCGCGACACCCTGGCCACCATGACCCAGGCCATCACCGCACGCGGCTACAGCGCCGTGCTGGCGGACCCGGCCAAGGTCGGCGATACGCCCAGCCTCACCAGTGCCGAGCCCGATCAGCTCGCCGCGCTGGCCCGTCAGTACAAGACCGGCCTGATCCTGCTGGGCCAGGTGCATGGAACCAGCGCGGACTGGGCCTTGTTTTCCGGTGGTCCGCAGCAGCGCTGGACAACCAATGGCGGCAATGTGGGCGCCGCCCTGGTCGAGGCCGGCAATAGCCTGGGCGATCGCCTGGGCAAGCAGCTCAACGTGATTGGCTCGGCTACGGTCGACGGCAAGATGTGGGTATCCCAGGTCAATTCCGCGCAGGATTACGCCAACCTGCTCGCGGCGCTGCGGGCTGATCCGTCCGTGCGACAGGTGAGCACGCTCAGTGCGCAGGGTGACGGCATGCTGCTTGCCATCAAGGCCAGCCTGCCGATGGACGCGCTTTCGGCCAATCTCGCCGCGGGTGGCCGCCTGTTGCGTGGCGATGCGCACACCGGTGCGGACGCCAGCCTGCGCTGGGTGCACTGACGATTCGTGGCGCGCGGCGTATCGCCAGCGTGCTGTGCTGGCGATGCCCCAGCGCATCGGTCACACTGGCCCACCCACCCGATGAGCCATGCCGATGACACATGACAGCTCTCGCCGCTGGCAGATGATCGCGATCACTGCAGCCATTTTCTATGTGTTCTGGCTGCTGGCCCCGGTGCTGATGCCCTTCGTGTTCGCCGCCATGCTGGCCTATCTGGGCGATCCGCTGGCCGACCGGCTGCAGCGGCTGGGGATGGGGCGCACGCTGGCCGTGAGCATCGTGTTCATCGTGCTGTTGCTGGTCAGCGTCGGCGCATTGCTGCTGCTGATTCCGTTGATTTCGCGCCAAGTGGATAACCTGGTGCAGAACCTGCCGCGCTACGTGGATTGGGCTCGCAACACCGCGCTCCCCTGGCTGCAGACCAAGTTGCACCTGGATCCGGGGGCCTTCGATACCGATCGCTTGGTGGAGCAGCTCAAGGCGCACCTGGGCTCGGTCGGTGACGCGGCCTCTGCGTTGCTGGGCAAGATTTCCCGCTCCAGCCTTGGCGTGATCGCCTGGCTCACCAACTTGGTGCTGATCCCGGTGGTGGCCTTTTACCTGCTGCGCGACTGGGATCGGCTGGTGGCCTGGATCGACGGTATCCTGCCGCGTTCGGTGGAGCCCACCGTGGCCCATCTGGCGCGCGAGGCCGACAGCGTGCTTGGCGCCTTTGTGCGTGGGCAGCTCGCGGTGATGCTGGCGCTGGGCATCTTCTACGGCGCCGCGTTGACCATCATGGGGCTGTCGGTGGGGCCGCTGATCGGCATGGTCGCCGGTCTGCTCAGCTTTGTGCCCTATCTGGGCTTTATCGTGGGCTTTGGCTCCGCGCTGATCGCGGCCC
Organism: Dyella sp. ASV21; assembly: GCF_016428975.1. GTDB lineage: Bacteria > Pseudomonadota > Gammaproteobacteria > Xanthomonadales > Rhodanobacteraceae > Dyella. Next base: position 55,910 of record NZ_JAELTT010000016.1, read on the forward strand.
TGGTGCAGTACGGCGATTGGACCCACATCCTTATCGTGGTGGGTATTTTCACCGTGGGCCAGCTGCTGGAAGGCTATGTGCTGGTGCCGCGGCTGGTCGGTGAGAAGATCGGCCTGCATCCGGTGGCGGTAATTTTTGCCGTGCTGGCAGGCGGTTACCTGTTTGGCTTCCTCGGCATCCTGCTCGCGTTGCCGGCGGCCTCGGTGATTTTGGTGCTGTTGAGGTACCTTACGGAGCGCTACCGCCAGAGTGAGCTGTATACCGAGGAGGGCGCCGGAGATCCGGTGCTGGCCGAAGTGGACGTTATCGTCGATACGCCCGAAGGCTCGGTGGAAACCAGAACCATTGTCGGTGGCCACGACGCCAAGAAGGATGCAGTACCCCCTCCATGATTCCGCAGTTGCCGCTTGCCCTGCGCTGGCCGCGTCGCCAGCGCTTTGAACATTTCTACCCCGGCTCCAATGCCGCCACGCTCGCCGCGTGCGAGCAGCTGGCGCGTGCGCCGGGTACGCCCTGGCTGTATCTGGCCGGGCCCAGCGGTAGCGGCAAGAGTCACCTGCTGATGGCCTCGTGCCAGGAGGCCATCCTGGGTGGCCGTACCGTGCAATACCTGCCGCTGGCCCGTTTGAACGATCGCGCGGCGGCGATCCGCGGCGTGGCCGGCAGCGAATTCCTGGCGCTGGATGACCTGGGCGTCATCGCCGGCGACCGCGAAGCGGAACACGCCCTGTTTGACCTGTACAACATGGCCAAGGCCGAGGGCGCCGCCATGCTGTTCGCCGCCGAAACCTTGCCTGTGCAGCTTGGACTGGGTCTGCCGGACCTGCGCTCGCGCCTGGGCGCCTGCCAGCAGGCGCTGCTCAAGCCGCTGGACGACGCCGAGCGACGCGCCGTGTTGCGCCAGCAGGCCACCAATCGCGGTATCGAGCTGGACGACACCGTGCTGGATTGGCTGTTCAATCGCTATGCCCGCGACCTGGGGGCCTTGCTCGACCTGCTCGACCGCATCGATCAGGCCTCTTTGGCCGCCCGACGGCGTATTACGGTGCCGTTCCTGCGCGACTTTTTGCGCGAGACCGAGCCCGGCGCCTGACGCCCACAAAAAAAGCGCCCCGTGGGGCGCTTTTTTTTGGCATCGCGTGGATGACTGCCGCTTACGCCATCAACAGACGCGGCGTGGCGTTGGCGCTGACGGCATCCACCAGGGCCTGGGCCACGTTGAGGTTGCCAGCGATGATGTTGCCGCTCTCGGGGATGCCGTCGCGACCGGCGAAGTCGCAATAGCGGCCACCGGCTTCGCGCACCAGCAGGGCGCCACCGGCCATGTCCCACGGCTTGAGGCCGATCTCGAAGTAACCGTCGTAGCGGCCGGCGGCCACATAGGCCAGATCCAGCGCGGCGGAGCCCGAGCGACGGATGTCCTCGGCCTGGCCGAGCAGGGCGCGGGTCATGTTGAGCTGCGCTTCCAGGTGCGAGCGCTGGCGATACGGGAAGCCGGTAGCGATCATCGCGCCGCCCAGGTTCTCGCGACGGCCCACGCGGATGCGGCGGTCGTTGAGGTAGGCGCCGTCGCCCTTGCTGGCGGTGAACAGTTCATCGCGCAGCGGGTCGAACACCACCGCGTACACCGGCTCACCCTTGTCGAGCAGAGCAATGGACACGCAGAAGTGCGGGATGCCGCGCAGGTAGTTGTGCGTGCCATCGAGGGGATCGATCACCCACACCAGCGGACCCTTGCCGATGGCGCCGGCTTCCTCGGCGAGGAAGGCGTGCGTGGGGTAGGCGCGCTTGAGTTCCTTGACGATCTCGGCCTCGGCCAGGCGATCGACCTCGGAAGCGAAGTCCATGCGTTGCTTCTCGACGACATTGAGTCCGTCGATACGGTTCATGTAGCGCAGGATGATGTTTCCTGCGGAGCGCGCGGCGCGCACCGCGACATTGACGGCGGGTCTTGGCATGGCTTCGGCTTTCGAAAGAACGGGGTTTCGGCCGGAAAGTTTAACAGACACCGGGCCATTGTTCAGGCCGGCTTGCGATCCCCGAGGCCGGCGGGTTTGACAGGAAGGCCGGCAATTTCCAAGCTTTGCCCCCGTTTACCCGAGTTTTCGTCCCCTAATGACCGCTGAATCCGACCTCGCCGCCCGCATTCGCTACGTGCTGGTGCGCACCTCGCACCCCGGCAATATCGGCAGCGCCGCCCGCGCCATCCGTACCATGGGCTTCGATCGCCTGGCCCTGGTGGCCCCTCACCGCTTTCCCGACCAGGAGGCTTCCGCCCTCGCGGCGGGCGCCGACGATGTGCTCGCCCAGGCCGCCGTGAGCGAAGGCCTGGTGGACGCCCTGGCCGGTACCAGTCTGGCCCTGGGCCTGTCGGCGCGCCGACGCGGGGTGGATCTGGAAGAAATCACCCCGCGCGAAGCCGCCCAACGTGCCCTGGCCGCCGCCGCCCGTGGCGAGCAGGTGGCGCTGGTGTTCGGCAACGAACGCACCGGCCTGGAGAACGAGGAACTGGCCCGCTGCCACGCGATGGTGCGCATCCCCAGCGTGGACGACTTCAGTTCGCTCAATCTTTCGCAGGCCGTGCAGGTGATGGCCTATGAGCTGCGCGTGGCCTCGCTGGGGGAGATCAGCGTGCCGGCACGCGCCGACGCCGAGCCGCCGGCCGATGCGGCGCAGATGGAGCGCTTCTTCGAGCATCTCTCGCAGATGCTGGACGACATCGATTTCCACAAGGGGCGCGCGCCCACCACCATCATGTTGCGTCTGCGCAAACTGTTTCAGCGCGCCCAGCCGGACGAGCGCGAGCTGCGCGTGATGCATGGCATCTTCGCCGACGCCCAGCGCATGGCGTCCATCGCCAACGAAAAGCTCAAGGGTGACAAGGGCTGAGTGGCGGGACGGTTAGAAACCGTCCTCGTCCACGTCGATGTGCGGCTTGCGGCTGATCAGCAGCTTGTCGATGCGCGCGCCATCCAGGTCGACCACCTCCACGCGGAAGCCGCGCCACTCCAGCGCCTCGCCGGTCTGGGGGATATGCCCCAGCGCCGCCATCACCATGCCGGCGGCAGTGCGGTATTCGTGCTCGTCCTCGGCGGGCAGGGCGTCGACCTGCAGCAGTTCGCGGAGATCGTCGGTGGATAGCGAGCCGTCGACCAGCCAGCTGCCGTCCTCGCGCGGCACGATCAGCGGGCGTTCTTCCGAGCCGCTGCTGCCCAGCTGGGTGGCGCCCACGATGGCGGCCAGCAGGTCGTTGAGCGTGACCAGCCCCACGATGTCGCCGTACTCGTCCACCACCAGGGCCAGTTGGGTCTCCGCGTCGCGGAACTCCTCCAGCAAATCCAGCGCGCGGGCGGTGGCTGGCACGTAGAGCGGCTTCACCAGTTGGCCGAATACATCCGGCTTGCCCTCGGCGTAGCTGCGCAGCAGCCGCTTGACCTCGACCACGCCCGGCACGTCACTCTCATCGCCGCGATACACCGGATAGCGGGAGTAGGGCGTGCTGCGCAGGATCTCGGCGTTCTCTTCGTAGCTGGCCGATGCATCCAGCCACACGATGCGGGTGCGCGGCGTCATCACGCTGTCCACCGTGCGGTCGCCCAGGCGCAGCACGCGGTTCACCATATTGTGCTCGTCGCGATCCAGCACGCCGTGTTCGGCGCTTTCGGCCACCAGCAGGCGGATTTCCTCTTCCGTGGCCACGTCGCTGCCGCGGCCACTCACCTTCAACATCCGCAGCAGGGCGCCCGTGACGAAATTGAGCAACCACGCGAAGGGAGCGGTGATGCGGGAAAGCACCATCATCGGCATTGCCACGTAGCCGGAGATGACCTCCGGCGCCGACAGCGCCAGGCGCTTGGGCACCAGCTCGCCAATCACGATCTGGATAAAGGAGATCAGCACGAAGCCAAGCACCATGCCGATCACCCGGGCGTAAGGCTCCAACCAGGCCTCGTGACCACCATGAATGGTGTTGGCGATGTGATCGCCCACCGCATCGCCTGCCAGGGCGCCGGTGATCAGGATCACCAGGGTCATGCCGACCTGCACGGTGGAGAGAAATCGCTCGGGCGCCTCGGCGTTGCGCAGTGCAGTGCGGGCGCGGCGGCTGGTGCGGGCCATCTGCTTGAGCCGCGTTTTGCGCGAGGCAACCAGGGCCATCTCCGACAGGGCGAAGAAGCCGTTGAAAAGCGAAAGGACAAGGACGATCGCAAAGTCGGTCAACATGGCCGCTGGCGGAGGAGGTCGCGTGGGGACATGAGACGAAGTGTAAGGGCTGGACGCCTGTCTACGTGCGTTCTGTGTTGGGGCGGCCAGCGCAAGCCGGGCCCGGTGCGCTCCGGGGAGGGCGCCAAGACACGCGCTCGGGCGGCCCCGGGCGAGGCCTGCGACGCCCCGTCCGGCCCCTATGATGCGGTGCGACAGGGCCGTCCTGTAACATACCCGTCATTTAGCCCTCGCACCCCAGGCAATAACCGCATGTTTTCATTGCAAACGATTTTCGGCAAAGGCGACAAGTTCTACGGCCTGCTCGAGCAAAGCGCCGAGGCGGCGCACGAGAGCGCCAAGGCCCTGCATGAGCTGGTCACGCGCAAGGATCACGCCCCCGTGATGGCCGCCTTTGCCGCCGCGCGCCAGCGCGAGAAGGCACTTGCCGGGCAGATCAGCGAGGAGCTGGTGAACACCTTTGTCACCGCGCTCGACCGCGAAGACATCGAAGCGCTCAATTCCGCGCTGTACAAAATTCCCAAGACCATCGAGAAGTTCGCCGAGCGCTACGAAATCGTGTCCGATCGTGTGACCGAGGTGGATTTCGGCTCCCGAGCCGTGGTGCTTGAGCGTGCCACCAGCGTGGTGTCGGAAATGATCGGCGAGCTGCGCCGTGGCCTGCGCATCGACCCGGTGAAGAAGCTGCAGGACCGCCTGCAGACGCTGGAATCGGAAGGCGACCGCATGCTGCTCCTGCCGTACCGCACGCTTTACGTGGAAGGCAACGACGCCATGCGCGCGATGCTGGCCAAAGACTTGTTCGAGCTGATCGAAAAGGCGATCGACAAGTGCCGCGATGTCGGCAATATCGTCTATTCGATCGTGCTGAAGAACTCCTGAGGCCGGCCTGATGACCTGTCTCCCTTTGCGCCGCCCGGTCGCCAACCGGGCACAGGCCGCCGTGCGCGAGGTGCGCGCATGAGCATCGGCCTCGCCATTGCGGTGGTGGTGATCGCGCTGGCGTTCACCTACATCAACGGTTTTCACGACACCGCCAACTCTATCGCCACCGTGGTGGCGACCAAGGTGCTCACCCCCGGTCAGGCGGTGATGCTGGCGGCCATCACCAACCTGATTGGCGCCCTGTGGGGCACCGCGGTGGCCAAGACCATCGCGGCCGGCTTGATCGACACCAATGTGATCGCCGCGGGGCCGCAGCTGCTGATCTGCGCCTTGCTGGCGGCGACCATTTGGAACCTCATCACGTGGTGGTGGGGACTGCCGTCCAGCTCCAGCCACGCGCTGGTGGGTGCCCTGGTGGGTTCGGCCGTGGCCGCGTCCGGCAACAATTTCGCCTCGGTGATCTGGTCGCAGGGCGGGGCGCATTGGTGGGAAGGCAAGGGTGTGTTGCCCAAGGTGGTGGCGCCGATGGTGGTCTCACCGTTGCTCGGCTTCATCATCGGCTTTCTGCTGATGGGCTCGCTCTATGCGCTGCTCAGCTGGTTCTCCAGTCGCAGCGGCTTCCTGCGCCGCTTTGGCCGCACGCCGTTCGTGAACAGCTTTTTCGGCAAGGCGCAGATCGCTTCGGCCAGCGCCATGGGCCTGGCCCACGGCATGAACGATGCGCAGAAGAGCATGGGCATCATCGCGCTGGCCCTGGCTGGCGCCACGGCGGCCGGTCAGTTCGATGGGTTGCCGCACTGGCTTGGCTTCCTGCGCATCGCGGGCTCCGCCGAAGGGGGCTTCAACGTACCGTCCTGGGTGGCGGTGGTGTGCGCGCTGACCATGGCGGCCGGTACGGCCGGTGGTGGCTGGCGCATCATCAAGACCCTGGGGCACAAGATGGTGAAGCTGCACCCCATCAACGGCTTTGCGGCCGAAGGCAGTTCGGCGGCCGTCATTCTTACCGCGTCGGCCTTTGGCATCCCGGTGTCGACCACGCACAACGTGTCCGCCTCGATCATGGGCGTGGGCGCGGCCAAGCGCTGGAACGCCATCCGCTGGTCGGTGGTGGAGCGCATGGTGTGGGCGTGGATTCTCACGCTGCCGATCACCGCGCTGCTGGCCTATGGCCTGGTGCGCCTGTCGGCGTTGTTCTAAGGCCCGAAGCGCTCTCCCGCTATCGGGAGAGCGCCACTTGCCTGGGTAGTTGCACAGGGTTTAGAGATCGTCGCCGCCCGTGGCGACGATGCGCTCCAACTGGTCGCCCAGCAGGCCCAGTTCTTCGATCAGGCGCTTGAGCTCCGCCGCATCCAGCAACTCGTAGGGGCGGTTTTCGCACAGGTGCAGGAAGGGCGAGCCATCCAGATCGGCCACGGCCAGAAAGCCCTTGCGTTGCTCCCAGTTGAAACGCAGGCAGCGTCGCGGGTCAGCCCCGGCCAGCGGCCCTACCGGCGTGGAAATACGCAGGTAGCGGCGCCCCGCTTCGTCTTCCAGCTCGGTCAGGTAGATGCCCTGGTGCCGGTTCTGCGGCAGTGTCAGGTCGAAACTGATGAGGTAGGGATCGTTGTGGCGCAGCTCGTGCAGGCTGCCGATATGAGAGCGCACGGCTTCAAAATGGCGCATCGGTGCGGTCTCCTTGGCAGACGGCGGTGGCCTCGCTACTGTGCCACGTCCCAGTGTAAAGAGCCCGTTCAAGATCATGGACAAGCCCTTGAATGACGCCCACGCGCGCATCTTTGCCGCCATCGCGGCGATTCCGCGCGGTCGTGTCGCAAGCTACGGCGCCATTGCCGCGCGTGCCGGCCTGCCCGGGCGTGCTCGGCTGGTCGGTCGGGCTTTGGGAGAGGTGCCCGAAGGCATGGAGCTGCCCTGGTATCGCGTGTTGCGGTCCAGCGGACAGATCGCCTTTCCTCCAGGTAGCCGTGGCTTCCAAGAGCAGAGCAAGCGCCTGAAGGCCGAAGGCGTGGAGGTGCGCAACGGCCGCGTGCCGCTGGCCACCTTCGGGCTGGATGCCGATCTGGATCGCGCGCTTTGGGGCATGCCGCCCACCTAACGCCATGAGGCTTGGTGCGTGACATCAAGAGCGGCTCTGCGCGAGCCGCCCTCGAGGGTCATCCGCTGCGGTATTAGAAGCGTTGCGTGTACTTCACGTAGAAGAAGCGACCTATATCGAAGCCACCGTAGTACACAAAGCTACTGTTTGGCTTGGAATACATGGTGGGCCCTTGCTTGTTGAAGACGTTGTTGGCGCCGACCGAAACGACTCCCTTCCACGGCATATTCCAGCGGAACTGGACGTCATTGAACGTGGTGGACCCCGTGTGGCGTTGGGCCTGCGCGCCATTGAACGGATCGATGTGAGCGGGGTCATTGCACTCGGCGAGGTAAGAGCATCGCTCCGTCATGCCCGAGTAGTAGCGGGTCGTCCACGTCATGCCGAAAATGCCGCGACTCCAGTCCACCGTCAGGTTCGATCGGGTGCGGAAATTGCCGCGATATCCCGTCAGCGGCTGAACGATGGTAGCCGGATTGTCATCCGCCTTGATGTCGTTGTAGTCCACATAGGTCGTGTTCCAGCGCAACACGAACTTGTCCATGGAGCCGACGCCGAAGCGGTAATTTGCGCCAAAGTCATAACCGGCGGTCTTCTGCCAACCCTTGTTGGTTATGCCATAGAGCATGTTGGTGATAACGCCGCTACTGGGATCACGGACGAAATTCGTGCAGCGGGAGGTGATACCCGCCACATAGCAATCATCCAGGATGTCCTGCACTTCATCCTGTGCAATCACGTTCTTGATATCGATCTTGTACCAATCCAGCGATACATCGAAGCCTTCGATTTGATGGGGGCTGTAGATAAGGCCCAGGGTCCGCGTAGTCGCCGTTTCCGGCGTCAGGTTCGGGTTGGAGCCGCTAATGAATGGATAGTTGGTCGCACACGGATAGGTGGCGCAGGGTTTCAGCCCCTGGCCTAGCTGCACGTAATTGACGGGCGTGCTCGCCTGGCCGCCAAAGCCGGCCGCACAGCGGGCAGCCACCTCCGGGTTGCCCTTGGCGGCGCCGCTATGCGTATCGCACGGGTCGGTATAGCTCTCAAAGCTGCTGGACGTGCCGCCGTACAGATCCGCAATGGTGGGAGCGCGGAAACCTTGCGCCCAGCTAGCGCGAACGAGCAGGTCGTCGATGGGCTTCCATTTGATGCTGGCCTTGCTGTTGGTGGTACCGCCAAAGTTGTCGTAGTGGGAGTAACGACTGGCAACGTCGATCGACAACTCGCGCGCCATCGTCATGTCTTTGAGCAGCGGTACATCGAACTCGAGATAGGCCTCGTCGACCGTATACCTGCCCTTGGTGACGGTGGAGGCCAGGCCCGAACTCAGGCCGGACTGCCGAAAGGCATCCGGCACAAAGCTGCCGCTGTCTTGACGATGTTCCACACCCGCCGCCACACCCACGTCGCCTGCCGGTAGGCCGGGAAACGTACCCGCGATGTTCGCCGTATAGTCGGTGGTCGTGGTTCTGCCGGTGTCGTGATAGTCGGGGAAAAGGTAGGCCTGCAAATCAGCATCGGCCAGCGAGCCCGCCCCTGCCTGACCGTACGGCAGTAGCGGGTTCCAGGGCACGCATCCGTTGATGGGCGTTTTTGCCGTACCGCAATGTACCTGGCCGTCACTGCCCAGGAACGAGGGGCCAAGCGCCGCTGCGGTATTGACGAGATTGAAGTCGCCGTGGCCAATCTTGAGCATGTTGTTGCGATTCGTCATCGCGCCAACGTCCCAGGTCCACGGGTGCTGGCCCCATTCGAAGGCACCGTTAAACCCGGCGGTCCAACGGTACGTCTCAAGTTCGCTATCGGTGGTGCGCGGCACTTCCCAGCCGCGACGCGCAAAGGAAATGTTCTTGCCCAGCGGGTTGAAGTAGCTCAGGGCACTCAGCGGCGTGTTGAATGCGGCGGATTGGTAGGGGTAGCCGGCACTCTGCTGCGTGGTGCTGCGCTTGTTGTAGAGGAAGTCCGACTTGAACGTCACGTCCTCCAGTACCTTGTATTCGCCCGCTACAAACAGCGACGTGCGCTGCGAGCCGGTTTGCAACGTCATCTGCTGATTGGTGTTGGCGTACTCGGCCGGCGTGATCGGGTGATAGTTGGTGATGTTTCGCGGATCGAGTCCCTTGCCAAGGGTGCAACTCGCCGTGGCGCCGCCGGCGCCGCAGGGGCCCGTAAATGAGCCGTTCTGGCTAATGGCGCTCCAGCCATCGGCGGGATGATTGGGGCCCGCCGGGTAAGCACTGAAGTTGCGATCCCTGGCCAGGACGGGGCCGTCCTTGGCATATTGGGCACTGAGCATCAGCGAGCCGCGCTCATTGGCGGTGCCCAGGGTGAAGTCGTACTTCTGCGCGGTGCCGTCGCCCTGGTCGTACTCCCCGACGTAAGCGCTCGCTTCCGCGCCGGTAAAACGGTTTCGGGTGATGATGTTGACCACGCCAGCGATGGCGTCCGACCCGTAGATGGATGAGCCGCCGTCTTTCAGTACCTCGATGCGTTCGATGGCGGAGACGGGAATCTGGTCGAGGTCTTGGAGTCCGGTGGTATTGGCACCCAGGCGCTTGCCATTGACGAGAACCAAGGTGCGATTGGCGCCGATATTGCGCAAATCCACGTAATAGCCGCCTACGTCCTCGCCCGACAATAGTGCCTGCGCGCGGCTGACGGGTGGGGAGCCCACTTCCGTCAGGTTTTGCATGATGTCAGCGACGGAAGTGAAGCCCTGGTTTTCGATTTGCGTGCGACTGATGGTGAGCACGGGCTGCGCGGTCTCGATATCGACCCGGGGTATGCGCGAACCGGTGACCGTGACGGCCTCCAGGTTCTTGGCGGAGGCAGTGTCCACGGGGGCGCCCGTGTCCTGGGCTAGCAACGACTCCGCGGTGAAAAGGGCGCCTGTCGCTATGGCAATGCGAATAGCTGCGGTGAGTCCGCCGTCCTTGAGCAAATTCATGGTTGTTCCCGACGCGTGATGAGTGAAAAGCCCCCCGAGGGGCAGTCGCGACGCGACGGGCGGAAGGCCAACGGGGGGAAGAGCCTCCGCCCGTCACGTGCGGCAATTCACATAATGAATTCCGCGCGTTCAGCTGCCATCTATTGACCGTGCCGGCAATACGTGGGCTTCCCTTTCGTGGAAATGTGAGCCATGTCGCACTCCAGTGTGGGCTTGGGTAGGCACTCGGCTCGACTAAGGGGTTTTGTTAGCATCCCTCGATGCTTTCCTCGCCCCTCGATATTCTCCATAGCGTTTTTGGCTATACCCAGTTCCGCGGTCACCAGCAGGCCATCGTCGAGCACCTGATCGACGGTGGCGATGCCTTGGTGCTGATGCCTACGGGCGGCGGCAAATCGCTGTGCTACCAAGTGCCCGCCCTGGTGCGGCAGGGCATAGGCATCGTGGTGTCGCCGTTGATCGCCCTGATGCAGGATCAGGTGGATGCGCTGCGCGAAGCGGGCGTGGCGGCGGCCTATCTCAACTCAAGCCTCAGCGCGGAAGACCAGCGCGAAGTGGAACGGCGGCTGCTCGCCGGCGAACTGAATCTGCTCTATGTGGCCCCCGAGCGATTGCTCACGGGCCGCTTCCTGAGCCTGCTCGAACGCACCGAGGTGGCCTTGTTCGCCATCGACGAGGCGCACTGCGTGTCGCAATGGGGGCATGACTTTCGGCCGGAATACCGCGAGCTGGCGGTGTTGCACCAGCGGTTTCCCCAGGTGCCGCGCATCGCGCTTACCGCCACTGCCGACGAGCGCACACGCGAGGAAATCGTCGAGCGTCTTGCCCTGCAAGAGGCACGTCAATTCGTTTCCAGTTTCGATCGTCCCAACATCCGCTACCAGGTCGGCCAGCGGCATAACGCGCGACGCCAGTTGATGGAGTTCCTTGAACGTCATCGCGGCGATACCGGCATCGTCTATGCGCTGAGCCGGCGCAAAGTAGACGAAACCGCTGCATGGTTGTCGGAGGCTGGCATCGAGGCACTGCCTTATCACGCCGGGCTGGATGCCGCCACGCGGCATGCGCATCAACGCCGCTTTCTGCGGGAAGACGGCCTGGTGATGGTCGCCACCGTCGCCTTCGGCATGGGCATCGATAAGCCCGACGTGCGTTTCGTGGCGCATCTGGATCTGCCGCGAAGCATGGAGGGCTACTACCAGGAAACCGGTCGCGCCGGCCGCGATGGCCTGCCCGCCGAGGCCTGGATGCTCTTTGGCCTGTCGGACGTGGTCACCATGAGCCAGATGATCGCCCAGTCCGAGTCCGCCGACGAGCGCAAGCGGGTGGAGCGGCAGAAGCTCGAATCGCTGCTCGCCTATGCGGAGGCCACGCATTGCCGCCGCGAGCAATTGTTGGCGGCGTTCGGTGAAACCTTTCATGGCCCCTGCGGACGTTGCGACAACTGCATCGAGCCGCCCAAGACCTGGGATGCGACAGTGCCTGCGCAGAAGGCGCTGTCGGCGGTGTATCGCAGCGGGCAGCGCTTTGGCTCCGGGCACGTGATCGACATCCTGCGCGGCGAACACAACGAGCGCATGAGCGAGCTGGGGCATGATCGCCTGACCACCTTCGGCGTGGGCGCCGATATGGACGAAAAGCAGTGGCGCTCGGTGTTCCGTCAGCTCCTCGCCATGGGTTTGCTGGAGGCGGATGCGGAAGGCTATGGCACGCTGCGCCTGACCAAAGCCAGCCGCGACGTACTGGTCGGCAACCAGCCGGTACGTCTGCGCGAAGATGCGCGACCACCCCGCGCCGCGCGCAAGCGCCGCGATAGCCAGCTGGTCACCGGCACCAGCCTCGGCGTGGAGGCGTTCGAGCAACCGTTGTGGGATGAGTTGCGCAAGCTGCGCACGCAGCTTGCGCGCCAGCATGGGGTGCCGCCCTATGTGATCTTCCACGACGCAACCTTGCTGGCGATGCTGCGCGCGCTGCCCGCCAACGAGGAAGAGCTGGCGGCGATCAGTGGCGTGGGCGAGGCCAAGCTCAAGCGCTATGGGAGCGACTTCCTGGCCGTCATCAACGCACAAGAAGCCTGAATACGCGCTCGAACGGCTTGCATCGTCCGCTCGTAGCCCATACAACAAAGGCTTGTGCATGAAACGGTCAGCGCCGGATGGCGGCGATCCATGCATATGCTTTGTGCCGCGTGGCTTGGTCGTGCGGTATTCATCACGCTCAACGGAAGGCCCGCGCCATGCATGACGCTCCGCTCATTGCCACTATCGTCGGCGGTATCGTGCTCGCCTTTTTCTTTGCGGCCATCGCGCATCGCCTGAAACTGCCGGCGCTGGCCGGCTATCTATTGGCGGGTGTGGTGTGCGGTCCGTTCACCCCCGGCTATGTGGCGGACGGCAATCTGGCGCACCAGCTGGCCGATCTGGGCGTGGTCCTGCTGATGTTCGGCGTGGGCCTGCATTTCTCGCTGAAGGACCTGCTTTCGGTCAAGGCCATCGCGATTCCCGGCGCGCTGGCGCAGATGACCGCCGCCACGCTGATGGGCATGGGCCTGGGCTGGATCTTGGGCTGGCCGCTGGCGCAAGGGCTCGTGTTCGGTTTGGCGCTGTCGGTTGCCAGCACCGTGGTGTTGCTGCGCGCGATGGAAGAGCGGCGACTGATGGAAACCGAGCGCGGCCGTATCGCGATCGGCTGGCTGATCGTGGAAGACCTCGCCATGGTGCTGGCCTTGGTGCTATTGCCCGCGCTGGGTGCGACGCTGTCGGGGGATGGCACCCATTCGCCGTCGCTGGGCGAGCTGGCGACCACCGTGGGGCTGACGGTGGGCAAGGTCGTGGTGTTCGTCGCGGTCATGTTGATCGTGGGTAAGCGCGTGATCCCCTGGCTGTTGCAGGTGGTGGCGCAGACCGGGTCGCGCGAATTGTTCCGCCTCGCCGTGCTGGCCATCGCACTGGGCGTCGCCTTTGGCGCCGCCGGATTGTTCGGCGTTTCCTTCGAGTTGGGGGCCTTCTTTGCCGGCATGATGATGGGCGAGTCCAAGCTCGCCCACGATGCCGCCGAGGAAACCTTGCCGCTGCGCGATGCGTTCGCCGTGCTGTTCTTCGTATCGATCGGCATGCTGTTCAACTACCACGTGGTGTTGACCGATCCGTGGGTGGTGTTGGCCGCGCTGTTGATCATTGTGCTGGGCAAATCGCTGGCGGCGCTGGGCATCGTGTTGGCGTTCGGCCGCTCCCTGCGCACCGCCATGACGATCGCGGTGAGCCTTTCGCAGATTGGCGAGTTCTCCTTCATCCTGATCGGCGTGGGCGTGACCCAGCACATGGTCTCGAAAGAGGCCCAGGATGTGTTGCTGGCGGCGGCGATCATCTCGATCCTGCTCAACCCGCTGCTGTTCAAGTGGCTGGATCGTTTCAGGCAGCGCCTGGATGCACGCGATGCCGCCCGCGTGGCGGCCACGGTCGTCACGCCGGCCGTAGAGCCGTTGACGCTCACCCATCTGCGCGATCACGTGGTCGTTGCCGGCTATGGAAAGTTGGGGCAGCTACTGGGCGAATCCGTGCTCGGACACCAACGGCCGCTGCTGGTTTTGGAGGAGGAGCAGGATCACGTGGCAGCCCTGCGCGAGCGAGGCATCGAAACCATCGTGGGCAATGCCTCCAGCGATCCCGTGCTGGAAGCGGCGAATTTGCCGCAGGCCAGCGCCTTGCTGATCACCGTACCCCAGGCATTCGAAAGTGGCGAGGTGGTGCGCGCGGCGCGGGCACTGAGCCCGGCGTTGACCATCATTGCGCGCGCCGACTCGGACGAGGCGCGCGAGCATTTGCTCAAGCAAGGGGCCAACTTGGTGGTGCTGAGCGAGCGCGAGCTGGCGCGCACCATGCTGGATGGTCTGCCCGCGCCGACTATTGCGGCCTGAGCGGGGTTTATCCGTTCAGCCGGTAAGGCGCCAGCGCAACGCGGGTTCGCGTGTAACGCGCGAGTGCGCCAGCGCCAGCTCCGGCAGGTAGCGCCACTGCGCCAGTTCACCGGGCAACCGCGCCTGCGGACAGGCGATGCGGGCGGCGATCAGCGCCGCTTCGGCGGTTTCGTGGCGACCGATCTCGCGGTCGTCACTCAGCACACGCCATTGGCGGCCATGGCGAATGATGCGAAACAGGCCGGTTTTCGACGGGTAGACGTATTGCGCCAACATGGGTGCGACGGGGATCGATCGGGGATGGCGCTAGCCTGCCGTCTCCGCGTGACTCCTTGATGATGGCGTTGCGACGATTCCATGGCGGCTCGCAGGCGCCTCGGTGACCGGCAGGCTGCGGGTTTTTTGCGCGTGTCACCTGAGTGAGCGGGGCGTTAAGCACCCCAAAGAAACGGCCCGCATCGCTGCGGGCCGCTGGGGTGTTGCTATGGAATGGCTTACTTGCGCTGCGCGGCGGTCGCGTCGCGGGCGCCACGGAATTCCGAATCCTTGCTCCAGTTGGGCCAGGTGTCGGAGTTGGCCAGGTCGCTACCCAGCGTGTAGAGGATCTGCAGGTCGCGGGCCATGCCGGTGAACTGCCAATCGGCCTGCCATTCGTCGGAAGGCTGGTGGTAGTGCTTGGCGACGTATTCGTCTTCGGCAGCCTTGCCCGCGGCCAGGCCGCCGTCCACCCAGTCGTTACCCGAGCCGAACGAAATGGCCGGCACGCCGCGCTTGGCGAACGGAAAGTGATCGGAGCGGAAGAAGTGGCCCGCTTCCGGCTTGGGATCGGGCGAATAGACCAGGTCCCACTTCTTGGCGGTGGCGGTCAGCTCATCGAGCAGGTCGAGCTTGGCGCTGCCTGAGATGGTGAAGTTACGCGCCGGGCCGTGCGGGTCCAGCGCATCCATGTTGATGTCCGCCACGGTGGTGGCGAGCGGGTAGAGCGGCTTGGAGGCGTAGTACTCCGAACCCAGCAAGCCCTTCTCCTCGGCGGTGACGTTGAGGAACACCACCGAACGCTCCGGCTTGGGGCTCTTGGCGAAGGCGCGCGCCAGCTCGATCAGCGCCGCCGTGCCGGTGCCGTTGTCCACCGCGCCGTTGTAGATCTTATCGCCCTTGGCGTCGGGCGCGCCGATGCCCAGGTGGTCCCAATGCGCGCTGTAGATCACCGTTTCATTGGGGCGCTTGGTGCCCTCGATGCGACCCACGATGTTGTGGGAAACGATGACCTTGGAGTCGATCTTGTAGTTGGCCGAGAAGGTTTCGCCCTTCAGCACCACCGGCTTGAACTCGCGCGTTTGCGCTTGCTTCTTCAACGCCTCGAAATCCAGGCCCGCGGCCTTGAACAGGTCCACGGCGACATCGCGCTGAATCCATGCCTCCAGCGGCGTATGCACGCTGGAGGGGTGGTCGCGCACCACGTCGAACTGGGTATTGGTGTTGGAGTTGGCCACCGTGGCCCAGCCGTAAGAGGCCGGCGCTGTTTCGTGGATGATCAGCATGCCGGCAGCGCCCTGGCGCGCGGCTTCTTCGTACTTGTAGGTCCAGCGACCGTAGTAGGTCATGGCCTTGCCGCCAAAGTCGCCCACGCCGGTTTCGAAGTCCGGATCGTTGATGAGCACCACGGCGATCTTGCCCTTCAGGTCCACGCCCTTGAAGTCGTCCCAGTTGCGCTCCGGTGCTTTCACGCCATAGCCCACGAACACCAGCGGCGCGTCCTTGAGCGCCACCGCCTTGGAACCGTCGAGCGCCGAGCGCACGGCAATTTCCTTGCCTTGGGTGAGGTTCTCGGTTTTGCCGTTGACCGTGAAGGACAGCTGCGGCGTGCCGGCGATATCCGACTGCAACAGCGGCACGGCTTGGGTCCACTCGCGCTTGCCGTTTTTCAGGTCACCGCCTGGCTGCACGCCGGCCGCCTTGAATTGGGCGATCACGTAAGCGACGGTCTTGGTTTCGCCTTCCGTGGCAGGGCCGCGACCTTCGAAGGCGTCGGACGAAAGGGTCTTCACGTCGTCCGAGAGGCGGTGAGGATCGATGGTCGGGGTAGTCGGAGTGGCGGCGAGCAAGGCCGTCGATACCGACAGGGCAAGCAGGGAAAGAGCCAAACGCTTCATAGACAGCACCTAGCGGGGAAACAAGCGTCGATAGTAGAGAGCACACGGCGCGCAGGTCCATAGCATCGGACGGTCGGCGTGTCGGTCAGGCACCGGGAGAAGGTCAGAAAAATAGCCTTGCGGCGCGGGCCAACATGACTTTTTTCACCCCCGAAACGCAAAAAGTGCAAAAAAACCGCATTTTTTCCGCGTTGCCGCTTGGCGCAAAGGGTTGGCATGCCATACATTCCGCATGCCGAGAGGCATTTAAACACCATCATCTTGATGACCACGGGGAAATGTATGGCGAAGGCGCAAAAAGCAGCAGCAAAGAAGAAGGCCGCTCCGAAGGCAGCTCCGAAGACCGCCGCTAAGGCAGTCGTTCAGAAGCCGATCAAGGAAGCACTGAGCAAGTCGGGCCTGGTGGCTCATATCGCTGAAGCCAGCGGTGTGATCGCCAAGGACGTGCGCGCGGTGCTCGCCTCCCTCGAGGCTGCCGTGACCAACTCGGTGCACAAGAAGGGCGCTGGCCACTTCACGCTGCCGGGTCTGCTGAAGATCACCGCTGTCAGCGTTCCGGCCAAGCCGAAGCGCAAGGGCATCAACCCCTTCACCAAGGAAGAGCAGTGGTTCGCTGCCAAGCCCGCCACGGTGAAGATCAAGGTTCGCCCGCTGAAGAAGCTCAAGGACGCCGCTGTCTAAGCGTAGCGTTTCCTCAGAGTGTTCTTGCGTCAGGTGCGGCGTCCGCGCCGCACCTGACGGATTACCGGACCGAAAGCGCTGCGGCTCCCTCGCCAGCCATCGCGTCCATCATCGGCGCCTCAGGGCCGGTGGCTATCAATACACCCGCCTCTATCCGGATTCAGCGGCAGGCTTACGCGCTTGCCTGTCGGGCTGCGTGCGCGAACCGTCCAAACCCCCATCCTGAAATCCACGTCATGCACCTGGGTATTGAGAGCTGCGCACGTGCACCCGCTTCGCTCAAAAGCAGCAGTTGTAGGCCTGAAAGGCCTCGCTGGCTTTTTGGGTGGATGCGTAGGTCCAGGCTTTGCCCATGCGCGCTGCACGCCATCCACACGCTGCGGTGGCTCGGCGCGTCTTGGCGTGTCGGCATGCTTGCGATAAGCATGATCGAACGATTCGCTGAACGATCGGGTTGTGCCGGCAGGCTCGCAGAGCCACCCGCCAACGCAAGCTGACATTTTCTTGAGGCCGCAGGGTCCATGCTTGATCCTGGTCCGTGAATGCCGGGGTTTCAGCCGGTTGCTCACGGCGCTCCAACGTCACGCGACCCAGGAACATCTGCCGAGGGCATGAGCATGAGTCAACCGAACGATCTGCCACTGAGCCTTTACAAGGCCAACACCGAGTTCCAGCTGCGTGTGAACAAGCTGGTGATGGAAAACTGGAAGAAATGGCTGGAGCTTTCCTCGCGCGCCGTGGACGACGGCATCGCCGAGTCGCAGGCCCGGGTAGAGCAGTTGATCAAGGCCCAGGATTGGGCGGCGCTGGCGACCCTGCCCGCGGATACGTTCTGGCGCCAACTGCAGCAGCATACGGGTGACGCCCATGTCACCAACCAGATCGCGGCCAACGTGCAGGCGCATTTCGCCCAAGGGCTGCAGGAGGCCATCCAGACCTGGCAGAAAGACACCGCAGCAGCATTGGGCGGTGCTGGCGGGGCAGGGTTGACGGGTCCCTGGGACGACATCGTCGCCCAATGGGGAAAATTCCGCCCATCGATTTGATGGATTTTTAGCCAGCGGCACTCAGGTCCACCCCGGGGTTTTGGTATCCTTGGGGTGTCCGCCGCGATCCCGGGCTTGCCGAGGCTGGAAGTGTGATGCGATTGGCATCCCCGGTGCTTTTCACTGAGAGTTGCCAGCCTGGTCAGGTAAGGTCGCTGGCGTGGAATGGGCGGGATATGGCAGGCCACGGATTCTCTGGGTTGGTGCATCCGTGGGGAAGGCAAGACAGGGGCTGTTCACTAGGTCTTCACCCCTAAGGTTGTTCGATCCAGCCCTTTGTGTGCGATCACTCTGCGTTGATCGCCGTATCAAGTGTCTTTTAGCGCTAAGGGGTAGCCTAAGATGCGGAAGGGTCTGGGGGGGCGTGGCTGGTTGAAGCACGCTGCAGTCACATTGGGGTATGCGGCGGTATTCACGCTGCTGTACCAGGTCTCCTTTTCGCACTGGGTGCTCTTCGCCGGGTTCCGACTCTGCGCGCTGCTGTTCGTCCCGGTTCGTTACTGGCCCGCGCTGGCGGTGGGTGAACTCATTCCGCTTTGCTACATCGGCTTCACCTGCCGGGAGCAGTACGGTACGGCATGGTCGCTGGTCATCATGGTTCCGCCCATTGTGGTGGCCATGCCCATCGTGCGTTGGTGCCGCGAGCAGCTGCGCTTGTTCCCCTCGGCCGCCACCGTAAAGATGGGTGTATTACTGCTCTGCATGTTCCTGGTCGCGATGATCTGGACCGTGTGCAACCTCAGCTCCATGGCCGTAACCCAGCTGCCGCCTGGCTATCCCCCGCTGCATTGGGACGTATTGGCCTCGCGCTGGTTCATTGGCAACTTCCTTGGGGTGCTCACCGTGACGCCGCTGGCGGTATGGGTGCGTGAGTCCCTCGCCTTGACTGCCAAGGGCGCGCGCTGGGGCCAGTTCATCGAGAGTCGCCTGCTGCTGGAAGTGGTTTCTACCCTGCTGCCTACCTTGGCCTTGCTGATTTGGTTGAGTTTTCAGGCCGGCAGCGATACCGCCCGGCAGGCGGCGCGCATGGCGATGTTCCTGCCGGTGATTTGGGTGGCGTTGCGCCATGGTTGGCAGGGCGCGGCCATTGGTGGCACCGCTGCCAGCATCGCCGTGGTGCTGACCATGCCCATGAAGAACGATGCCGGCACCTTGCAAGCGCAGGTGTTCATCGCCTTTGCCATCACCTCGATGCTGTTGCTCGGCGCGCGCATTTCGCTACTCAACAAGCGCGATAGCCAGGAGCGCGATGACCTGCGTATGGCACTGTCCATCGCACAGCGCAATATCTACGTCGGTGAGATGCAGCTGCGTCAGGCCTCGGTGGCGGTGGAGCAGATTCGCGAATCCGTGCGCCTGGGCTACAGCCATCTCATTGGTCGCTTGCGTCATACCGTGCCGGTGGTCGATGAGCGCTCCTACATGCGCCAGGCGGCGGTCGCACAGGAGCAGCTGTTCCGCTTGTCCGACAGCCTCTATCCCAGCATCTGGCGCGAACGTGGTCTGCCCGCCGCGCTACGCGAAGGCTCCATTGCGCGAGGGTTGGCCGAGGTTGGCATTTCCTATTGGTGCGACATCGAGGGGCGTGGGCTTAGCCGCCTCTCGCCCAGTGTGCACATTGCGATCTACCGCCTCGCCTGCGAATGCATCGTGCTGATCTGCTCCAAGCGCAAGGCCAGCGATATTCGCCTGCGCATTCGCGGCGGCCTCTACAAGGGACGTCGTTGGGTGGTGCTCAGCGTGGAGAGTCGCGCTGACGAAGAGCGCGCCGCGATGGCCCGCTGGGAAGACTTGATGGTGCGCCTGGCGAGCAGCGGTATGGGCTTCGACGCTATCCAGCACCGCGCACAAGCCTTCGAGGGACGCGCTCGCCGACGCAATCTGCAGAGCGGCGAACGCGTCAGCCTGATACTGCACGACCCCGAACCATAACGGCGCATAGCGCCGTTATGGCATGTGGAGCGGTGGAACGTTGCTTCAGTTGATGTGGGTGTTGCACTCAACCGGATCATTGCAGATCGAGGCGGCGCGCAGCTGCAGCGTACCGTCGCTCAGCGGCGTCGCGGTCACCGTGGTGGCCGTGTCCTGATAGACCGTGGTGGACGTAGCCGTGGGCGTGGCCGTGGTGCTGGCCGACGGCGCCTGCTGCGGCGTGGCTACCTGCTGCGAGAACAGGCCGATCGGCAACGTAATGAACTGGCCGTTCGAAGTACCCACGGCGCCCAGCACGTTGCCGTTGACGTCATTGATCTGCACGTACTGAATACCGCCCAGTACGAACACATAAGCGTGGAAATTCGGATTGGTGCTGACGTCAGCGGCGTTGGGCCACGCCTGGCCAAGACCCGATGCGGGGGGTTGGGCAGCCCAAGCCGAGCCGGAGAGAACCAGGGCCAGAAGGCCGGCCTTGACTGCACGATGCGACAGTAGTTTCAGCATAAAAAACCCCTTTGGATGGATGACGTCCACTCGTTGAACATCGGCCCGAATGTAGCATCAAGCCTGGGCCGAGCCTTGTGCCCCAAAGCGCTGTTCGGCCCTGTGGCAGCGGGTAAAACGCAAAAAGAACCTGCAACCAATGCTGCCGACGCAAGATTCACGCAAGAATCGAGTGGCGGCTTTCAGGCGCGTCGATGTGAAGCCGGGGAGGGCGGTTGCGACCCTATGGTTTGGGTCCAGTCCGGGGCTGCAGCATCGGTGCCAAGTATCGCGCATATGAAAGTCACGGCATGAGACGGCATGACCCGCCGCACGCCGTTCGTCACCTTGCGGGTGGCCGTCATTCCGTACGGACACCTGATTTGGCAGTTACTGTGGCCCTTCCGCAGGGCGCAGGGGTATCCGGGCCCGGGCTGAAACGCCGGATCTTCCCGTTCCATATGAGCCTGTAGCACTCACCCATACAACGCCTTGGCGCCCACGGCGCGCGCGAACACCCGCGCATCATCGCCCTCATCGACGGGCCTTGCGCGCCCAACGCGCCAACACGCGCTGCCATACCGATCCGCCGTGCAGCTTGTCCCACGGAGCGGTTGCGGCCGCGGGTCATCCTGCAGCTACCGGCACGGGTAGATGCAGCAGCGTTGACGGTTCATCGCCGTATCGGCATGCGCAGGCGTACGGTTCGGCCAACGCTGACAGCGCGCGCGGCCTTTTCCGGATGGGCCACGCGCCCCGCTGGCCTCATCGTAGTGCGTTCCTGCCAGCTACACAGGGACCGCCGATGGCGCGCCCATCCGATCTGCGTTTCACCTTTCACCCGGCCCACGGACCGGCCCTCGATGTCGTCCGCTTTACCCTCACCGAAGGCCTCTCGCAGCCCTTCCAACTGGCCCTGGAACTGAGCAGCCCACAGCCGGACCTGGACTTCGGCGTGCTGCTGGATCAACCGGCTCTGTTCTGCCTCTGGCAGGGCGCGCAGGCGGTGCGCCATGTGCACGGCGTGGTGTCGGCGATTACCCAGGGGCAAACGGGCTTTC
>NZ_JAELTT010000170.1 GCF_016428975.1 Dyella sp. ASV21
TTCACGGCATCGGCGTCGTCCACACCGGCCATCACGTTCTTCAGCGTGCGGGCGTTGCCATCCTTATCGGCAAAGTCCACTGCCTCGCCATCGGTGCCTGCGCCCACCGTCAGGTTCGCACCCGGGGCGGCCTGCTGCACCAGACCGATCTGACCCTGGTTCAGCTGCTTGGTCAGATTGGTGATATTGGTGGTATTGCCATCCACGCGGCCATCCAGCTGCGACAGCGCATCACCTACGTTGTTGAACGTTTCGCTGTTGCCCGAGGTGTCCGTCAGCTCGTACGACGGTGCCGTTACCGTGCCCGTCGACGGATCGAACTGCGCACCACCGCCCAGTGCATCGGCGACGCTCTGCGCCGCCGTATTCAGCTGGCTGCCGTTCACCGCGTCCACGCTGTCCGACGCCAGCGAACCCGCTGCCACGTTCTTCAGCGTGCGAGCGTTGCCATCCTTATCGGCAAAGTCCACCGCCTCGCCATCGGTACCTGC
>NZ_JAELTT010000171.1 GCF_016428975.1 Dyella sp. ASV21
CGACCGAGGCTGTGTGAAAACGTAACGCCGATGGTCGAGATGGCCGGTCGCTCGGCTCGTTATGCCAACGCATGGCTTCGAGTCGAAGCGATGCCATCAGGCCATGATCGCCTGCATCAGTGGCCTCACACCCAGGATCTTCATCACCCGCTTCATGTTGTAGGCCAGCACCTGCAAACTCATTTCGGTCGCTACGCGCGGTAACGTTCGGGTGAGGAAGTGGGTGTAGCCCATCCACGCCTTGAGGGTGCCGAAGGTGTGTTCGACGGTCTGTCGTCGTACGCGCATCGCGTTGGGGCGTTCGTCGAGGCGCGTTTGCATGGCATCCAGCACGGACTCATGTTCCCACCGTCGCAAGCGCCGATAACGGCCGGTGGTGCAGTTCGTACGCAGTGGGCAGCTCGGGCAAGCGGATGACCAGTAGACGTGGATCGTCTTGCCGTTTTCGTCCGTGCTCATGCGGCGCGTGGCCACGTTGCC
>NZ_JAELTT010000172.1 GCF_016428975.1 Dyella sp. ASV21
GGCTTATCTCCGCGCTCACGCCAGTTTATTTGGTATTGCCTACGAATTGTTTGACCAGTTTGATATCCATGTACACGTTCCTGCCGGAGCAACCCCTAAAGACGGTCCTTCTGCTGGTATCACCATGCTTACAGCCCTGACTTCTGCATTTACGCAACGCAAGGTAAAATCAAATTTGGCGATGACAGGAGAAATTACCTTAAGAGGGAAAGTTCTTCCTGTTGGGGGTATCAAAGAAAAGATATTGGCGGCCAAACGGGCAAATATCAAGGATATTATTTTATGCAAATCGAATAAAAAAGACATCCTGGAAATTAAAGAAAGCTATATCAAA
This sequence comes from Dyella sp. ASV21, assembly GCF_016428975.1. Lineage (GTDB taxonomy): Bacteria > Pseudomonadota > Gammaproteobacteria > Xanthomonadales > Rhodanobacteraceae > Dyella. Next base: position 335 of record NZ_JAELTT010000172.1, read on the forward strand.
GACCTGAATTTCCATTATGTAACGGAAATGAAAGAAGTCATTGAACTGGCGCTGACAAAAGACAAGGTTAAAAATCCCCAGGATTTAACAATAAAAACAAAGCCTGCAGCGACTAATTAATTAAAATAGATATATTTAAGGC
>NZ_JAELTT010000173.1 GCF_016428975.1 Dyella sp. ASV21
TTGATGCCCGCGCTCAAGGCCGCCGGCAGTCCGCTGGATCTGTTGGAATCCCACGAGAGCTACGACCTGACCCAGCGCCTGGGCGATACCGGCGCGGCCTCGCCCTTCGTCGGCATCGCGCTGGCCACCATGGCCACCTACACGCAAGCGGACACCAGCGTGGTGGTGCCGCTGCGCCGGGCGGACCAAGCCACGGTGATCACGCTCACTTCGGCCACGCCGGGCAAAAAGCCCCGCGACAGCCCGTTCGGCGTGAACCTGCTGCCGCAGACCGCCAGCAGCGAGCAGCCCTCCGCGCGCATCCTGGAGGAGTTCTACGTGGCGCAGCGCCAGAAAGAGGTCTACCCGCGCCCGATCGATCAGGAAAAGGTCGTCCGTGAACAGAAGGCGCTGGATGACTTTATCGCCAGCGGCCCCCGCGTGGACCTCGACGAATGGCTCAAGAAGTGAGCGTGTGTGGC
>NZ_JAELTT010000174.1 GCF_016428975.1 Dyella sp. ASV21
TATTCAGCTGGCTGCCGTTCACCGCGTCCACGCTGTCCGACGCCAGCGAACCCGCTGCCACGTTCTTCAGCGTGCGAGCGTTGCCATCCTTATCGGCAAAGTCCACCGCCTCGCCATCGGTACCTGCGCCCACCGTCAGGTTCGCACCCGGGGCTGCCTGCTGCACCAGACCGATCTGACCCTGGTTCAGCTGCTCGGTCAGATTGGTGATGTTGGTGGTGTTGCCATCCACGCGGCCATCCAGCTGCGACAGCGCGTCACCCACGTTGTTGAACGTTTCGCTATTGCCCGAGGTGTCCGTCAGCTCGTACGACGGTGCCGTTACCGTGCCCGTCGACGGATCGAACTGCGCACCACCGCCCAGTGCATCGGCGACGCTCTGCGCGGCCGTATTCAGCTGGCTGCCGTTCACCGCGTCCAGGCTGTCCGACGCCACCGATCCGTTCGCCA
>NZ_JAELTT010000175.1 GCF_016428975.1 Dyella sp. ASV21
GCTCGCCGAAGAAGTGGCGGTGTTCGACAACCTCAAGGGCCGCCTCTACCTGATCGTGCACGCCGATCCGGCCAGGCCGCATGCCTATGCCGAGGCGCAGCGCCGGCTGGATGCGCTGGTCTACCGCCTGCGCCAGAGCGGCGTGTCCTATCCGCAGCTCAGCCAGTCCACCGCGCTGGACGAGAGCGATTTCAAATCCTCCTTCACCAAGGAGGAGTTCGAGGCGATGGTGGAGCGTGCCAAGGAATACATTCGCGCGGGCGACATTTTCCAGGTGGTGCCTTCGCAGCGCCTCAGCGTAGGTTTCAATGCGCGACCGGTGGATGTGTACCGCGCACTGCGCGCGCTCAATCCGTCGCCGTACATGTACTTCGTCGACCTGGGCAACACGCAGATCGTCGGCTCCTCGCCGGAAATCCTGGCGCGCCTCAAGGACGGCAAAGTAGTG
>NZ_JAELTT010000017.1 GCF_016428975.1 Dyella sp. ASV21
GCTGGACCAAAAGCTGCGCGAAGTGCAGTCCTATATCCGCAGCGGCGGTGAAACCACCAGCCGCACGGTCCGCTTTGAAGTGGCGACGGGTGAGACGGCGCATACGTATACGGATGAGGCGAGGTTGCTGGAAGAGGGGCCGCTGCCGGTGAGGTCGGCGCGGGGCGGGTGCAAGCAAAACCTGGCGGTGGCGGACGATTCCAAATCCTGGAAGGCCTACTACCAACCCGAGGATGGGTACCCGGATTTGAGCGCATGGGTGGATCTGGAGGCCGGGACTCGTCCGAACATTGCTGCCAATAGTGGCCGCATGATTAATCGAGAGTTAGTCAAGAACGATCAAATCGCTCGCTTTTTCGGCCCCGGCGAAACGATAGGTAACGTGACGATCAAAGATACCAACCCTGGGGGGTTCTGGTGGTGGCTAGGCGAGGCACCTGTCAATGCGAAGCAATGGCGGGAGCAGGGGGCCGTTTTGGATGAGTGGAACCGCGACGGCTTTGTTGTCATCGGGCATATGACTCAAGACGCCGGCCCCAAGGTTGTAACGGGCACCATCGCGGAGCAGCTCAGCAGCAAGTTGCCGGGGCAGTATCTGCCCGGCGGTGCGCAACAGGCGTTCCTTGACCTTTCGAGCAACGCAAAGGGAGAGCTTCAGCGGTTAGCGTACGGCGTTGATGGAAAAGGTGGCGTGGTCGCCAGCGGCAAGCCCGCTCGGTGGGTAGACCCCGAATCGGGCATTGCCTTTGAAATACGTCCTACCGGCTGGAAGGATGCCAATGGTGTGCACGGCTTTGATGAGACATCGATCCCAGGCACCGTGCAAACCAAGAAGCTCCAGCCACGCGAGCAAACCACAAAGATCGAGGAAACCAGCCCATGAGTACTTACCCTCAGGGTGTCATGCTGCCCGATGACCACGAACGCCAGCAAATCTTCTACTGGCTCAAGCGCATCAGTTCGTATTCCGCATGGAATCGCATCCTCGACTATTACCGTGCGTGGGCCGCAGTAAGCGAGAAAAGCGTGCAGGCCGCCAGCGAGCGTGGTTTATCCGCAAAAACCGACGTGCCTGAATCGGATCTGGTGCGCACGCTTAAAGGTCTTGCTCACTGCGAAGAAGGCGTGCGTCGACTCAGGCGAGGCGACAAGCGCGTGTTCCAGTACAACGCGGAAGGCGAGTTTGTGATGGCGGGCTGCGCGTTGTCCGCTTGGGGAACAACCATGTATCGGGCCTCTGTCGGAGATATCCGCATTGATGAGAATAGTACGCCCTATTGGCAGGAATTCGATTTCGCGCGAACTCAGCTCAGTGAGGCTTGGGGTGAATGCTCACAGAAAATCATTGAGTCTCAATATATCGATGATCCCGCGCCCAATTCGTACAACCCAATCATGCGTGGAGCGCTACGTGACATGTGCTTTCCAGCGGACATGATGGAGATTCCCGATCCTGAGAAACATACGCTTGTCACAACGGACGGCATCATTCCTTTTTCTGGCATTTGGGAGCCGGTTGATCTGACTAAATCTGACCTGCACCCACTCCATGGCGACCAAATACCCTCCGCGCGCGAGATCTCTGTAGCCGGCACCATGAACTATCTGCATGGCGGTTCGAAGGCCCCGCTGTTACGAAGGGTGAACAATGGCAAAGGGGAGAGGATTCCCGCCGTATGGCGCCTCCTGTGGCGCGACGACCGCTATGAAGACGGCACTATTCCGGAGGAAGAGCGCGGCTATGTATTCCAGCAACCGGACCCTGCACGCCTGGCGCCCGAGCCCGAAGAGCTGCGCGGCGGCATGCGCGTATGGTCCGACGAACCGTGCCCTTACCCCGGAGTATGGAAATGCCTGGACGATCTGACGCTTAGTCCGCAGACGGTGGCGTTTGGCATTCCCATGCCGCGCCTGCAGGGCCGGCGGGTGATGTGGCGCTTGATGAAGGCGGTGTAGCTTGGGCAACTATCCGCCTGGCGTAATGCTGCCCAACGCGCGCGAACACCGGCGAATCTTCTACTGGCTCAGCTTTAAGGTGCCCAGAGCTTCGTCATGGCTGAGAGCCTGCAGAAAACATGGCCGCGAATACAAGGCGGTCGGCACCGCTCATTCGACACGCGATCTCCATGCAGTTGTCATAGCGTGTGCGCGCTGATCCGTTTGCGTACGGTCTAAACGTGTTGTCGTAGGCATTCGGTCGCGTCTGTGTGAAAAATGGTGCTCTTAGTAAAAAGCCCCGGTCTTGCGACCGGGGCTTTTTCTTTTGCGAGGCAAGCGTGGTTCGATCAGGCGCCGCGGCGCGGATCCGAATCGAAGGGCTGCATGCCGCTCGGCGGGGTGTTGCCACTGGGCGGCAGCGCGTTGCCTTCGCTTGCAGCACCGCCGTGACCCTGGCGGATGGAGTGCGAAGCTTCGTCCATCTTGTCGCCCAGCATGCGGCGCACCACCACGTAGAACACCGGGATCAGCAGCAGACCCAGGATGGTGGCGAACAGCATGCCGCCGATCACGCCCGTACCGATGGCGTGACGCGCATTGGCGCCGGCACCGGTGGAGATGAACAGCGGAAGCACGCCGAGGATGAACGCCATCGAGGTCATCAGGATGGGGCGCAGACGCAGGCGGGCCGCCTGGACCACACCTTCGCGCAGCGTCTTGCCTTCCTGCTGCTGCTCCACCGCGAACTCCACGATCAGGATCGCGTTCTTCGCGGCCAGGCCGATCACCGTGATCATGCCGATCTTGAAGTAGATGTCGTTGGGCAGGCCGCGCAGCATGGTGAAAACCACCGCGCCCAGCACGCCCAGCGGCACTACCAGCAGTACCGACACCGGGATGGACCAGCTTTCGTACAGTGCGGCAAGGCACAGGAACACGATGAAGATGGACAGCACCATCAGCAAGGTGGCGGCGTTGCCGGCCAGGATTTCCTGGTACGACTGGCCGGTCCAGTCATAGCCAAAGCCCTTGGGCAGGTTGTCGTTGATGATGCCTTCGAGCACACCCATGGCCTGGCCGGTGGAGTAGCCGGGGCCTTCGTTACCCACGATTTCCACCGCCGAGTAGCCGTTGTAGCGGGTGAGTGCGGGGGCCGCCATGCTCCAGTCAGCCTTCACCACGCTGGCCAACGGGATCATGTTGTTGGTGGTGGGCGAGCTGCTGGCGGTGGCCAGCGAGCTGGGCGTGTAGATGTGCTGCAGTGCTTCCGGACCCATGCGGTAGGGGGCGTCGGCCTGCACCATCACGCGCTTCACGCGGCCGCCATAGGAGAAGTCGTTGACGTACACCGGGGCCAGCATGAGCTGGATCGCGTTGTACACATCGCTCACCGACAGACCCATGGCCTGCGCCTGCACGCGGTCCACGCTCAGATTGAGCTGCGGGGCGCTTTCCAGCGTATTCGGACGCACGCCGACCAGGGCCGGACTTTGCGCAGCCTTACCCAGCAGGATGTTGCGGGCATCGGTGAGTTCGTCACGCGACTGGCCGGCACGTGCCTGCAGGTACATGTCGATGCCGCCGAACTGACTGAGGCCGCGGATGGTGGGCAGGTTGACCACGAAGATCTGCGCATCGCGGATGCCGTGCAGCTTCATGTTGGCCTGCTGGATGAACTGCGTCGCGGTGACATCGCGCGCACTCCAGTCCTTCAGGCGGATGAAGTTCATGCCGGTGTTCTCGCCCTGGCCCACAAAGCTGAAGCCGGAGATCTGGAACACGCCATCGACGGCCGGGTCCTTCTTCAGCACGTCGCGGATTTCCTCCATTACGTGCTGTGTGCGCTGCAGGCTGGCGCCCGGGGGCAGCGAGACGATGGCCAGCGCGTAACCCTGGTCCTCGTCGGGCACGAAGCTGGTGGGCAGCTTGGTGAACAGGAAACCGCACAGCAGCGACACCAGTACGAACACCACCATCCAGCGCGGCGCGTGCTTGATGGCACTGCCGATGTGGCCGGTATAGGTGTGCGTCACCCAGTCGAACATGTCGTTGAACTTGCGGTAGACGATGTTCTTCTTTTCGGTGTGCGTGGGCTTGAGGATGGTGGCGCACAGTGCCGGGGTGAACGACAGTGCAAGGAACGCAGAGAAGCCCATCGATACGGCGATGGTCAGCGCGAACTGCTTGTAGATCACGCCCGAGGCGCCCGGTTGCAGCGCGGACGGCACGAACACCGCCGCCAGCACGACGGTGATGGCCACCACCGCGCCGGTGATCTGGCCCATGGCCTTGCGCGTCGCTTCCTTCGGAGACAGGTGCTCCTCGGTCATGATGCGCTCGACGTTCTCGATCACCACGATCGCGTCGTCCACCACGATACCAATGGCCAGCACCATGCCGAACAGGGTGAGCTGGTTGACGGTGAAGCCCAGCGGCAGCAGACCCAGGAAGGTGCCCAGCAGTGCCACCGGAATGACCAGGGTGGGGATGATGGTGGCCCGGAAGTTCTGCAGGAACAGCAGCATCACCAGGAACACGAGCACCACGGCTTCGATCAGCGTATGCACCACTTCTTCGATCGAGATCTTCACGAAGGTGGTGGAGTCATACGGGGCGAACCAGGTCACGCCCTCCGGGAAGCTCTTGGCGAGGTCGGTCATCTTGGCGCGCACGGCCGTGGCCACGTCCAGCGCATTGGCGCCGGGCAGCAACTGCACACCGAACGAACCGGTGGAGATACCGTTCCAGGTCGCGGCAAAGCCATAGCTCTGCGGACCGAAATCAATACGCGCCACGTCGCTGAGCTTCACCACCGTGCCGTCTGCATTGGCGCGCAGGATGATGTTGTTGAACTCACCGGGGTTGGCAAAGCGACCCTCGGCCGACACCGTCACGCTGAAACCCTGGCCGTTGACGGCCGGGTCCGAGCCCAGCGAGCCCGCGGCGAACTGCACGTTCTGCGTCTGCAGTGCGTTCAGTACCTGGGTTGCCGACAAGCCATAACCCTGCAGCTTGTCCGGGTTGAGCCAAACGCGCATGGCGTACTCGGCACCCAGCTGGCGCGTGCTGCCCACGCCCGGGATACGGGCGATCTGGTCGAGCACCTGCGAGGACACGATATCGGTGAGCTTGTCGCCGTCGATATCCGGGTTGCTGGAAGTCAGCGCCACGAACATCAGGAAGTCCGGGTTGCTCTTGGCAACCACTACGCCCTGTTGGGTCACCTCGGTCGGCAGACGCGGGGTGGCCAGCGACACCTTGTTCTGCACCTGCACCTGGGCAATGTCAGGATCGGTGCCGGTTTCGAAGGTGAGCGTGATGGTCGCCGAGCCGCTGGAGCTGGACGAGGAGCTGAAGTAGAGCAGGTGGTCGATACCGGTGAGCTGCTGCTCGATCACCTGGGTAACGGTTTTTTCGGTGGTGTCAGCGCTGGCGCCGGGATAGGTGGCGTTGACCGTCACCTGCGGCGGAGCGATGTTCGGGTACGACTCGATACCCATGTTGAGCACCGCGATGGTGCCGCACAAGGAGATCAGAATCGCCACCACCCACGCAAAAATGGGGCGGTCGATAAAGAAACTGGGCATGGTCTACTCCCTTACTTGCCGCCGGCCGGCTTGGCACCCGCCTGCGGCGCGCCCGGCATGCCGGCGCCTCCCGGCGCGGCCTGCTGGTCGGGCTGCCACGGCGAAGCCTTGGCCGGTGCGCCTTCCTTGACGCGCTGCAGGCCGGACACCACAACCTGGTCGCCTGCCTGCAGGCCCTTGGTCACGATCCAGTTGCTGCCGGTGGTGTCGTTGGCGGTGACGTTCTTGCGCACGACCTTGCCATCGGCGCCCACCACCATGGTGTACGCACCGGCGGTATCGCGCAGCAGGGCGGCCTGGGGCACCAGGAACACGTTGTGCTGTTCACCCAAGTTGGCGCTGATGGTCACGTACTGGCCCGGCAGCAGCGTCCGGTCGGCGTTGGGCAGCAGCGCGCGCAGGTTCACCGCGCCGGTAGCCGGGTTCACCGTGGTGTCGGAGAAATCGAGCGTGCCCTGTTGGCCGTACACGGAGCCATCGGGCAGGGTCACTTCCACCGTGGCCTTGTTCTGCTGCTGCAGCGTCACGTTGCCGGACGCCTGCGCGCGGCGCAGCTGGTCCAGGTCGGACACGCTCATGGTGAAGTTCACGTAGAGCGGGTCGAGTTGGTCGACCGTGGTCAGCAGCGTGGCGTTGGAGCCGGTGTCGGCGGTGCTGTTGCCGACGATAGCGCCCTCGGTCACCTGCTGCTGGCCTGCGCGGCCGTCGATCGGCGCGGTGACGTTGGTGTAGCTCAAGTTCACCTTGGCCGTGACCACTGCTGCCTGGGCCTGCTGCACGCCGGCAGCGGCCGAGCGCTCGGCGGCTTCGTCGGCGTCCAGCTGGGCGCGGGAGATGTAACCCTTCGGCACCAGCGAGCGGTCGCGTTCGGCCACGACGTGAGCATTGGTATAGGTGGCCTTGGCCGAAGCCAGGGCGGCCTGTGCCGAGTTCAGCGCGGCCTGGTACGGCGCCGGGTCGATCTGGAACAGCAACTGGCCAGCCTTGACGTCGGTGCCTTCCTTATAGACGCGCTTAAGCACCACGCCCGAGACACGGGCGCGCACGTCGGCGCTGCGATAGGGAGAAAGGCGACCCACCAGGCTTTTGCGCAGCGGCTCGCTCTGCGGCTGGACCTTGACCACACCCACTTCCGGCGGGGGCATCTGCGGCGGGCCTTGCTCCTTGCCTTTGCCGCAGGCGGCCAGTGAGAGCAAGCCAAGGCACAACAGGGGTGTGCGCAGTGACGTGGACTTCATGTGGGCTCCATTCTCTTTTTTAATGTGGTCGGGGATGCAGCTTGTCGTCGCCGCTCCGGGCGACGACCGAAGATCGTTAGGCACCAAGCACACGACAACCCCGCTTGCCATCAAGCCCTTGGAGTGAGCGAGAGGCGGGCAGGGACGTAGCCGTGGCTCGATACAAAAGCAGCCGAGCGTGGACTATACCGTACAGTTTACAATTTGTAGAGCCGTTGACTGGCCCGGAAAAAGCTGAGCAAAACAGCCGCTCCCGTCGTCACGCGCAAAAAAGCCGTACCCCTGGGCAGATCCAGTGCTACCAATTTTGGCGCATAACCGTGAAGGAAGGGTGTCGGTAGAGCGGGTCGGCAGGGATGGGGATGCCAAACCGGCATAGTGCCAGCGCCCCAGGCGATTGGCCTGTGCCGATGGTTCGCTTGCGCTCGGGCGACGGGGCGGCACAAAGCCACCGCAAGTCCCGCGGGTGGCGCCGTCGGTGGGCATGTTTCGCATGCGCCGAATCACCCTCTGCGCCGAGGGCGAATGCCGTGTTGCGATGCAGCGTCTGTGCTGACGCGCGTGCCCGACATACGCACGGGTATTGCCTGGGGCCGCGCGCGCGCCAAGCGCCGCGGATGACGCCAACGTCATGAGGCCTTCACCTTTTTCCGCCGAAAGCGTTACGTGTTACGCGCATCGCTGGCAAAGGCAAGCCATGGGAAGGGCATTTGCTGCAACGGCGTCATAGCCGACCGCTCGCTGAAATGGCCTTGGAAAGAAGGTGGAATAGGCATGACGCGGAGCGTATCCTTCTAGAGCTTTTTTGCCCTATTCCGTTTCCCCAAAACAGTAGATGCCATGAACGCGATTCGTGCGGCTAGCAACAGCTCCTTCCCCACTGTTGTTTTCGAAGAATTGAAGCAGAGCGGATTCCCCACCCAGCGCCTTGATGAGGCGCAATTTTTTATCAGCGCCTTCTTTGCGCGCATGGCCGATGGTGACCTTGCACTGCACACCACGGCCGAGTGGGCCGCGCTGGTGGCCGACCTGCTTAACTTCATGCAGCAGCGCCAGGCCGGCCGCGCGTCGGTGCGCGTGGTCAATCCGACGACCGGTCATGCCGGCCGCAGCTACATCCAGGTCGTCACCGACGACATGCCCTTCCTGGTCGATACCGTCACCATGGTGGCGTCGGAGCATTTGCAGATCCACGCGGTGATCCATCCGGTGGTGAACGCCTCGCGCGATGCTTCCGGCAAGCTGATCAAGCTGGGCGCTGAAGATGCACAGCCGGAATCGGTGATGCATTTCGAAGTGGATCGCGTGGCCGATGCCGACGCGCAGGCCAAGCTCAAGGAGCAACTGGAGAACGCGCTCGACGACGTACGCACCGCCGTCAACGACTGGCCGAAGATGCGCGACAAGGCGCTGGCCATCGCCGCCGACCTGCCATCCCGCCAGCTTCCGCTCGATGCGGCAGCGGTGAAGGAGGCGGCAGAGTTCCTCCGCTGGCTGGCGGACGACAACTTCACCTTCCTGGGTTATCGCGAATACGAAGTCACCGAAGCTGACGGCGAAGAAGTGCTGCGCGCGGTGGAAACCTCGGGCATGGGCATCTTGCACAAGAGTGAGCGCTCGCTGGCGCCGCGTTCGCTGCGCACGCTGGTCGCGCATGACCTGCCGCAGTCCGGCTCCACCGACGCCATCATCCTGACCAAGACCAATGCGCGCTCGCATGCGCATCGTTCGGGTTACATGGATTACGTGGGCGTGCTCAAGTTCGACGCCAACGGCAAGCCGGTGGCCGAGCAGCGCTTCCTGGGCCTGTTTACCTCCAACGCCTATATGGCGCGTCCGCAGGATGTGCCGCTGGTGCGTCAGAAGTACGAATACGTGATGGACCACTCGGGCCTCAAGCGCGATTCGCATTCGGGCAAGGCGCTGCGCCACATCCTGGAAACGCTGCCGCGCGACGAGCTGTTCCAGAGTAGCGACGAAGAACTCTACGCCAACGCCATGGGCACGCTGGAGCTGCGCCAGCGCGCACGCACCCGCCTGTTCGTGCGCCGCGACCGCTACGGCCGCTTCGTGAGCTGCCTGGTCTATGTGCCGCGCGATCGCTTCAACACCACGGTGCGCGAGCGCATTGAAGCGCTGCTGCGCAACGCCATGCGTGGCGAGAATATCGATTCGTCCGTGCTGATGGGCGAAGCCGCCCTGGTTCGTCTGTATGTGGTGGTGCGTCCGAAGATCGGCGATCAGGTGCAGTACGACATCGCCGAGCTGGAGAAGGGCGTGGCCGCCATCGTGCGCAACTGGCAGGACGACCTGCGCGATGCGCTGGTCGCCAAGCTGGGGGATCACGATGGCGTGGTGCTGGCCAACCGCTTCGCCAAGGCGATGCCGGCCGGCTACGTGGAAGACGTGTCGCCCACGGCGGCCGCCGAGGACGTACGCCAACTGTCCCTGCTGAAGGGCGACGATGCCGTGCGCATGTCGTTCTATCACCCGGAAGCGCGCCCGGAAGAACTGCGCTTCAAGATCTACCGCAGTGGCGGTGACATTGCCCTGTCCGAAGTGCTGCCGCAGTTGGAGAACCTGGGTCTGCGCGTGCTGACCGAGCACCTGTACGACGTACACGTGGACGGTGCTCAGCTGCATATTCAGGACTTCGAAGTGCAGACCGCGGGCAGCCTCGCCTTTGGCGTGGAGCAGGTCGGCTCGTTGTTCGAGGACGCCTTCGAGCAGATCTGGCGCGGCAACGCGGAGAACGACGGCTTCAACCGCCTCGTGCTCGGCGCCAAGCTGAGCTGGCGCCAGATCGCCATGCTGCGCGGCTACTGCAAGTACCTGTTGCAGACCGGCGTGACCTTCTCGCAGAACTACATGGAAGACGCCTTCAACCGCTATCCGGCCATTGCCGGCCTGCTGGTGGAACTGTTCCTGGCCAAGTTCGATCCGCGCCGCGAAACGCTGAGCGCTGACGAACTCAAGCGTGCCGGCGAGCTGCTGCGCGGCGAGATGCAGGCGTTGATCCCCGAGGCGGTGCGCAGTGCGCATCCGGGCCTCATCGATGGCCTGGTGGGTGCGCTCTCCAAGCCGCGCGCCGAGCAGATCGCCGTGGTGGAAGAAACCATCGGCACCCTGCTGGAAACCGTCTCCAGCCTGGACGACGATCGCATCCTGCGCAGCTTCATGTCGCTGATCCGCAGCACCCTGCGCACCAGCTTCTTCCAGCAGTGGGGCGGCCAGTACCGCAGCTACATCAGCTACAAGTTCGACTCGCATCGCGTGCCCGAACTGCCCAAGCCGGTGCCGTACCGCGAAATTTTCGTGTGTGCCCCGCGCGTGGAGGGCATCCACCTGCGCTTTGGCCCGGTGGCCCGCGGTGGCCTGCGCTGGTCCGATCGCCGCGAAGACTTCCGCACCGAAGTGCTGGGTCTGGTGAAGGCGCAGATGGTGAAGAACACCGTGATCGTGCCGGTGGGCTCCAAGGGTGGCTTCTTCGTCAAGCGTCCGCCGGTGAACGGCGACCGCGATACGCAGCTGGCCGAAGGTATCGCCTGCTACCGCATGTTCATAAGCGGCCTGCTGGATATCACCGACAACCTGGTGGAAGGGAAGGTCGTCGCGCCGCACGACGTGGTGCGCCACGACCAGGACGATCCGTACCTGGTGGTGGCCGCCGACAAGGGCACCGCCACGTTCTCCGACATTGCCAATGCCATCTCGGTGGAACACGGCTTCTGGCTGGGCGACGCGTTCGCCTCCGGCGGCTCCAACGGCTACGACCACAAGGGCATGGGCATCACCGCCAAGGGTGCATGGGAGTCGGTCAAGCGCCACTTCCGCGCGCTGGGTCGCGACAGCCAGAGCCAGGATTTCACCTGCGTGGGCGTGGGCGACATGTCGGGCGACGTGTTCGGCAACGGCATGCTGCTGTCCAAGCACATCCGCCTTCTGGCCGCGTTCGATCATCGCCATATTTTCCTCGACCCGAATCCGGATGCGGCGCGTTCGTACGTGGAACGCGAGCGCCTGTTCAAGCTTCCGCGTTCGAGCTGGGAGGACTACGACAAGTCGTTGATCTCGGCCGGTGGCGGCGTGTATGCGCGCACGCTCAAATCCATTCCGATCTCGCCGGAAGTGCGCGCCGTGCTCGGCCTGCAGGCCGGCGTGACGCAGCTGGCGCCGTCGGACCTGCTCAGCGCCATCCTCAAGGCGCCGGTGGATCTGCTGTGGAACGGCGGCATCGGCACCTACGTGAAGGCCAGCAGCGAAACGCACGCCGACGTGGGTGACCGCGCCAACAATGCGCTGCGCATCAATGGTGGCGAGCTGCGTTGCAAGGTGGTGGGCGAGGGCGGCAACCTGGGCTTTACCCAGAAGGGCCGCATCGAAGCCGCCCAGCATGGCGTGTTGCTCAACACCGATTTCATCGACAACTCGGCCGGCGTGGACACCTCCGATCACGAGGTGAACATCAAGATCCTGCTCGGTGATGCCGTGCAGCGCAATGAGCTCACGCTCGAGCAGCGCAATACGCTGCTGGCCAGCATGACCGACGAAGTGGGTCAGCTGGTGCTGTGGGACAACTACCGCCAGAACCAGGCCATTACCTTGATGGAGCACCAGTCGGTGCACCGTATCGGCTCGATGGCGCACTTCATCCGCATGCTGGAAAGCGAAGGCTTGCTGGATCGTCAGGTCGAGAACCTGCCGGGCGAAGCGGAGTTGACCGAGCGCAAGACGCGCGGCATCGGCATGACCCGTCCGGAACTGTCGGTGCTGCTGTCCTACGACAAGATCAAGCTGTACCAGCAGTTGCTCGAATCGGATGTGCCGGAAGACGCCTACCTGTCCAAGGAACTGGTGCGCTACTTCCCCGAGCCGCTGCATACCAAGTATGCCGATCATATGCAGCGTCACCGCCTCAAGCGCGAAATCATCGCCACGGCCGTGACCAACTCCACCATCAACCGCATGGGCGCCACCTTCATGATGCGCATGCAGGAAGATACCGGACAGGGACCGGCGGCCATCGCCAAGGCCTATACGGCGGCGCGTGAGATCCTCGGCGCGCGCGAACTGTGGTCCGAGATCGAGGCACTGGACAGCAAGGTGGCCGAGGGCACGCAGATCGATGCGATCCTGCAGATCTGGTCGCTGCTGCGTCATCTCACCCGTTGGTTGCTCAACCGTCCGGGCGGCACGCTGGACATCAACGCCAACGTGGAACGCTACCAGGCAGGCGTGATGGAGCTGTGGGCGGCGCTGCCGAACGCGCTCACCGAAACCGGCAAGGCGGATTTCTCCACCAGTCAGGAAAAGTGGGAAGGCCTGGGTCTGCCCGCCGAACTGTCGCTGCGCCTGGCGCGAATCCCCGAATTGCGCGCCATGCTCGACATCGTGGAAGTCGCTCAGCAGAGCGGCCAGCCGATCACCCAGGTGGCCGGCGTGTTCTACGAACTGGGCGAGTCGTTGGACCTGGAATGGCTGCGCAGCCAGATCGAGGCCCTGCCGGTGGAAGGCGCCTGGCATGCCCAGGCCCGCGGTTCGCTGCTGGACGAGTTGAACCACCAGCATCGTGCGCTGGCCTTGCAAGTGCTGTCGATGACCGCCGATGCCAAGGGCATTTCGCCGGTGCAAGCATGGCTGCAGCGTGACGACGCCACGCTGAAGTACACCCGCAACATGCTGGCGGAAATCCTCACCCAGAACGCGGACTACCCGATCGCCTCGGTCGCGGTCCGCCGCCTGGCGCAGCTGGCACAGGTGCCGGTGAACCAGTAAGCCGATGCGTTGTTCCCGCGGCGCCTGAATAGGGGCCGCGGGGATGACCCACAGCTCACTTGGCAGTAACCCCGAAGGGCGCAGGCCGACAACGGTCTTGCGCCCTTCGTGTATCTACGTTCAACTGGTGGCCTCGTTTCCCGACCGCTGTCAGGCCCCATGCGCTTCGCTTTCGTCGCCAGCGACACCAATGTTGCCCAACAGGCCCGCCGCAAGCTCGTCGAACGCTACAGCGACGCGCCGCCGGAACAGGCCGACGTCATCGTGGCCCTGGGCGGCGACGGCTTCATGCTGCGCACCCTGCACGCCTACCGCGCGTTGCCGGCGCCGGTCTATGGCATGAAGCTGGGGCGCGTGGGCTTTCTGATGAACAAGCACCGCCTGGATGAGCTGGAAGATCGCATTGCACGCGCACACGCGGCCGTGCTGTATCCACTGGAAATGCGCACGGTGGATATCGCGGGCGAAGTGCATCATGCGCTGGCCTTCAACGAAGTCTCGCTGCTGCGCCAGAGCAACCAGGCCGCGCACCTGGAGGTAAAGCTCAACGACACGGTGAAGCTCGCCACCCTGGTGTGCGATGGCATCCTGGTCTCCACGCCAGCCGGTTCCACCGCCTATAACCTCTCCGCGCATGGTCCCATTCTGCCGCTGGATGCGAACGTGCTGGCGCTTACCCCCATCAGCCCCTTCCGTCCACGCCGCTGGCGCGGCGCGATCCTGCCGCATCGCACCTTGGTCACGTTGCGCGTGCTCGATCCAGGCAAGCGCCCGGTCAGTGCCACGGCGGACTTCCACGAAGTACGCGATATCCGGGAAGTCGACATTCGCCAATCGGCCGGGCAGGGCGTGAAGCTGCTGTTCGATCCGGAGCACAACCTCGAGCAGCGCATCCTGGATGAGCAATTCGCGCAGGATTGAGGGCTGGTCATCCTGTGCCGTGGCCTGTAAAGGCCTGGAGCCGTTTCCGTCTGACGGACGCGTCTTTTGCTAGATTGACGGCATGAAAACTCCCGCACCCGACGCTCACGATCGCTCCGCTGCCGGCGACAACCGCTTGGTCGTCGCCATTTCCTCGCGTGCTCTGTTCGATCTTGGCGATAGCCATGCCTTGTTCGAGCGCGATGGGCTGGATGCGTATCGCGAGTTCCAGATCGATCACGAGAACGAGATTCTCAAGCCGGGCGTGGCCTTTCCGCTGGTACAGAAACTGCTCGACCTCAACAAGCTGGCCGGCGATGTGCCGCCGGTGGAAGTTATCTTGCTGTCGCGCAACTCGGGCGATACCGGGTTGCGCATTTTCAATGCCATCCAGCATTACGGGCTGGAGATCAGCCGTGCCGCATTCACCAGTGGGGCACCCACCTCCGACTACATCGCGCCCTTCAAAGCCGACCTGTTTCTTTCCGCCAATGCGGAAGACGTGGGCCGCGCGCTGGCCGCGGGTGTTGCCGCTGCCACCATCCTGCCGTCCACCGCGCCGCCGCGCGCCACCGAGCAGTTGCGCATCGCCTTTGACGGCGATGCGGTGATTTTTGGGGATGAGGGTGAGCGCGTGTCGCGCGAGGAAGGCTTGGAAGCCTTTCATCGCAGTGAGCGCGAGCGAGCGGACGAGCCGCTCTCGGTGGGGCCCTTCCGTGGGTTTCTGTCGGCAGTGCATCGCCTGCAGGCGGCGTTCCCGGCGGAGGATTCCCCCATCCGCACCGCCTTGGTCACCGCGCGTTCGGCGCCCGCCCATAAGCGCGTGATCCTTACCCTGCGTCGCTGGGGTGTGCGTATCGACGAGGCGCTGTTTCTCGGTGGCCGCGACAAGGGACCGTTCCTGGAAGCCTTTGGCGCGGACATCTTCTTCGACGATTCACCGGCCAACGTGGAGTCGGCGCGCAAGCACGTAGCTACGGGACATGTGCCACATGGCGTAAGTAATCGCTGAGTCGTCCGCTGCACCGGCTTCCGGCAACGCAGCGGCAGGCCTCAGGGCACCGAGTGGCCCTTGCTGGCGGTCCAGATGGCGTACCAGTCTTCGGCATCCAGGGTGACAGCGAGGGCGGCCACTGCGTCGCGCAGACCCTCGATGCGGCCGGTGCCGGTGATCGGGTGCGGGCGCGAGGGGTGACGCAGCACCCAGGCAAAAGCGAGCGTGGCGAGGTTGATGTTGTAGCGTTCGGCGATGCGTGTCATCTCGGCGCGCAGGCGCGTGGCCTGTTCGTCGTCAGCGCTGAACAGGCGGCCGCCGCCCAGCGGCGACCAGATCATCGGGCGTGCGCCTAGCTGCTGCGCCTGATCGAGCGTGCCGTCATCCAGCGCGGCCAGGTGCAGCGGCGAGAGTTCGAGCTGGTTGGTGAGCAGCGGGTGATGCTGGTTCAGCAAGGCGAACTGGCTGGCCGAATGGTTGGACACGCCCCAATGCGCCACCTTGCCCTCGCGGGTGAGTGTGGCGAAGGTGTCGGCCAGCGCTGCGGCATCCATCAGGTAATCGGGGCGGTGAATCAGCACCAGGTCGAGCTGTTCGGTATGCAGGTTGCGCAGCGACTGTTCCACCTGGGCGCGTACGTAGGCTGCCGAAGTGTCGTAGTAGTTGATGCGATAGGGCCGGTTGGCCGAGCGCAAGCGGATGCCGCACTTGGTGATCAGCTGCATGCGTTGGCGCAGGGCGGGGGCGGCTTTGAGCGCTTCGCCAAACAGCGCTTCGGCCTGATAGTCGCCGTAGATATCCGCATGGTCGAACGAGGTGATGCCCAACTCCAGCGCTTGTTCGATCCAGCGCACGCGTTCGTCCACGCTGAGATTCCAGTCCTTGACGCGCCAGAGTCCGGCGACGATGGGGGACAACGTAAAAGCAGAAGGCGACATGGCAGCGTACGGAGTAAACGGGGCAGGCAGTGTGCCAAGCCTGGTGCCGCCGCGCCAGCCAAGCCGCCGGGCCGGGTCGCCCGTTCCGCGGCATGCGTGCACTGCGGAACGAGCGGAGACAAGCGCTCAGGGCGATGTGGGGGCCACAGCGAGCGGCTTGCCGTCGCCCAGTTGGTCGCTGGACCAGCCGCCGCCCAGATCGCCGATCAGCGACACCGTGTCCAGTAGCCGTTGCTGACGGACATTGAGCGCGCTTTGCTCGGTGCTCAACTGGGTGACCTGGGCGGTGGCGGCGGTGGTGTAGTCCACGGTGCCGGCCTGGTACTCGTTGAAGGCTATGGCCGCGCCACGGCTGGCATCGCTTACCGCTGCGTCCAACACCTGCGATTGCTGCGAGAGGATGCGCAGGCCGGAAAGATCGTCCTCCACGTTCTTGAAGGCGCCGAGCACGGTGCCGCGGTAGTTGGCCACGGCCGCTTCATAGTTGGCGCGCGCTGCCGCCACTTGTCCGTGCCGGGCCCCGGCATCGAACACGGTTTCGCTAACGTCGGCGCCCAGGGACCACACATGGTTGGCGACATGCAGCAATCCGGCCAGCGGGGACTGTGAAAAGCCATCCGCACCCGACAAGGACAGCGACGGATAGTAGGCGGCTACGGCCACGCCAATGGCGGCGTTTTGTGCGGCCATGTCGCGCTCGGCCACGGCGATGTCCGGGCGGCGTTGCAACAGGGTGGAGGGAATGCCGCCGGGCACGTTCGGCACGTCGGGCAGGCGCCCGTTGTGCGGGATATCCAGCTGCTCGGGCGGCTTGCCCACCAGCACAGCGATGGCGTGTGCGTACTGCGCCCGCGACACGCCAAGGGCGAGCAGGCTGGAGCGGGCATTCTCCCATTGGGTGCGTGCGGCAATGACATCGGAGGGCGGCACCGTGCCCGCCTTGTCCTGGTTGGCGACCACACGCAGATAGCCTTCGTACGCGCTCACGGTCTTCTGCAGCAGATCGATATCCGCATCGGTGGCGCGCAGATCGATCACCGCGGTCGCCAGCGCCACCTGTTCGGCCAAGGTAGCGTTGGCGAGCGTGGCCTGGCTGGCCTGCGCACTGGCCTTGCTTTCTTCCGTGGCGCGGCGCGCCTTGCCCCATAGATCCGGTGCCCAGCTGATGCTGCCTTCGAGTGAACCTGCCGTGCTTACCGGTCGGAAATGTTCAAGGCCGCTGCCGGCGTTGCCAGCGGCGCTGCGTTGTTTGCTGGCAGCGCCGGTTATGCCGACAGTGGGAAACAGCGCGCTACGCGCCACCTGCACCTCGGCCAGCGCCGCGCGGTAGTTGGCCTCCGCTTGCAACACGGTCTGGTTGGACACCACCACTTGCGGTTCCAGTTCGTCGAGCAAGGGATCATGGAAGTCCTTCCACCATTCCCCCTTGGGTGCATCCGCGGCGGGTGCGGCGGATGTCCACCCGGGCAATTCCTTGTATTGCGCGGGCACGGCGACATCGGGGCGGTGATAGTCAGGGCCGACCATGCAGCCTCCCAGCAGACAAGCGATGCTGGCCGCGAGTGCGGTGCGAACGAGTGATGTCTTCATGCGCTGGCCTCCGAACGATTCCAGGGCAGGTGAGCCGACCACCGCGCCAGACGGCTGCGCAGACGGTCGAGATAGAGATAGATCACCGGCGTGGTGTAGAGCGTGAATACCTGGCTGAGAATCAGGCCACCCATCACCGTGATGCCCAGCGGCTGGCGCAACGAGGCGCCCTGGCCGATACCCACCGCCAGCGGCACCGCACCCAGCACGGCGGCGGCGGTGGTCATCATGATCGGTCGCAAGCGCAGCACGGCGGCCTCGTGAATGGCCTGGCGTGGCTCGCGACCTTCGTCGCGCTGCAAGTGAATGGCCACGTCGATCATCATGATGGCGTTCTTCTTGACGATGCCGATGAGCAGGATGATGCCGATCAGGGCAATCACCGAGAATGGTGTCCCGAAGATCAGCAAGGCGAGCGTGGCGCCAATGCCTGCCGAAGGCAGCGTGGAAAGGATGGTGATGGGGTGCACCGTGTTCTCGTAGAGGATGCCCAGCACGATGTACACGGCGGCCAGCGCCGCGAGTATCAACAGCGGCATGGTCGACATCGATTGCGCATAGACCTGGGCTGCACCCGCGCCGCCGCCATGGATCGACGCCGGCATGCCGATGTCTCGCGAGGTCTGGGCAATCGTCGCCAGTGCATTGCTCAGCGAGCCGCCCGGCGGCAAGTTGAAAGAGACGGTGCCCGCGACCAGCCCGCCCTGATGGTTGACCTGGGTGGCGGTGTGATTGCTCACATAGGCGGCCAGCGCAGGGAACGGCACCATCGTTTCGGAGGCGGTACTGTCCGCGCTGCCGCTGGAGCTGCCGCCACGCGCGTTGGAGATGGCGTTGGTGAGCTGGTTGGCCTCCGCGTCGGCATTGAGCGCGTTGGTGCCGGTGCTGACGCCGGTAGCTGTGCTGGCGCTGGTTACGCCGCTGACGATCGCCTTGGACATCTGCGTCTGCTGTGTGCCGGAAGCATTGCCGGCGGCGGTGCTGAATCGAATATGCTCGATGGTCTGCGGGTATTGCCAATACTTGGGTGCTACTTCCATCACTACGTAGTACTGGTTGAGCTCGTTGTAGATGGTCGACACGGTGCGCTGGCCGAAGGCGTCATAGAGCACGTTGTCGATCTGGTTGGGCGCAAAGCCGTAGCGGGCAGCGGTGGGGCGATCCACATCCACGTAGATCTGCAGGCCGTTCTGCTGCAGGTCGGAGTTCACATCGGTGAGCTGGTTGCGGTGGTCGCCCAGGGCGGTGACCAGCCGCGGTACCCAGGTGTAGAGCGCGTCCGGATCGTCGCTGGTCAGCGTGTACTGGTATTCGGAGGCGGATTGGCGGCCGCCGATATGCAGGTCCTGCGCGGCCTGCATGAACAGCTTGGCGCCCGACACGGCATTGAGCTTGGGACGCAGGCGCTCCACCACTTGCGCGGCCGACAACTTGCGCTCGGCGAGGGGCTTGAGTTCCACGAATACGTTGGCGGTGTTGAGTGCCCGTCCACCGGTGAAGCCGGCAACGGACGCGACCGCCGGATCGCGTTTGACGATGTCCTGCAGCTGGGCAAGCTTCTTCTCCATCGCCTGGAAGGAGATGCTTTGGTCGGCGATGATCTGGCCCATCAGGATGCCGTTGTCCTGCTCGGGGAAAAAAGTGGAGGGCAGCAGGCGCACCAGGAATACATTGGCCACCACCAGGCCCATCAGCAGCAATACCACCAGCAGGGCGTGGTCGAGCACGGCGGTGAGCGTGCGCGCATAGCCTTGCTTGAAGCGCTCAAAGCGCTCTTCGTACCAGACGGCCCAGCGCGCGCGTGAGTGCAAGGCGCGGCGACTCAGCACATGCGCGGCCATGCACGGCGTCACCGTCAGCGAAATCACCAGCGAGAGCAGGATGGCGGTGGACAAGGTCACCGCGAATTCGTGGAACAGCAAGCCGACCACACCAGGCATCAACAGGATAGGCAGAAACACCGCGATCAAGGACAGGCTCATGGAGATCACGGTGAAGCTCACCTCGGCGCTGCCGACCATGGCGGCTTCGTGCACCTCCATGCCGGCTTCCACATGGCGCACGATGTTTTCCAGCACCACCACGGCGTCGTCCACCACGAAACCGGTGCCGATGGTCAGCGCCATCAACGAAAGGTTGTCGATGCTGTAGCCCATCAGGTACATCGGCCCGAACGTGCCGATGATGGACAAGGGCAGCGCCACGGCGGGCACCAGGATGGCGCGCGGCGATTGCAGGAAAATGTACACCACGCCGATCACCAGAAGGATCGCCATGACCAGGGTGCGCTCGGTGTCGTTCACCGCCGCATTCACCGATTGCGAGCGGTCCACCGCAATGCCTACATGTACATTGTGCGGCAGCGTCGCCTCGATATCCGGAAGCACCGTGCGGATCTGCGCTACCGTCTTGACGATATTGCTGCCCGGTAGCGGATACACGATGACCAGCACCGCATCCTGGCTGTTGTACAGGCCGGCATTGCGGATGTTCTCCGCCGAATCCTGCACATCGGCGACGTCGCGCAGCATGACCGGCGCATTGTTGCGATAGGCCACCACCAGGTCGCGATACGGCGCGGCTTTGTTGATCTGATCGTTGGAGAGCACTTCGTAGCGCTGGCCGTTTTCATCGATATGGCCTTTCACGCTGTCGGCATTGGCCGCGCTGATGGCGGCACGCACGTCCTCCAGGCCAATACCGTAGCTATTGAGCCGATCCGGCTCCAGCTCCACGCGCACGGAAGGCAGCGCGCTGCCGCCCAGGGTGATCTGGCCGACGCCGTCCACCTGCGATAATTGCTGCTGTATGACGGAGTTGGCCGAGTCGTACAGCTGCGCGCGGGTCAAGGTGTGCGAGGTCAGTGCCAGCACCATGATCGGCGAATCGGCCGGGTTGTATTCGCGATAGGTCGGGTTGTTGCGCAGCGTCGTCGGCAGGTCGGCGCGGGCGGCCTGGATAGCGGCCTGCACGTCGCGCGCGGCGCCGTTGATATCGCGGTTGAGCCCAAACTGCACCACGATCATCGAGGTACCCACCGTGCTCTGCGAGGTAAGCTCGGTGACATCGGCGATCGTGCCCAATCGGCGCTCCAGCGGCTCGGCCACGGTGGAGGCCATGATCTCCGGACTGCCGCCCGCCATGCTCGCCTGCACCACGATTACCGGGAAGGTGATGTTGGGCAGCGGCGCCACCGGCAGGTGGAAATAGGCCAGCAGACCCGACAGCAGGATCGCCACCGCCAGCAACGTGGTGGCGACCGGCCGTTGGATGAACAGGCCGGGGATACTCATGGCGCGGGCTCGGCGGTTGCACCGGACGCCCGGCGTCCCGTGCGCTGGGCGAGTCGATCAAAGAACAGATAGATCACCGGCGTGGTGAACAAGGTCAGCACCTGGCTCAGTGCCAGGCCGCCGATGATGGCCAGACCCAGCGGTCGACGCAGTTCCGAGCCCGTGCCGCTGCCCAGCAGCATCGGCAGGGCGCCCAGCATGGCGGCCAGCGTAGTCATCAGGATCGGGCGGAAACGCAGCAACGACGCCTCGAAGATGGCCTCCTCCGGCGGCTTGCCATGCTCGCGTTCGGCTTCCAGGGCGAAGTCCACGATCATGATCGCGTTCTTTTTGACGATGCCGATCAGCAGCACGATGCCGATGATGCCGATCACATCCAGGTCGCTGCCGGCGATCATCAACGAGAGCAGGGCGCCGATGCCGGCGGAAGGCAGCGTGGAGAGAATGGTCACCGGGTGGATGAAACTCTCATAGAGCACACCCAGCACGATGTAGACGGCGACCAGGGCGGCGATCAGCAGGTAGACCTCGCTGGACAGCGAATCCTGAAAGGCTTGCGCCGCGCCCTGGAACGAGGAGGTGATGGACGAAGGCAGATGCACCGCCTGTTCCACTTGTTCGATCTCGCTTACCGCCTTGCTGAGCGAGGCATCCTTGGCAAGATTGAATGACACCGTGACGGCGGGAAACTGTGCAAGATGACTGATCACCAGTGGCGACTTGGTGATCCTGATGGTCGCGATGCCCTTGAGCGGTACCTGGCCGCTGCTGCTGGTCTGGCTGGGCAGATAGAGATCGCCCAGCGACTCCACCGTGGGCAGGCTCTCCGGCTTGGCAACCAGGATCACGCGGTACTGGCTGGCCTGCTCGAAGATGGTGGAGACAATGCGCTGGCCCAGTGCGTCGTACAGCGCGTTGTCGATGGTGGCGGCGGTGATGCCATAGCGCGCGGCAAGCGGGCGATTGACCTCGATGTTGACGCTCATGCCGTCGTTGTTGAGGTCGCTGGTCACATCGGTGATCGAATGGATCTGCTTCATGCGATCCATCAGCTCGGGCACGTAGTGCATGAAAGCCTGCTGATTGGGGCCACGCAGCACGAACTGGTATTGGTTGGGCGAAATGGTGGTGTCGAGGGTGAGGTCCTGCTCCGGTTGCAGGAACAGCTTGATGCCGGCGACCTCGGCCGCGGATTGCTGCAATCGGCGCGACACATCCGCGGCGGTGCCCGAACGGTCGCCACGCGGCTTGAGGTTGATGAGGAAGCGCCCGTTGTTGAGCGTGTTGTTGGTGCCGTCGATGCCCACGTAGGAGGTGAGGCTGGCGACGTCGGGATCGTTCAGTATGACCTTGGCCAGCTGTGCCTGGCGGTCGACCATGGCGCCGTAGGACACCGAATTGTCGGCCACGCTGATGCCTTGGATCACCCCCACGTCCTGCACCGGGAACAGGCCCTTGGGAATGATTACGTACAGCACGATGGTAAGCGCCAGCGTAGCCACGAACACCAGCAAGGTCGCGGTCTGGTGAGCCATGACCACGCCCAGGCCACGCTTGTAGGCCGCCAGCGTGCGATCGAACAGGCCTTCGCTGATGCGCTCGAAGCGGCTGGGATGGCGCTCGGATTTGGCGCGCAGCAAGCGCGCGCACAGCATGGGCACCAGGGTCAGCGAGACCACGGCGGACAGCATGATGGTCACCGCCAGCGTCACCGCGAATTCGCTGAACAGGCGTCCGATCACGCCGCCCATGAAAAGCAGCGGGATCAGTACGGCAATCAACGAGACGGTGAGCGACACGATGGTGAAGCCGATCTGTCCGGCGCCGATCAGGGCGGCGTCCAGCGGTGATTTGCCTTCCTCCAGATAGCGCACGATGTTCTCGATCATCACGATCGAGTCATCCACCACGAAACCGGTGGCGATGATCAACGCCATCAACGAAAGGTTGTCGATGGAGTAGTTGAGCTCATACATCAGGGCCAGCGTGCCGACCAGCGACACCGGCACGGAGATGCTCGGGATGATGGTGGCGGGCAGGTTGCGCAGGAACACGAAGATCACCAGCACCACCAGCACCACCGCGAGAATCAACTCGAAGGCGGCATCGGAGACGGAGGAGCGAATGATACCGGTGCTGTCGGACACCACTTCCACGTGCATGCCGGCGGGCAGGGTGGATTCGAGCTGCGGCAGCACCTTCATGATCTGGTCCACCGTGGCGATCACGTTGGCGCCGGGCTGGCGCTGCACGTTGAGCACGATGGCCTGGGTCTGGTTGTACCAGGCGCCTTGTTCGGTATTTTGCGCGGCCTGGGTGACGCGCGCGACATCGCGCAGATAGACCGGCGCGCCGTTCTGGTACGAAATGACCGTATCCAGGTAATCCTGCGGGTTCTGGATCTGGTCGTTGCCGTTGATGGTGTAATCCAGATCCGGGCCATCGATGTTGCCCTTGGGCTGGCTCACGTTGACGTTGGCGATCAACGAGCGCAGGTCATCCAGATTGAGGCCATAGCCGGCCAGTTTTTTCGGGTCGGCTTCGATACGGATGGCCGGTACGTTGCCGCCGGCGGGCGTCACCAGGCCTACGCCGGAGACTTGGGAAATCTTGGCGCCCAGGCGATTGTTGGCGACGTCCTGCAACTGCGGCAGCGACATCGAGCGCGAACTCACCGCCAGGGTCAGAATGGGGCGGTCCGCCGGATTCACCTTGGCATAGGTGGGGGGCGCCGGCAGGCCCGATGGCAGCAGGCTATTGGCCGCGTTGATGGCCTCCTGCACATTCTGTTCGGCCACATCGAGGTTGAGCGCCAGATCGAACTGCAGGGTGATGATGGACGCGCCCGCCGAACTGTTCGACGTCATCTGCTGCAGGCCCGGAATCTGTCCCAGTTGCACTTCGAGTGGCGCGGTTACCGTGGTCGCCATCACCGTGGGGCTGGCGCCGGGGTAGAAGGTCTGCACCTGGATGGTGGGGTAGTCCACGTTGGGCAGCGACGACACCGGTAGAAAGCGCATCGCCACCAGGCCTACCAACACCAGCGCGATCATCAGCAGCGAGGTCGCTACCGGCCTGAGGATGAACAGGCGGGAGATGTTCATCGGTACGCGCGTCCGTGGCGATCAGGCGTGGGTGGCGGGAGCGCGCTTGCCGCCGTGTTGGGGCGTTTGCTGCGCGGGTGTCGACGAACTGCCGGCAGCGGCCGGCGTGGCCTGCGCGGCACGGATGCTCGCACCATCGCTGAGGCGGTCCATGCCATCGGTCACCACTTGCTGGCCTGCGGACAGGCCGGCGGTGATCACGGTGAACTTGCCATCGCTGGGGCCGGGCGTGACCTTGTGCACGGACACCGTGTGATTGGCATTGACCAGGTAGACATAGTCCCCCGGCGCGCCACTCTGCACGGCGGGCGTGGGCACCAGCACGGCGCTGTGCAAGGTATTCACCAGTAGCTGCACATTGACGAATTCATTGGGAAACAAGGCTTCGTCATCGTTGGGTACGGTGGCGCGCAGCGTCACCGTGCCCGTGCTGGTCGCCATCTGGTTGCTGAGCGCATACAGCGTGCCCGTTGCCAGCTTCGTGCTGTTGTCGCTGCTGAATACGGTGACCGGCAGCTTGGTGCCGCCGTTGACCTGATGCAGCACTTGCGCCAGCGAGTTCTGCGGCACGGTGAACTGCACCGTGGTGGGCTTCATGGTGGTGATGGTGACGATGCCTGGCGCGGTGGATTGCGTGACGTAGTTGCCCGGGTCCACCAGTCGCAGGCCCACGCGCCCGGATACCGGCGCGGTGATGTGGCAGTACGCCAGGTCCAGTTCGTACTGCGCAATGGCGGCTTGATCCGCCTTCACCGCGGCTTCTTGCTGCTGCACGGTGAACTTCTGATCGGCGAACGTCTGCTCGGCAATGGAGTTCTGCTGGTGAAGCTGGGTGTAGCGCGCCAGATCCGCGCGGGCCTGAGCCAGGCTGGCCTGGTCCTTGGCCAATTGTGCTTGCGCCTGCTGCTTGTCGATGTCGTACTGGCGTGGGTCAATCTGGGCCAGAAACTGGCCCTTCACCACGTCCTGGCCTTCCTGGTAGCCAACCGCGGTGAGGTAGCCGCTCAGTTGCGGCAGCACGTTGACAGTGGCGACGGGGGTAACGGTGCCCAAGGCACTCAGTTGCACCGGCATATCGCCCAGGGTGGCGCTGGCAACGCTCACGACCTGGGCCTGCACGCCGGGCTTGGCCTTCTGACCGGTGAGCAGGTGAATCACGATCAGCGCGAGCAGGGCCACGCCAATGATCGCGGCGATCAGCACGCCGCGATGCTTGTGCGGGTGATCGGCCGCATTCAGGGTGTTGGCACTCATGCACCACCTCCAGCAGTTTCACCGTCCGCATGGCCGGTCAAAGGACGCTTCCGCCCTCCCGCAGGCGACCACCGTCGCGGCGCGGGAAAGCTGTCAAGACATCTTTAACGATCCTGTGCGCCGCCGGTTGACCCCGCGGGCGGCGGCGTGTTGGCGCAGACTGATGGCACATATGCCGTCATAGCGTGGTGATCGCGCTCTACACGATGCGCGCGCGCTTCCACCAGCCGGTGACTTTTTCCTCGCGCACCAGCGTGAACAGACCCGAACCAAGGATCAGCACAATGCCGATCAGCATGGCCCAATCCAGGTGGTCACCAAATAGCCAGTAGCCGAAGAAGATCGCCCATAGCATCTGGCTGTACTGGGTGGGCGCCACGCGGTTGGCAGGAGCGTGATGGGTGGCGAGCATCAGCAACACGCCGGCCAGCCCGGCGAGCAGTCCGTAGCCGGCGAGCAGCAACCACTGGTGCAGGTTGGGCCAAACGAAAGCGGGCAGCATCAGCAGCCCTCCGCTGACCAGCGGGCCGATCACGCCCGCGCCATACAAGCTGACGCGCTTCTCGTGCGGGCCGGCCATGCGCAGGGCCACCACCGAAACCGCGCCAGACAGGCCGCAGCTCATGGCGGCCAGGTGACCGGCGCCCAATACGCGAAAGCCAGGCCGCAGCACCACCAGCACCCCGACAAAGCCCACGATCACCGCGGACCAGCGCCGCCAACCCACGTGTTCCTTGAGAAACAGCACCGACAGCAGTGTCACGAAGATCGGCAGCAGAAAGATCAGCGCGAACGCCTCGGCCATGGGCAGCGCGGTGAACGCGATCACCGCCGAGATGTTGCAGATGGCGCCGGTAATCGCGCGAATCCACCACAGGTGTGGCTTGCGCGCGTGGAACACATCCCGGTAGCGATCTTGCGGCTTACGGATGAAGGGCAGGGCGCTAAGCATCAGCAGCGCACCGAAAAACACCGCTTCATACGCCGGCAGGCTGCCATGCAGCGACTTTACGAAGGCATCGCTGATCGCATAGGCGGCGTAGCAGGCGAAACCAAGCAGGATACCTTTGACCATCGTTGAGTACAGATTCCAGTCGACATGCGAAACGGGCGTGCGTGGGCCCGTGCTGAGACGGCGGCGCGGTGAAAGCGACGTGAGGCCGCTGCCGTGGTCGGCTATTCAAGGACGCGGAGCGTGGCCGGAAGGGTATGCGTTTTTCTACGAATATGCATGTGTTTTTGTCGTTTGTGTGGCGAGCGGTGCCCTGGCTAGCTAGGGCCTTCGCCCCACGACGTATATGTCAGGCCGGATCGCGGTCGACTTCGTGGAATTGCATGGCTTGCTGATCCACGGGTATGTCCTTTGTCCTCTGCACGATGTGTCCTTCGCTGTTCCCTTGTCCTTGGCGTACTGGGTGCAGCAACACCGTCCGCGATGGCGGTAAAGCTCAATGATGTGCTCGATGTGGGCGGGGCGATTCGCCTGCGGGCCGACAACGATGAACGACGCGGCATTCATGAGGTGGGCCTGGATACGGTCATTCTCCGGGCCAACTACGACGACACGCGCTGGAGCGCGGGCGCCAGTTACCGCTACTACGGCAAGGAATACCCGTACCAATATGTAAGCCACTTCGGTGACGTGCAGTTCGCCGAATACGCCTGGCTGGGGTATGCCTGGGGTGACGGTGGCAAGGTGACCGCAGGCCTGGATCGCCTGCCCTTTGGGTTGACGCCCTATCTCAGCAGCACGTTCTTCCAGAGCCTTGGCAATGTGGTCGGTCTGGAGGACGTATCCATGTTGGGCATCAAGTACGCCCAGGCCATGGGCGAGTGGAACCTGCAATGGGGTTATTACGCGCGTCGGGCATGGGCAGGGCATGGCACCAGCCATGGCGCCACGTTCTCTATCGTGGTGACACCAGCGGACCCGGGTTTGGAGGGAGGGAGCCGCAACGATGAACGGGGGCTCGCCACCGCGCGCGTCGTACGCAATGCCTCGCTCGGCGCGTGGGAGGGCGAAGTGGGCGCCTCGGCGCTGATCTCTACGTTGCACAATCGCGACACGCACGCGGACGGGCGGCGCATGGCCTACGCGGTGCACTACGCCGGTAAACACGGGGCTTGGGGCACCAAGCTGCAATACACGCGTCAGCAAATATTGCCGCAGAATCCGGGCGATCGACGCACGGTCAGCTTTGGCGGCTTCGACGGTACATTCAACGTAGCGACACGCGGCAATTTCTACAGCGGCGATGTGAGTTACACCTTGCCGACGAGCTACCTGGGGGATCGTCTTAAAGAGGTGTCTTTCTACGCCAACTATAGCTTGTACGAAAAATCCGTCAGGAATTTCAGGAACTCTCAGCGCATGATTCTGGGAACATCGTTCACATTGCGACCCGTGTGGCTGTCCTTGGAATGGCTCGCCGGACGTAACGACCCCTATCTTGGGGGAAGCGGCTACGCGCAAAGCGCCGCGGCAGGTGGCAGGAACGTGTGGACAGGTCAGTTGTTCATGAACGTGGGCTATTACTTCTAGCCCCAGCTTCTGGCCTGAACACGGCTTGAGCGCGTGGCCTGTCGTCGAACGAACGCCAGGTTACTGCCATGAAACGCCGAATGCCCACGCTCAACGCCCTGAAGGTTTTTGAAGTCGCCGCCGCTCAGGGCAGTTTCACGCGAGCGGCCCATGTACTCCACGTTACGCAGGGTGCGGTAAGCAGGCAGGTTCGCCAGCTCGAAGACCAACTGGGCGAGGTCTTGCTGGCGCGCCGGCATCATCGGCTTGAGCTGACCGCAGCGGGACGCACGCTTCTGCGCGGGCTGCGTCGCGCCTTCGATGGCATCGAACTGACCGTGCGTGCGGTGCAACAGCAGCAGGATAGAAGCCGACTGCATATCAATGCGCCTCCCACGTTTGCCCTGCGATGGCTACTGCCGCGCCTTGGGCGCTTGCGTGCAGCCCATCCCGAACTGGAAATCAGCTTGACCAGCCAGACCCGGGACAACCTGGTGGAAATGGGCCAGCTCGATTGCGCCATTCGCTTTGGCGATGGCGAGTGGAATCATCTCGAAAGCTCTCTCATCTTTCACGAGCGCCACATGGCCGTATGTTCGCCAGGCTTGCTGGCCAATCGACGTCCCGAAGAGGTCGAGCTTTCCGAACACGCGTTGATCCATGTGCTTGCCGCGCCGGATCGCCGGTACATGACCTGGCAGCACTGGCTGCAGGCGGCAGGGCTGAAGCACGTGGAAGTCCAGGGGGGCTATGAGTTCGATCTTCTGGATATGGCCATCCGTGCCGCAGCGGACGGGCTGGGCATCACCATCGCGGACCGTCACATGGTGTCGCCCGAACTTGCCGATGGCACCTTGGTGCCTTTTCGCGATGTCGAGATCGAGGGACACCAGTCGTATTGGCTCGTGACGCGGGCAGGGCAGCCACCGTCGCCCGTCGTCGATCACTTTCGCGCATGGATGCAGAACGAAGCCGAACGTTCCTAGCAATGCGCTGAACGACGCCAACGGCGCTGTCTGCTCGCAGGTCACCGACGGCGCGCGTAGCCATACATTTTTTCATGGTTGCCCAAAGATTTAATCGTTTGTGATCGCTGCCGTGCGTCGCCGATCCTGCGGCGGAGAGCTCTTGGGGCGCTGACGTGCACGGGGTGTTCGTTGTCGCGCAAGGGCATGCCGATGCATTGCCGGAGCGAGAAACAGTGGCGAAAAGCGCATGGAATTATGTGAATGGCGGCTTCGTCGCACCCGGAGCGGGTCCGGTGATTTCCGTGGACAACCCCGCTTCCGGGGCGCTCGTCGGGGACATCGTCGGGGCCACGCCTGAGCAGATTGAACAGGCCTGCGCGGCGGCTGCACATGCCCAGCGCGCGTGGGCGCGCCTTCCCTCCGCCGAGCGCGGGGCGCACCTGCGGCGACTTGCCGATGCGCTGCAAGCCCAAGCGTCGACGGTGGGTGAGGTGCTGGCCCGCGAATCGGGCAAAAGCCTGGATGACGCGCGCCATGAAGTGATCTACGCGGCGGAGATCACGCGCTACCACGCGGAGTGGGCACGTCGCATCGAGGGCGAGGTCATTCCCAGCGATAGCGCGGACGAAACCATCCTGTTGCAACGCGAACCGATCGGCGTGGTTGCCTGCCTTATTCCCTTCAACTACCCGGTCTACACCTTGCTGCGGAAAGTGGCGCCCGCGCTCATTGCGGGTAATGCCGTGGTGGTTCGCCCGAGCAACCACACGCCGTTGAGCGCGCTGGCGATCGCAAAGGTGATCGACCAGTCGGGTTTGCCGGCAGGCTTGATCAACATTCTGGTGATGTCGCATGAAGAGGCCCGCGTGCTGTGTACGCAGCCTGGCGTGGGCATGATCACCTTGACCGGCAGTGTGGGTGCCGGTCGGGCGGTGCTGGAATACTGCAAGGCGCATATCGCCAAGCCCTCGTTGGAGCTCGGGGGCAAGACGCCCGCCATCATCGAGCCCGATGCCGACTTGGAGGCGGCGGCCCAGGCCATCGTGGCGTCCAAGACCACCCATTGCGGCCAGCTCTGTACCGCCATCGAGCGCGTCTATGTGCATCGCAGCGTGCACGACCGCTTCCTGGCCTTGCTGCGCGATCGTCTTTCTCGGGTGCGTTCTGGCGATCGCGCCCGGGACGCCAGCCTTTTGGGGCCGATGATCAGCCGTGAGGCACGCGATGCCGTGCATGCGAAGGTCGAGCGAGCGCTGGCGGAAGGGGCGGCACTGGAATGCGGCGGTACGTTGCCGGACGGCGCGGGCTACTTCTATCCCGCGACCTTGCTGAGCGGGTGTCGCCAAGACATGGAGATCGTTCGGGAGGAGATCTTTGGTCCGGTGCTTCCCGTGCTGGTCTATGACACGCTGGATGAAGCCATTGCGCTTGCCAACGATCACCAGTTTGGTCTGGCGTCGGTGCTGTACACGGAGCAATACCGCAGCGCGCTCAAGGTCGCCAACCGCATCGAGGCGGGCGAGCTGTACATCAACAGGACGCCCGCCGATCCCTATCAGGGCTTTCACGCGGGCTGGAAGCGCTCGGGCCTTGGCGGCGACGACGGCAAGCACGGCATGCTGGAGTTCACGCAGACTCGCCTGGTCGTCATGAGGTACTGAATCATGACGATGAAGGAAACCATGGAGATGCCTGCCTCTTCAGCGGCGGGTAGCAGGTTCTATCGCTACGGGCAGTTGTTTCTGCTGGTGCTTGCCGCGGGCGCCATCTATCCGGTGCTCTACCTGCGTCAGGTGTACCAGAGCATCATGCTGGTCGCGCTGGGGATCGACAACGAGCAGTTGGGGTACCTGTACTCCATGCTGGGCCTGGCGTTCATGCTCAGCTATCTCCCAAGCGGCTGGCTGGCCGACCGGATCGCACCACGCATCCTTATCAGTGTGTCGTTGCTCGGCACCAGCGCACTGGCTTGGTGGTACGCCACGCTGCCGGCTTATACGTCGCTGCTGGTCATCTTCTGCGGCTTCGGCGTAACCACGGGTCTGACGTTCTGGGCAGCCTTGCTCAAGCGTGTGAAGGTGCTGGCGGGTGCGGGCGAGCAAGGGCGTTTCTTTGGCGTACTGGATGGTGGTCGTGGCTTAGTGGAGGCCCTGCTGGCCACGGCCGCCATTGCCATGTTCGCTTACTTCAGCGGTTCACGGGACACGGGTGCGGCGATAGGCCTTGGTTATGTCATCAAGCTCTATGCCGCGTGCTGCCTGGTCTTGGGCGTGCTTCTCGCGCTCTTGCGTGACCCGCCGTCGCCCGCGCAGCCGGCCGAGCTCAGTGTGGCTGCGCCACGCAGCACGCTGGCAGACCTCTCGTATCTCGCCACGCTGCCCGAGCTGTGGCTGGTCACCGCCATCGTGTTCTGTGGCTATCACTTCTTCTGGGCCACTTACAGCTTCTCGGCCTATCTGGAGGAAAGCGGGCTTGGGCTGAGCGCCACGGCTGCCGGGGTCATCACCACCATCAAGTTGTGGATGCGGCCCCTGGGTGGCGCTGGCGGTGGCTGGTTGGGCGATCGCTTCACCAATGTGGGGGTGCTGATCTGGGCTTTGTCCCTGACGGGCCTTGGCATGCTGGGGCTGCTGGTGGCGCCGCTCGCCCATAGCGTAGCCCTGGTGGTGGTGCTGGTGATCGCCATTGGCTTGCTTACCTATAGCATTCGCGGACTGTATTGGGCGGTGCTCGACCAATGCCGGATACCCGAGCGCATGACCGGTTTGGCGATCGGCGTCATTTCCGTGGTCGGATATTCGCCGGACGTGTTGCTTCCCTTGATCAACGGCAAGGTGACGCAAGCGTTTCCCGGCCCGCTCGGCTACCAACTGTACTTTGTCTATATCGCGGTGATGGGCTCGCTGGGCGCGCTGGCGGCCGTGGCTTTGCAGCGCCGCGTGGCCAGAAGGAAGGCTTCATGAAAGTGGTTGAACTGGAAACCCATGTGGTGGCGGTTCCGCCGCCGCATATCGGTGGCATGTACTGGTTGTTCGTGCGGCTGCGCACGGACAACGGCATCGAAGGTGTCGGCGAGATCTATTCGGCGACCTTCCACCCCAAGGCCATGGTGCCCATGATCGAGGATGTCTTTACGCGATATCTGCTCGACCATGATCCGCACCACGTCGAGCGCTTCTTCCGGCAGGCCTATTCCAGCGGGTTCACCCAACGTCCGGACCTCAGCATGATGGGCATCGTCAGCGGCCTGGAAATGGCCTGCTGGGACATCGTGGGCAAGGCGGCCGGAAAACCGGTGTATGAATTGCTCGGCGGCAAGGTGCATGAGCGTCTTCGCTCCTACACCTATCTCTACCCGCGCAATGCCCAGGGTGAGTACGACTACGGCGACCCCGACCTCGCGGCGGAATACGCCGTGCGCGCCAAGGAGCAGGGGTTCACGGCGGTGAAGTTCGACCCGGCCGGTCCGTATACCGCCTACTCCGGTCATCAGGTGTCGCTGGACGTGCTGGACCGTTCCGAGCTGTTCTGTCGCCGCATTCGCGAGGCGGTGGGCAGCCATTGCGACCTGCTGTTCGGCACGCATGGGCAAATGGTGCCCTCGTCGGCGATTCGTCTTGCCAGGCGATTGGAGAAGTACGACCCGCTGTGGTTCGAGGAGCCGGTGCCTCCGGGGCAGGAGGAGGCCATGGCCGAGGTTGCCCGCAAAACGAGCATTCCCATCGCCGCAGGCGAGCGGCTCACGACCAAGTACGAGTTCTTCAAGCTGTTGCAAGCCGGCGGCGCGTCGATTCTCCAGATGAATGTCGGTCGCTGTGGCGGTTTGCTGGAGGCCAAGAAGATCGCGAGCCTGGCCGAAGTGCACTACGCGCAGATTGCGCCGCATTTGTACAACGGGCCGGTCGGTGCGGCGGCGAGCTTCCAGCTCGCGGCGTGTACGCCCAACTTCCTGATCCAGGAAAGCATCGGCACCTGGGACGGCTTCCATGCCGAGATTCTCAAGCAGCCGCTGCAGTGGGAGGACGGTTACCTCATCCCCTCTCGCGAGCCTGGGCTGGGCGTGGAACTGGATATGGACGTGGTGCGCCGTCACTCCTCGTACGAAGGAGAGCGCTTGCATCTCCAAATGGCGACTTCGCCCTATGACGTGAAGGACAGCTCGCCCGCCAAGGGTTGAGCGAATGCAGGGTAATCCAGTGACTTACGACTACATCATTGTGGGGGCGGGCTCGGCCGGCTGCATTCTGGCGGAGCGGTTGAGCGCCTCGGGGCGATACTCGGTACTGGTGCTGGAGGCGGGCGGGCGCGATGACTCGCCGTGGATCAAGATGCCCGGCGGCTTCGTGAAGCTCTACTACAACCCCCAGTACAACTACATGTACTACAGCCAGCCACAAGCCCAATTGGGCGGGCGCACCTTGTACGCGCCGCGCGGCAAGGGCCTGGGTGGTTCGGGGTCGATCAACGCGATGATCTACGTGCGTGGTCAGCCCAAGGATTTCGACGACTGGGCTGCCGCCGGCAATACCGGCTGGGGTTGGCGCGATGTGCTGCCGTACTTCCGAAAGCTGGAGACGCACGCGGATGGCGAGAGCGCGCACCATGGCGGGAGCGGCCCCATCCACATCAGCTCCATGCGCGGCAAGACGCATCCGATTTGCGATGCGTTCCTGGCTGGTTGTGATGAGCTGGGGCTTCCGCTGACGTCCGATTTCAACGGTGCGCAGTTCGAAGGAGCCGGCATCTACGACCTCAACGCACGTCATGGCGTGCGCAGCTCCAGCAGTTTCGCGTACCTGCACCCTGCCATGAAGCGGCCGAACGTGCGTGTGGAAACGCAGGCGCAGGTGGAGCGCGTAGTGTTCGATGCCGAACGCCGCGCGGTGGGTGTGCGCGTGCGTCGAGGCGACCGCGTGGAAACTTTCATGGCGGGCCGAGAGGTCATTCTCAGTGCCGGGGCGGTCGGCTCACCCACGCTGCTGCAACGGTCCGGCGTGGGCGATCACGCGTTGCTGAGTGAGTGCGGCATCGAGACCCTGCACCACCTTCCCGCGGTTGGCTCGAACATGCAGGATCACCTGTGCGTCAGCTATTACTACAAGTCCAGGATACCCACGCTCAACGATGTGCTGCGTTCGCGCATGGGGCAGTGGAAGGTGGGCTTGCAGTATTTCTTGCGCCGCAGCGGCCCGTTGGCGATGAGCGTCAACCAGTCCGGGGGCTTTTTCCGCGGCGACGCGACGCAAGAGCAACCCAATCTGCAGCTCTATTTCAATCCGCTGTCTTACCAGATACCCAAGAGCAGCAAGGCGAGCATCCAGCCCGAGCCGTATTCGGGCTTCCTGCTTTGCTTCAGTCCTTGCCGCCCAAGCAGTCGGGGTTCGGTGCGCATCGCCTCTGCCCGGGTGGAGGAGGCGCCGCTGATCGATCCCAATTACCTGGCCACGGCGCACGACATCGACGACGTGGTGCAGGGGAGTCGTCTTGTGCGTCGCATCATGGGCACGGCCGCACTGCGCGGGGTTACCGTCGAGGAAACGATACCGGGTCCGCAGGTGCACAGTGACGAGGACATGGTGCGGTATTTCCGCGAAAACTGCGGCTCGATCTACCACCTGTGTGGTTCGTGCGCCATGGGCGTCGACCCGGTCACCTCCGTGGTCGACGCCCAGTTGCGGGTTCATGGCCTGCGTGGCTTGCGCGTAGTTGACGCCTCGGTTTTCCCCAATGTGACATCGGGCAACATCAACGCAGCGACGATGATGGTGGCGGAAAAGGCCGCAGAGTTGATCCTGGCATCGTAGCCGGGGCTTTTCCATTGAATTTGCAGGATTTTCGCGGTTGCGGTGCAGTGTGACCAACCGTGACGGGCGCGTTAGAATGGCGTTTTGCCCCGTCACGGAACTCACGCATGTCCGCTCGCCTGAATCCCCTCGATCTGTACGACGTCCGTTCGCTGCTTTCCGACGAAGAGCGCATGGTGCAAGACTCCGTCGGCCGTTTTGTCGACGAGAAAGTGTTGCCCATCATCGGCGACGCGTTCGATCAGGGGCGCTTTCCCAAGGAGCTGGTTTCCGAGATCGCCAACCTTGGCCTGCTCGGCGCCACCATTCCCGAGAAGTACGGCTGCGCCGGGATGAACGGCGTGAGCTACGGCCTGATCTGCCAGGAGCTGGAGCGCGGCGATTCGGGCCTGCGCAGCTTCGCTTCGGTGCAAAGCTCGCTGTGCATGTATCCCATCTACGCTTACGGCACGGAAGAGCAGAAGATGCACTACCTGCCCAAGATGGCGGCAGGCGAGGTGATCGGTTGCTTCGGCCTTACCGAGCCGCATGGCGGCTCCGACCCGGCCAACATGAAGACGCATGCCAAGAAGGATGGCGGCGACTGGGTGATCAACGGCGCCAAGATGTGGATCACCAATGGCAATCTCGCGCACATCGCCATCGTATGGGCGCAGACCGAGGACGGCATCCAGGGTTTCATCGTGCCGACCAGCACGCCCGGCTTCACCGCCCAGGAAGTGCACAAGAAGATGAGCCTGCGCGCCTCGGTGACCAGCGCGTTGTTCTTCGACAACGTGCGCGTGCCCGAAGCCAACCGCCTGCCCAACGTCAAAGGCCTGAAGGGCCCGTTGGGCTGCCTCACGCAGGCCCGTTACGGCATCACCTGGGGCCCGATCGGTGCCGCGCAGGCGTGCCTTAAGGAAGTGCTCGACTACACCCATGATCGCGTGCTGTTCGGCCGCCCGCTGGCGTCCAACCAGGCCATCCAGATCAAGCTGGCCGAAATGGCCCGTCGCATCACCATGGCGCAGCTGCTGTCGCTGCAGCTTGGCCGTCTCAAGGATGCCGGCAACATGCAGCCCACGCAGGTGTCGCTGGCCAAGTGGAACAACTGCCGCATGGCGATCGACATTGCGCGCGAGTGCCGCGATATCCTCGGCGGGGCCGGCATCACCACCGAGCATGTGGCCATTCGTCACGCGCTCAACCTGGAATCGGTCATTACCTACGAAGGCACCGAGACGGTGCACCAGTTGGTGGTCGGTCGTGAGTTGACGGGCATCAACGCGTTCTGAAGGGCGCTTGATGCTCTCCGTACCCAGTGAGCGTCATCCCGGCGAAAGCCGGGATCCAGTGACGTTTCTTTCGCTGGAAACGTGGCTTCCGAATCGGAGCAACGTTGCGTTGAGCCGGCCGTAACGCAAGGGCAAGCGACGAGATGAACGGGCAAGACATCCGCATCGAAACCGAACGTCTTCTGCTGCGCCCGCCGCAGGCGGAGGACTTCGACCCCTGGGCAGCGAACATGGCCGATGCCGAATCGGCCCGCTTTATTGGCGGAATGCAGCCGCGCGCGGTGGCCTGGCGGGGCTTTCTCACCATGGCCGGTGCGTGGGCGGTGCAGGGCTTTGGCATGTTCTCGGTGATCGAGAAGCAGAGCGGGCAGTGGATCGGCCGCATGGGCCCGTGGTTTCCCGAAGGCTGGCCCGGTCGCGAAGTCGGCTGGGGCTTGGCGCGCGCGGCCTGGGGCAAAGGCTATGCGCTGGAAGGCGCCACTGCCTGCATGGATTTCGCCTTCGATCGCCTGGGTTGGGACGATGTGATCCATAACATCGACCCGGCCAACGCGCCCTCGCAAGCGCTGGCGCGCAGGCTCGGCTCGGACCTGCGCGGCATGGGGCGGCTGCCCGAGCCGTTCGAAAACGTAGCCGTCGAACTGTGGGGACAGACCCGCGAGCAATGGCGGAGGCGTCGCCCATGAGCCACGTCACGCCTGCCTTGTACGCCACGCTGGCGGAGATCGTGCCGGAGCTGCACGTGCATTGCCTGGACCCCTGGTGCGTCATCGGCAGCGCCGCCGCGCTGCTGATGGGCGCTGATGTGAGCGTGGCGGATGTGGACGTGCTCACCTCGCGTGACGATGCCGAGCGATTGCGCGTGCTGTGGGCGGACCGACGCGAAGCCACCCATGAGCCCGTGGGCGCGGACCGTTTCCGCTCGCATTTCGCGCGCTTCCGTTTCCCTGGCTTGCCGGTGGAAGTGATGGGCGGGCTGGAACTCAACCAGGGCAATGGCTGGACGCCGGTTTCCGCGGGCCGGCTCACCTTGATGGGCCTGAATGGCCTGGCCGTGCCCGTGCCGTCGCTGCAAGACCAGATTCGCATCCTCGACAGCTTTGGCCGCGAGAAGGACCACGCCCGCGCTTACGCACTTCGCTTGCTAGTCACGCCCGCGACGCAAGCCAAACCATTTTCTCCCTTTCCCTGAGCTCGCCGCTGCCGCGGCCGTTCGTTGACGAGACACCATGACTGCCATCCCGTATTCCCTCACGGCACGCCACAAGGGTTTCAATCGTGCCGAGATCGTCGATCAGAACTTCATCGAGTTCGTGCAACTGTGGCAGGGCGATGTGCATAGCCCGCACGGCGATCACTCGCCAGTGCTGCCGGGCAGCAAGCTCGATGCGCGCGGCTTTCGCGAGTTGCTTCAATCGCAACTCATCAGCCGTCACCTGGACCTGATGGCGCGCGTGCTGCGCGTGCAGAACAAGGTGTTCTACACCATCGGCTCCAGCGGCCACGAAGGTAATGCGATGGTGGCGCGGCTCACGCGTCATACCGATCCGGCCTTCCTGCATTACCGCTCCGGCGGCTTCATGGCTGAGCGCTTCCGCAAGCTGTCGGGCATGGACCCGGTGATGGATTCGGCGCTGTCCTTTGCCGCCAGCATGGAAGACCCCGCCTCCGGTGGTCGCCACAAGGTGTGGGGCAGCAAGCCGCTCTGGGTCTTGCCGCAGACGTCCACCATTGCCTCGCATTTGCCCAAGGCGCTGGGTACCGCCATTGCCATCGAGCAGGCGCGTCGTATCGGCCACAAGTTGCCGATTCCGGATGACAGCATCAGCGTCTGTTCGTTTGGCGATGCGTCGTCCAATCACGCTACGGCGCAGACCGCGTTCAACGCGGCGGCCTGGACGGCGTACCAGAAGCTGCCGGCTCCCGTGCTGTTCGTCTGCGAAGACAACGGCATCGGCATCTCGGTGAAGACCCCCAACGGTTGGGTCGCCAACAATTTCCGTCACCGCGCGGATCTGGATTACTACTACGCCGATGGCCTGGACCTGGCCAACGGCTACGCCCAGGTGCAGGAGGCGGTGGAGCATTGCCGCCACACGCGCCGTCCAACCTTCCTGCATCTGCGCACCACGCGCGTGATGGGCCACGCCGGCACCGATTTCGAAATCGAGTGGCGCAGCGTCGAGGAGTTGTTCCAGGTAGAAGCCAGCGATCCGCTGCTGCGTTCGGCCGAGATCGCACTGTCCTCGGGCCTCTACACCAAGGAATCGTTGCTGGCCTTGTACGAAGCCACGCGCAAGCGTTGTTTCGAAGCCGCCGAGGATGCCGATCGCCGTCCGCGCCTGACCACGCTGCAAGAGGTCATGAGGCCGTTGGCGCCATACACCCCGGCGGCGGTGAAAGCTGAAGCCGAACGCACCGATTACGCGCAGCGTCGCCTGGCGGCCTTCGGTAGCGAAGACAAGCTGCCGGAGAACCAGCCGCCGCGCCATTTGGCCATCCAGATCGGCCAGGCCTTGCACGACATCATGGCCAAGTACCCCGAGTCGCTGCTGTTCGGCGAGGACGTGGCGCAGAAAGGCGGCGTGTACACCGTCACCAAGGGTTTGTTCAAGACCTTCAAGGGCAGCCGCGTGTTCAACACGTTGCTGGATGAAACCGTCATCCTGGGCCTGGCCCAGGGGTACGCCAACATGGGCATGCTGCCCATGCCGGAAATCCAGTACCTGGCGTACTTCCACAACGCCTGCGACCAGATTCGTGGCGAAGCGGCGTCGCTGCAGTTCTTCTCCAACGACCAATACCGCAACCCCATGGTGATGCGCGTGGCGAGCCTGGGCTATCAGAAAGGCTTTGGCGGCCACTTCCACAACGACAACTCCATTGCGGCGCTGCGCGATATCCCCGGGCTGGTGGTGGGCTGCCCCAGTCGTGGCGATGACGCCGCCACCATGCTGCGCACGCTCACCGCGCTGGCCAAGGTGGACGGCCGCGTATGCGCCTTCCTCGAACCGATTGCCCTGTACATGACCAAGGACCTGTACGACGCGGGCGACGGCCAGTGGCAGTTCAACTACCCCGCACCGGGCGAAGCCATGGTGCTGGGCGAGGGCCGCGTCTACCACGAAGAGGCCAGCGACCTGGTGGTGTTCACCTTCGGCA
Organism: Dyella sp. ASV21; assembly: GCF_016428975.1. Lineage (GTDB taxonomy): Bacteria > Pseudomonadota > Gammaproteobacteria > Xanthomonadales > Rhodanobacteraceae > Dyella. The sequence goes on from NZ_JAELTT010000017.1 coordinate 38,365, forward strand.
ATGGTGTGCCGATGGCGTTGCGCGCCGCTCGCACCATCGAGGCGGAGCTTGGCTGGAAGGTGCGCGTGGTGGATCTGCGCTGGCTGGCACCGCTCAACGATGCGTTCATCGCCGCGCAGGCCAAGACCGCCAAGCGCATCCTGGTGCTGGACGAAGGCCGCCGCAGCGCCGGCGTGGGCGAGGGCATCATCACCGCCATCGTGGAGGGCGGCAGCGGCGCCACGCCGTTGCAACGCGTGGTGGGCGCCGATACGTACACCCCGCTGGCCGGTGCGGCCCTGCTGGTGTTGCCGGGCGAGGCGGAGGTGGTGGCGGCGGCACACATGCTGGCTTGATGCCGTCGCCGTATTGGGCAAGGGGCGTGCGCACCGGGATGAAGGTCCTCGGTGCGAGCCCCGGGTGAATCAGTCATCCACGCTGCGTGAGCGCCACCATTCCGCGCCCGCGATGCACAGCAACAACCACACGGCACCGCTGATATATCCGGCCATGACGTCGCTGAAATAGTGCACCTGCAACACGATGCGGCTTAGCCCGATGATGGTCACCATGGCAACCGCCAGCGCAATCACCCATCGGTGCCAGCGTCGCGGCGTGAGGCGCAGCAGCACATAGGCAAGCATGCCGTAGAACACCATGGCGCCGAACGCATGCCCGCTGGGAAAACTCCAGCCGTGCTCCACGATAAAACCGTGGTCGTACAGGGGGCGGGGGCGCTGAAACCACGCCTTGAGCGCACTGTTGAGCGGCACGATGCCTGCCACGGCGATGGTCCATACGGTGGCCGCGCGCAGATGTCGGCGCCATATCAGTATGCCCAGCACGGCCGCTGAGATGGCCGCCACGGTTGCCAGGTCGCCGAGGTGGGACGCCATGGCCACCACCGAAAGTACACCCGGCTGCATGTGCGCGCGCAGGTCCTCGGCGAGGCCGACGTCAAAGCCGCTCAGCCAGCTCCGCGTCTGCTCACCAATGGCCAGTGCGATGGCCATAAAGAGGAAGCAACCACTCACCAGCAGCCATGCAGCGGTGCGGCTGCGCAGCACAACGGGGGTGTGACCGCGCGCGATCGCCGCGTCGTAATGGCGGCGATTCCATTGCCAGGCGAGATCACCGCTCAGCAAGGCGAGCACCAGCAAGCCGCTCCATACGGGTAGCGCATGTGCGGCGACCCAATCACTCATGGCATTCATTACGTACGGGCTCCTGTGCGAGCTTCCGATGATCTCCGGCTTGGTGGCGCGCGTCGAGGGGCGGGCAATGGCGGCGTGCTTTGCGTGCACGCCGTCCAGCCCTTCGGGGCCCGCTTGGCAAGGGGCGCCTGTGACTTTCAGTGCTGGCCTCACGGCGCAAATGGCCCGATAGTTGGGGCTCCTTGAAACCGTGGAGCTGCTTGATGTCCCTGCGTCCCTTGTCCCTGCGCCTGATCACCTATGGCGTGCTTATGGCCCTGGCTGCGCCCATCTGGGCGCAGGACACCGTGTCGACGCCGGTCGCCGCCGCCGAACACCGCGCCCCGGCGGCAGCCTTGCCTGCGCAACTGGCGGACTTTACGGCCTATGTGGATAGCGTGCGCAAGCAGTTCGACGTACCGGGCATTGCCGTCGCCATCGTCAAGGATGGCCAGGTAGTGTTGGAGCAAGGCTACGGCCAGCGCGAGCAGGGCAAGCCCGACGCGGTGGATGCGCGCACGCTGTTCGCAATCGCCTCCAATACCAAAGCCTTTACCGCAGCCTCGCTGCAGATGTTGGCGGAAGAGGGCAAGCTGGACATGGACGCGCGGGTGATCGATTACTTGCCGTGGTTCCAGATGTCCGATCCGTACATAACGCGCGAAATGCGCGTGCGTGACCTGCTCGCTCATCGCAGCGGCCTGGGCCTGGGCGCTGGCGACTTGCTGTACTGGCCGCCCACCACCTATTCCACCAAGGAGGTGGTGCAGCGTCTACGCAACGTGCCGCTGGCGACCAGCTTCCGCAGCGCCTATGCCTACGACAACATCTTGTATGCGGTCGCCACCCTGGTGATCGAACAGGTGTCTGGCCAGAGCTACGCCGATTTCCTGCGCACGCGCATCTTCCAGCCGGTGGGCATGGACGAGGCACTGGTGGACATGACGGCGCTCAAGCCGGGCATGGATGTGGCAATGGGCCATGCCAAGTTCAACTTCACCGAACTCAAGCCGGTGCCGCCAATGGCCTGGACCAACAACCCGGGCGCGGGCGGCATCTATGCAAGCGTGCACGATCTGGCCAAGTGGATGAATGTGCAACTGGCTGGCGGCAAGCTGCCGGATGGCAAGGTGCTGTTCACCGAGCGTAGCCAGAAACAGATGTGGTCCATGCTTACGCCGATGAAGATTGGCGAGCCGCCGGTGCCGGAACTACGCGAAATCCGCCCCAACTTTGCCGGCTATGGCGAGGGCTGGAATCTCTCCGACTACCAGGGACAGCGCTTGGTATGGCACACCGGTGGCTGGCCGGGCATGGTGTCGCGCCTCACGCTGGTGCCTGAGCTCAAGCTGGGCGTGGTGGTGCTTACCAACCAGGAATCGGGGGCGGCCTTCAACGCGGTGACCTTGCGCGTACTCGATGCCTACCTTGGCAAGAACAAGAAGGACTGGGTGGCCGCCTATGCCACCGCCGTGAAGAAATCCGAAGGCAACGCGGACGATAGCTGGAAGCAGCATGAGGCCGCGCGCGACAAGAGCAGCAAGCCCTCGCTGCCGCTGGCCGGTTACGCCGGCACCTTCCGTGATCCTTGGTACGGTGATGTCACGGTGAGCCAGCAGGGCGGCAAGCTGCGTCTGAGTTTCTCCAAGACCGCCCAGTTGCAGGGCACCATGGCGCCGTGGCAGCACGATACCTTCATCGTGCGCTGGGACGATCGCGCGCTCAATGCCGATGCCTTCGTCAGCTACACGCTGGATGCCGATGGCAAGGTGCGCGAGGTACGCATGGAGCCGATTTCACCGCTGACCGATTTCAGCTTCGACTTCCAGGACCTGCGCCTGGCGCCCGTGAAGAACGCCAAGGCGAATTGATTTATGCGTTGATGCGCGCCGCACTCGCTGACCACGCGTGCTCCCGCCGTGTCGGGAGCACGCCAAGAGGAGAACACCATGTCATCGCAACGACTGAAGCTGGCGGTTCTGTGCTGTTTCGGTGCCGCCGCGCTGGCGGGGTGTTCGTCGCAAGAGGCGGCCGCGCCCACGCGCTTTTATGTCGAACTTGCCCGTAGCGCGTCGGCGCCTTCATCGGGCCGTCTGTTGGTATTTGCCGAGCCAGCCGCCAAGGCCGAGGCCGCCCACAAGGACGGCACGGTAAGTGAAGTGGACGCCGATCCGCTCGCGCCGAGTGCGGTCAGCGTGGCCGGGCGCGACGTCTCGCGCATCGAGCCCGGACACGCGGTGGACCTGGACGCGGACATGGCCGCTTTCCCCGTGGCGTTCTCGCAACTGCCGCCTGGCGACTACTACGTGCAGGCAGTGTTGGATACCCATCACAGCTACAACTACAGCGGTCGCGGCGCTGGCGATGTGCTCAGCACGGTGATCCGCATGCACTTGCCGGCCAGCAACACGCCCGTGCTTACGCTTTCCCAGGTGCTGCCGACGGAGGACGCGTGGCAGTTGCCGCCATCGGCGCCGCAGGCGACGCGCGATGCCTTGCCCCAGGCGCGCCAGCACACCACCGACCTGGACTTCGTCAGCCCCGTGTTGTCGGCGTTCTGGGGTCGCCCCATCCATATGCGCGGTTTCGTGTTGACGCCGCCGGGCTACGACCCCAAGGGCCGCGACACCTATCCGGTGGTGTACCAGACGCATGGTTTCGGCGGCGGCCTGCATCATTTCGCGGGGGGTATCGCCAATACCTGGCTGGCTATGTCCAAGGGCGACATGCCGCCGATGATCTGGGTGTACCTGGATGAGTCCAGTGCCACCGGCACGCACGAATTCGCTGACTCGGTGAACAACGGCCCCTGGGGACAGGCGCTCACCGAGGAGCTGATTCCCTCGCTGGAGTCGGGCTATCGCATGGATGCGACCGCCTCGGGACGTTTCCTCAATGGGCATTCGTCCGGCGGTTGGGCCACGCTGTGGCTGCAGACACGCTATCCCAAGGTATTCGGTGGCACTTGGTCGACCTCGCCCGATCCCAGCGATTTCCACGACTTCGTAGGCGTGGACCTGTATGCGGCTAACGCCAATGTGTATCGCAAGTCGGATGGCTCGGCCTATCCCTTGGTGCGCGATAAGGGCAAGGTGCTGGCGAGCTTGGAGGAGTTCGCGCGACAGGAGCGCGTACTGGGCAGTTACGGCGGACAAATGGCGTCGTTCGATTGGGTGTTCTCGCCGCGTGGCGAGGATGGCCAGCCGCAGCCGATGTTCGATCGCGATACCGGCAAGGTCGATCCCGCGGTGGTGACCTATTGGCGCGATCACTACGACATTGCCCAGCGCTTGCGCACGAACTGGCCCGCGCTCAAGCCGGATCTCGATGGCAAGATCCATCTTATCGTTGGTACGGCCGATACCTTCTACTTGGACGGCGCCGCGCACCGCCTGAAGGCGACGCTCGATGATCTGCATGCGCAATCGGACGTCCGTTTCCTGCCGGGCAAAACGCATTTCGACCTCTATGCCAGCGGTGGCGACCGGACCGCGCTGCTCAAGCAGATCGCTTGGGAAATGTATGGGGTGGCGCGCCCGCAGTCGGCGCTCAAGCCCAGGGTGGCCGCACCGTAGCGGCTGGTTCCCTCAGCGTCGGCCTGTCGCGCGTGCCCCGCCAACGGGCACGCATCGCTGCAAAACCTAACCGGGGTTCAACGCAATTATTTGCGTCGGATTTTTCGGCTTTCTTGCCATCTCCGTCACCTTCACACTCCACCGCACGCCACATCATGGCGTGGTCCAAACGCCTGCACCTTGGCGATTTGGACGATCTGACTATGCGGAGAGAGCACGATGAAGAAATCACTGTTCGCGCTGGCCCTCGGGCTTGCCATGAGCTACGGCGCCGTGGCTACGGCCGCGCCGTTTCAGCAGGACGAACGCTACGATCATGCCGATCGGGATCACGGCCACGACCAGGATCACGATCGCCGTGACGCCGACCACGACCGCGATCACGACCGCCGCGACAACGTGATCGTTCATGACCGCGGCATGCACGAAGGCTGGTACCACCGTGGCGGTTATGTGCCGGTGGAGTATCGCGATCGCCGTTACGTGGTGGACGATTGGCGCGCCTACCGTCTCGCGCCGCCGCCGCCGGGTCACCAATGGGTGCGCAGTGACAATGGCGAGTTCCTGCTGGTGGCGATTTCCACCGGCATCATCGTGAACATCGCGCTGGGCGGCCATTGAGCCAGGCGCCGCATCGCATGAGCTTGCGATGCGGCGATCTTTCAGGGCGTTGCAGCGGTGGACGTCACTGGTGTGCGCAAGTACTTGCGTTTCTGCCGCACGGCAGATAAATGCGGCGTCATACCCCCTGATGGACATTCATGTTCTTGATGCATAGTCATCAGCACAGGCGCTGAGCGCTTGTGGGCGTTGTGCCCGGCAGATATGGGTTGCGGGGTGCAGCAAAAGAGGGAGTACGTCCGCCATGCACGTCGGCGTCTCCATGGAATAGACGAGTTCGCGCCGGAGGGATGAAAGATGAAATCGTATGGTTTGATCGCAGTCGTGCTCGCAGGTCTTTTGATTGGCCCCGCGGTTTACGCGCAGGAGGCATCCGCCCCCTCAGGCTCCACCGGTCAATGCAAGGATGGCAGCTACACCAGCAACGCCACCAAGAAAGGGGCATGCGCCGGCCATAAGGGCGTGAAGGAGTGGTACAGCGCGGCGACCACGGCCGCTGCCGCACCGGCTGCTGCCGCGGCTCCCGCCGCCGCGCCGGCCACGCCCAGCATGACGCCCAAGACCTCCGCGCCGATTCCCGGTAGCAAGGCCGCCAATGAGCCGCCGGCCGCGGCCGCACCGGGCGGTGGTCCGGGCATGGTCTGGGTCAACTCCAGCAGCAAGGTTTATCACTGCCCGAGCGACAAGTGGTACGGCAAGACCAAGGCCGGCTCCTACATGAGCGAAGCGGATGCCAAGGCCAAGGGCTTCCATGCCGATCACGGCAAGGCGTGTACACCGTAAACGCCGCCGCGTGCATCGCGAAAAAGGCCGGCGCATGCCGGCCTTTTTCGTTGAGAGGCGGGCCGGCCGGCTCAATCCAGCCGCTTGTGGAATAGCCGGATCGCCAGCGTGAGCATGACGGCGATAAAAGCCAGCAAGGCCACCGCGTCGTGCCATAGATCGCCAAAGTCCGCGCCGCGCAGCATGATGCCGCGCACCAGCCGCAGGAAATGCGTGAGTGGCAATAGCTCGGAAATCCATTGAGCCACCACGGGCATCCCGGCATAGGGAAACATGAAGCCGGAAAGCAGGATGGAGGGCAGAAATACAAAGAACGTCATCTGCATCGCCTGGAACTGCGATTTGGCACGTGTGGAGATGAGCAGTCCCAGCGACAGGTTGGCGAGAATCAACAGGCTCGCCGCCATGTAGATGTCCCCCAGGCTGCCGCGCACCGGCACGCGAAACAGCCACACGCCCAAGGCCAGAATCACCGTTGTCTGCAGCAGGCCGATGCCGGCATAGGGCAGCACCTTGCCGATCATCAACTCGGTGCGGCTCACCGGCGTGGTAATCAGCAATTCCAGGTTGCCGCGCTCGGTTTCGCGCACGATGGCCACGGCGGTGAACAGCACCATCGTCATGGTGAGAATGACGCCAACCAGGCCCGGCACGATGTTTACAGGCGAGCGGCGCTCGGGGTTGTAGAAGCTCACCACACTGATCGGCGTGATGGCCCGCGCGTGGAAATTGTCCGGCTGGTTGAGCGGGTACTGCGCCAATTGCCCCGCGGCGGATTGCACCACGTTGTCGCTGCCATCCACCAACACTTGCAGCGCTTCGCGTCCGTCCAGCCTGCGCCGTTCAAAGTCCGGCGGCACGACGATGCCCACGCTGATGCGCCCCTGCCGCAATAGGTCGAGCAACTGTTGGGGCGTTTGCACCTGGGCATCCAGTTCGATCACGCCGCTGGCGAACAGATCCTGGATGGCTGCGCGCGACCCGCTGGTTTGTGCCTGATCGGCCACGGCCGCCGGCAGGTGTCGCAGGTTGAGGTTGATGGCGTAGCCGAACAACAGCAACTGCAGGATGGGCATGCCCATGATCATCGCCAGCGTTACGCGATCGCGGCGCAACTGGCGCAGTTCCTTCACCATGATGGCCCACAGGCGGCGCAGGTTCACGCGGGTTGCTCCTGCTGGCTGGCGTGGCGGCGCGTCGCCACCACGAAAACATCTTCCAGGTTGGGTTCCACGGGCTGCACGTCCACGTCGGCACCCACCCCGGCGAGCTTGCCGCGCAGCAGGTCGGCATTGGGATGCGTGTCCGTCATCAACACACGCAGTTCGTTGCCGATCTGCGCCACGCTGAGCACGCCCGGTTGCGTATCCAGCACCTGTTTGGCCCGGCGCGGCGAGTCGGTGCGTACGAGAAAGGTGCGTCCTTGCAGCTTGGCGGTGAGATCGCGTGGTGTGCCATCGGCGACCAGGTTGCCATTGTCAAGGATCGCCAGTCGATGGCAGCGCTCCGCTTCGTCCATGTAGTGCGAGGAGACCAAGATGGTGGTGCCCTCGTCGGCGAGTTCGAAGAGTTTTTCCCAAAAGTCGCGGCGCGACTCCGGGTCCACCGCGCTGGTGGGCTCGTCCAGGAACAACAATTCAGGACGATGGACCACCGCGCCCGCCAACGCAAGGCGTTGCTTCTGTCCACCGCTGAGCGTGCCGGCCAGCTGCGGCTGGCGATCGTCCAGGTGATAGCGCAGCAGCAGTTCGTCCACGCGGGTGCGCGTGTCGTGGCGCGAGAGCCCTTGCACGGTGGCGAGAAACTCCAGGTTCTGTCGCACCGAAAGGTCATCGAACAGCGAGAATTTCTGCGTCATGTAGCCGATGCGACGCTTGAGCTGTTCGGCCTGGCGTGGAATCGACAAGCCCAATACCTCGATCGTGCCTGCACTGGGTGTAAGCAGGCCGCATAGCATGCGAATGGTGGTGGATTTGCCCGAGCCATTGGGGCCGAGGAAGCCGTACACATGGGCGCGTGGCACGGTAAGGTCCACCGCATTCACCGCCACCAGCGTGCCGAAGCGCTTGGTGAGGCCGCGCGCCTGGATGGCGATGTCAGTCATGGCCGTGCGCCACCGTAAAGTTGGCGCTGACCGGGAATCCCTGGGGAAGATCGCGCGCATCCTGGCCCAGCGCGATTTCGGCGAGATAGCTCAGCCGCGTGGCATCGTCGCCCGTCAGCGCGTAGTAGGGCGTAAAGGTGGGTTCGCTGCGGATCATGCGCACCACGCCGTGGAAGTGGCGCTTGCCATCCTGCAATACCACGTCGGCCTCGTCGCCCACCTTGACGGAGGTACGCAGTGCCGAGGGCACATACACGCGGGCGTAAGGCGTGTCGCTCGCCAGCAGGATCACCAGCGGAGTGCCCGGTTGCGCCTGGTCGCCCAGTTTGTAGGGCAGGCTATCCACACGCACATCGCGCGGCGCGGTGAGGTCGAGCTTTTCCAGGTCCACCGCGCGCGATGCGGCGGTGGCTTCGGCCGCGGCGAGGGTGGCGCGCGCCTGGGCGATGTCTTCGGCACGCGAGCCGTTGAGCAACAGGTCGAGCGCGGCGCGATCGGCGACGACGGTGGCCTCGGCATTGCCGGCGGCGGCCTTGGCGCGATCGAGATCCGCCGCGGACACGAATTGCTGCCGTGCCAGCGCGGAAAGGCGCTGGTAGTAGGCGGTGGCGTCACGCGCCTGCGCCTGCGCGCCCACCAGGTTGGCCCGTGCCTGACGGATCTGTTCCACGCGCGGGCCGTTTTCCAGTTCCAGCAGCGCTTGCTGTTGCTGGCGTACATCCGCGCGCGCGGTATCGAGCGCGGCCTGCGTGCGGATGGTTTCCAGCTGCATGATGCGTTTGCCCATCGGCACGAATTCGCCTTCACGCACATCCATTTTCACGATGTGTTCGGCGGCCGGCGCGGGCAGGGTGATGCGATCGAACTCGATGGTGCCCAGCACCTGCGGCGGTGCAGGCTGGCACGCCGTGAGCCATGAGGCGCTGGCCAGCAGCGCGACACAGCGCAGGAGGTGCGCGACAGCGTGGCGATCAAAGCGCATGAGGGGGCTCCATACCGTGTGCGAGCAGGGCGAGCGCGTGGTGGGCGAGCACCTCGGTGCCAAGGTCCGCCTGAAAGATCTGTCGCCAGATGGGTGCGCTGGCGGCGGGAAAAAGCGTGAGGCCGATCATCGACACCACCAGCAGGCGCGGGTCCAGCCCGGGATTGAGCGTGCCTTGGTGCTGCGCCTGAGCGAAGCGGCCCGCGAGCAGCTGCGGTAACTCCGGGGCGATGCGTGTCAGCAGCAGTTCGCGGAAGGCGCCGCCTTCGCACAACACCTCGCGAACCCATAGCGAAGGCAGCCAGGGCGCGCGCTCCACCACGGAAAACACACCCTGTACGAAGCTGCGTGCCACGCCGTTGGGGTCGTCCCCGGCGGCGATCACGTGCTCGCGCAACGAGAACATCGCCGGCATCAGGCGCTCCTCGAAGATCGCATCGCGCAAGGCCAGCTTGCTGCCGAAGTAATAGTTGAGCAGGGCGGGCGTCACCCCCGCGCAGGCCGCGATGCCGCGCAGCGATGTGGCGGCAATGCCATCGCGCACGAAACAGGTAAGCGCGGCATCGATCAGGTGAGGGCGCAGTTCCGGACTGTCCGGGCCGGGGCGGCCGGGGGCGCGACGACGCGGGGCGCGTGGCTTGGTGGCGGTCATGGCGCAAAATTAATCCTGTGTATAATTTTGCGCAAGTGACGGTTGGGCGGCCTTTTGTCGCAGCAAAAAAAGGCCGGCATGGTTGCCGGCCTTGGGACGTGGGAGAACGTGCCCCGCGTTAGCCGTTGGGCACCACCGGCAAGCTGATAGAGCTGGCCGTGCCCGGGGTATGCCACACACGCTGGGTGGCCTTTTGATAATCCGCCGGCTTGGCGTCGAAGATGTTCGGCACAAAGGTCTGCGGGTTGCGGTCGTACAGTGGGAACAGGCTGGATTGCACCTGCACCATGATGCGGTGGCCAGGCAGGAACACGTGATTGGTGGTGGGCAGGCCGAAGCGGTAGAGCAACGGCTGGTTGGGCGTGATCGCCGCAGGGTGTTCGAAGCTGGTGCGATAGCGACCGCGGAAGATATCCAGCGATACCGCCAGTTCATAGCCGCCCATGTCGGGGCTGGACGGCACGGTGTCCGGATACACATCGATCAGCTTTACCACCCAGTCGCTATCGCTGCCGCTGGTGGAGGCATACAGGTTCACTTGCGGCGCGCCACCGATGTGCAGCGGCGCGGTGAGCGGCTGGCTCACGTAGGTGAGCACGTCTGGACGTCCATCCGCAAAGCGTTGGTCGTTGAGCAACCAGCGCGTCCAGGCATCGTGATCGGCGAAATGCACCGGGCGCGGCTGGTAAGGCACCGGCTTGGCGGGATCGGACACGTATTCGTCGAACGCGGCGGCCTCCGCGCCTGGCGCGTTGAACGAGAGGCTGCCGTTCTGGCCCAGGTACAGCGCCTTGGGCTGGTGCGCGCAGCCCTTGTCGCAACTCAGCGGCCAGGACTTGTAGCGATCCCAGTGGTTTTCGCCGGTGTTGTAGATCAGCACCGGCGGCGTATTCGCCTTGGGGGCGCCATCTACGAGGTATTGGTCGAAGAATGGCTTGAGCACGTCGCGGCGGAACTGCAGCGCGGTGTCGCCTTCCCACTGGAGCGGGCCGAGCGAGCGGCCGTCGTAGTTCACCTGGCTGTGGCGCCACGGGCCCATCACCAGGAAATTCTTGTCGTTGCCCTTGTCCTTGGGTTCGGTGGCCGCGTAGCTGTGGATGGCGCCCCACATGTCTTCCTGATCCCACAGGCCTTGCAGCCACATGGTCGGCACACTCAGCGGTTGCTCGGCCATGATCTTGTCCAGCGCCTGGTTCTGCCAGAAGGCGTCGTAAGCGGGGTGTTCCTCCAGCTTGCGCCAGAAGGGCAGCTGGTCGAAGCCATGGGCGCGCGCGTAGTCGCCGGCCGAGCCGGCATCGAGGAAGTTGCTGTAGTCGTCGTAGCCCACGCGCGGCACGCCGCCGCCTTTGCCCTTCTGCGCGGTCTGGCCGTAGATGTAGTCGAAGTTGGTCTGCCGGAAGGCGCCGTAGTGGAACCAGTCGTCGCCCATCCAGCCATCCACCATGGGGCTTTCCGGCGCGGCCACCTTAAGTGCGGGATGCGGGTGGATCAGCGCCATCACTACGGTGAAACCCTCGTAGGAGGAGCCGAGCATGCCGACCTTGCCGTTGGATTCGCTGATGTTCTTCACCAGCCAGTCGATGGTGTCGTAAGCATCGGTGGAGTGATCGACCTCACTGCTATTGAGCGGGCCGCGCAGCGGGCGAGTCATCACGTAGTCGCCTTCCGAGCCGTATTTGCCGCGCACGTCCTGAAATACGCGGATATAGCCGCCCCGCACGAACACTTCGTCGCCCTGCGGCAAGGTGGCATCCATATGCGGTGATTCGAAACGGGCGGCGCGACCGCTGGCGTTGTACGGCGTGCGCGTCAGCAGGATCGGCGCATGCTTGGCACCCTTGGGTATCACGATCACCGTATGCAGCTTCACGCCATCGCGCATGGGAATCATCACCTCGCGCTTGACGTAGTCGCTGGCGGCGGTGGCCGGGGCGAACTCGGTCTTGGGAATGTCGGGCGTCAGCGGCGCGGTTTGCGCCTGGGCGAGCCCGGCAGAGAGCGCGATGAGCGTGGCGGCAGCGAGCTGGGTGAGGCGAATGCGCATGAGTGCTCCAGGGGGGCCAGGCGCCAGGCGGGCGGCTGGGTTGATGGGTAGGCGGTGACGAGTGGCGTTACCGACTTTAAGCGAGCTGTCACAAAGCGCCCACCATGACTTTTTGCCTAGGGATGGGGAAGGTGGCTGCGCGTGTGTGCTGTGTCTGTTTCCGCCTTGCCTTCATCGTCGTGCCTGCGAGAGCGGGGTAGCTTTTCAACCGCCGAAGGGCTGGTCAGCCTGTGTTCTTCGCTCTTGTGATGCCTTGCGGTCATGGGGCTCGCCTGCGGCGGGCTTCCGTCCTCCTGCCGGAGGCCGGGTCACGTTCTCTTGCGTGCCCAAGAGAAAGTAACCAAAGAGAAGGGCACCCCCGGTATGGCGCTTGCCGAGCTATTCGCTCGGCAAGCGCGTGAGGGGTGGCCGGGCTTTTCGACCGGGCTCCTGCCCGGGCGAAAAGGGATCGGCCTCCGTGCCGATCCCCCTGCGGGCCTTTCCGTCCACCCCTCACCACCACACAGGGGGCCCACCACCCGCCAGGCTCGTGCCGCGAAGCGGCACATCGCCCTTGGCGGAGCGTGTAAGCAGAGCGGTGGGCGTTCGTTGCATCGCGCGATGAATGCCACGTTTGACTTGTGCAAGTTTGGCTTGGGTTTGCTTTGGCTCTGGCCTTGGCTCCGCTTCGGGCGCGCAACGCGCCGCCGTAGCTCTTGATCTCCCCTCCCCTTGGGCGCGACATCGGGGGTGGCCTCTCTTTGGGTGACTTTTCTCTGGCCACTCGGAGAAAAGTCACCCGCTGGCCGGCAGGACAGCGGAAGCCCGCCGCCGGTGAGCCCGATCGCCGCTCGGCATCACAAGAGCGAAAGACACCAGCTGACCAGCCCTTCGGCGGTCGAAAAGCCTCCTGCTTTCGCAGGGACGACGTTGTAAGTCAGGACGAAGAAGGCGGGGACGGCGAGCACTCGCCAGTCTCGCGCCCGCGCAAATGAAACGCGCGAACGCGCAAGCCGAGTCCCCTTACGCCCACGGGTCGTAACTCCCAAACGACCACAGATGACCCTCCAGGTCGCGGCAGCTATACCCCGCGCCGCCATAATCCTTCTCCGAATAATCGTCCTCGATCACCGCCCCCGCCGCCTTCGCCTGCTCGTAGTGCGCGCGGCAATCCTTCACCACCACATAGACGCTCTGCGTACTGCGCCCGCCGGTTTCATCCGGTTGCGCCATGCGCTTGCTGTGGGCGTCGTCGCGTACCGAACCCAGCATGATCATGCCGCTGCCGTACGTAAGTTGGGCATGGGCCACGCCGCCCTGGTCGTCGTCGTAGACGGCGTGCGCGGTAAAGCCGAAGGTTTTGCATAGCCAGTCGATGGCGGCGTGGGCGTGGCGATAGCGCATGCCGGGGATGACGGTACTGCCAGTGGTGAGGCTCATGGTGGCGGCTCCGAAGGTGAGGGTGGCTCAAGCTTAGCCAGGCCGATGACGTCGTCTTGTAGAAAATCCGAGTGGCGGGTCAGCGGCGCCGCACGCCATCCACCGCGCGGGGCCAGGAGGGCCGCGTGGCCGGCTCCAGGCTTTCTTCCAGCCGGGCGCGATTGCGGCCGGCCAGCTTGGCGCGGTACATGGCCTGGTCGGAACGGTCGACCAGACTGCTGACGGTATCGTCGGGCAGACGCATGGCGATGCCGATGCTGACGGTGAGCAACAGCCCGTCGTTGTTTACCGGAATCTCCAACCGATGCACGCGACGGCACAGGCGCGTCGCTACCTGCATGGCCTGGGCCGGGTCCACGCCGTACAGCATGGCCACGAACTCTTCGCCGCCGTAACGGCCCAGCAGGTCGTGCGGGCGCAGTTCGTGGCGCAGCGCATCGGCCACGGCGATCAGGGCGCGATCGCCGGCCGCATGGCTCTGGCGGTCGTTGAGCATCTTGAAGTGGTCCAGGTCCAGGAACAGCAGCGCAACCGGCTGCATGCCGCTGCTGGCCAGCACCTTGGATACGCTTTCGCTCCAGGCCCGGCGGTTGAGCACGTTGGTGAGGGCGTCGGTGTCGGCCAGCTCCTGCACCAGGCTGTGGTCGCGTCGCATGATCAGCGCGCGATCGGCCAGGCCCAGCGACAGCACGATGGCTTGGAACGCGCCCGCGGCCAGGCAGGCGTCGCTGAGCCAGGGCACATCGGCGAAGCTGCCAGAGCCCTGGCGATTGGATAGCGCCATCAAGGCCAGCAAGGGCGTCCAGCCGGCCAGGAAGAACCAGGCAGGACGCGCGCCGCGCACCGCCGCCACGGTGGCGGCCACCAGCAGGAGCAGGGTGCCGATCACCAGCAGCGGCCCGATCAAGGCCAGTGCCGTGTCCTGCAGCACGGGAATGGGGCTGCTGCGCAAGAGCACGATAAGAGGCATGCCTACGGCAAGGGCTTGCGTGGGCGTATGCAGCCACGGCGCGTAGCGGGGCAGCTCGCAAAAGCGCGCCACGAACATGGCCGCGAACGCCAGCGACAGCGCTGTGGCCGAGGCGCACAGCAGGCTCGCCGAGCCGTTCAGCCAGGTCAGTTCCAGTGGATGGAACACATAGCCGGTCTGCACGCCTTGGATCAGCGCGTAGCAGACGATGTATCCGGCGTACCAGGCAAACGTCGCGTCGTGCAGCATGATCGCCAGACACAGCGCCATCAGTGCCATGGCCAGCATCACGGCAAAGCAGGCGCTGGCGAACACCAGCCAGTGCGCATCCTGTTGCAGGTATTCCGTCCAGGCCTGCAGTTGGAAGCTCACCGGCACCGCGCGCGCCGTGCCGGGTCCGAAGCGCAGCAGGATCGCGTGGGATGCCGGTTCGTCATCGGTCATGCGATAGGCGAGGCGCCCGTTGCCGTGCGCGCTGGCGGTGAAGTCCTCCAGCGATTGGGTCAGTGTGCTGCCATCGGCGCGGAACAGCGTGACCGAGCCGGCCGGCGGCGGGTAGATGGAAAGCACCCGTTCTTCCGACACCAGCGGCGGCTGCGGTTGCAACACTACCCAGGTGCCCAGGCCACCGGTGGGAACACGTTGCAGCAGGTGCGGATCGAAGGCGTGCCAGGCACCGTGGCGGTAGTCCTCGAGCACGGCGCGCGGCGTATCGCCGGGGCGCACTTCCCGCGCGGCGCCGGTGAGCTGGGTGTTGGCATGCGCCGGTAGCGCAGCCACGCCCAAGGCGGCGATGCAAAGCATCCGTCCCAAGCCATGCAGCGCTGTCGACAGCCCCCTCCAGCCCATTCCCCGATCCCCTGTACCGGTACGCGACCCCTATAGGGAGATGCGTATTTCCTGGGCGTTTCCAGTCATTCGCGGGGAAGCCGTCCTGCCTCCTCGAGAGTCGCCCCTGCGGATACCTCCCTGCCATAGCCCGCCATCATCGGGTATGGACGGCTGGATGGCTTTACCCCGAAAGGCATAGGAAAGGCATAGCGCCGGTGCCGGAATGCTCACGAAGGTTTAACCGCCCGGCCTGCCATGCTTTCCGTGGTATCGCCTCTTTCCCCACCATGGAGCAGATAGCGCATGAGCAAGATCCGAGTCGCCGTATTGGTCGGCAGCCTGCGCAAGGAGTCGTTCAACCGTCACCTGGCTCGCGCCGTGGAGCGTCTGGCGCCGGACGATTTCCAGTTTGACCACGTGCGTATCGATCACCTGCCGCTCTACAGCCAGGATGTCGATGGCGCGTATCCGGCCGAGTGCCAGGCGCTGAAAAAGGAGATCGAGGCGGCCGACGCGCTGTTGTTCGTCACGCCCGAGTACAACCGCTCCATTCCCGGCGTGCTGAAGAACGCCATCGACATCGCCTCCCGCCCCTGGGGCACCAATTCCTTCGCGGGCAAGCCGGGTGCGGTGATCGGCGTTTCCGTGGGCGCCACCGGCACGGCGCTGGCCCAGCAGCACCTGCGCAATGTGATGGCCTACCTGGACATTCCCACGCTGGGGCAGCCGGAAGTATTCATCCAGAACAAAGAGGGCCTGTTCGATGCCGAGGGGCACATCGGCAGCGAGGGCACGCAGAAATTCCTGCAGGGTTTCGTCGATCGCTACGTGGCGTGGGTGAAGCGGCACACGCACAAATAAGATCGCTGAGGAACATTCCGGCCCGTGGCCGGAATGTTCCGGCAAAGCATCACGCGTCCTTGGCGACGCTGAAGCCGCAGAGCTTTTCCAGTAGTTGCACTTGCACATTGCGTATGGGCTGGCCGCCCGTGGTGCGGGTGCGCAGGTAACGCCCATCGGGCTGCAGCACCCAGGCGCTGGCGTTATCGCTGAGGTACAGGTCCAGTTCTTTCTTCAGGCGACCCTGCAGCTTCTTGCCTTCGACCGGGAAACCCGTTTCCACGCGGCGGTCCAGGTTGCGCTCCATCAAGTCGGCGCTGGCCAGGTAGAACAGCTCTTCGCCGTTGTTGAGGAACCAGTACACGCGGCTGTGTTCCAGAAAACGCCCCACGATGGAACGTACGCGGATGTTGTGCGACACGCCCGGTACGCCCGGCCGCAGACAACACATGCCGCGCACGATCAGGTCGATCTTTACGCCCGCGATGCTGGCCTTGTACAGCGCCCGAATCATCTTGGCGTCGGTGATGGCATTGACCTTGAGGATGATCTGCGCGGGCCTTCCCGCGACCGCATGCGCGGTTTCGCGCGCGATCAGCTCCAGCAGGGTTTTCTTCAGCGTGAACGGCGCATGCAGCAGCTTCTTCATCTGCAGCAGCTTGCCCATGCCGGTGAGCTGGCTGAACAGCTTGTGCACGTCTTCGCACAGCGCTTGATCGGAGGTGAGCAAGCTGTAGTCGGTGTACAGGCGTGCGTTGCCGGTGTGGTAGTTGCCTGTACCCAAATGCGCATAACGCACCAGCTCATCGCCCTCGCGGCGCTGGATGAGCATGAGCTTGGCATGCGTTTTCACGCCCACCACGCCGTAGATCACCATGGCGCCGGCCTGCTGCAGGCGCGAGGCGAGGGTGAGGTTGGATTCCTCATCGAAGCGCGCGCGCAGCTCGATCACCACGGTGACTTCCTTGCCCGCGCGCGCCGCGTCCACCAGCGCGTCCACGATTTCGGAATTGGCGCCACTGCGATATAGCGTTTGCTTGATCGCCAGCACGGTGGGGTCCTTGGCCGCCTGGTGCAACAGGTCGACCACGGGCGCGAACGATTCGTAGGGATGTAGCAGCAATACGTCCTGGCGGCCGATGACTTGGAACAGGTCTTCGGCCTTTTTCAGCGCCTTGGGAATGGACGGCGTGAACGAGGGGTATTGCAGCTCCGGGCGCAGCGTCTTGGTGATCAGGCCGAACAAACGGGCCAGGTTCACCGGGCCGTTCACTTCGTACATTTCGGCGGCGTTGAGGCCGAACTGGCGCAGCAGGTAATCGGTGAGCTCGGGCGGGCAATTGTCGGCCACTTCCAGGCGCACGGCATCGCCGAAGCGGCGCGAGTACAGCTCGCCGCGCAACGCACGCGCGAGATCTTCCACATCTTCCGGGTCGATGGTGAGGTCGGCGTTGCGCGTCAGGCGGAACTGGTAGCAGCCGCGCACGGACATGCCGGGGAACAATTCCTCGGCATGCGCGTGGATGATGGAAGAGAGCAGCACGAAGTTCTCGCCGCCTTCGCTCACCTCGTCGGGCAGGCGAATCAGGCGCGGCAGCACGCGTGGCGCCGGTACGATGGCCAGGCCCGAGTCGCGACCGAACGCGTCGGTGCCTTCCAGTTGCACGATGAAGTTGAGGCTTTTGTTGACCAGCAACGGGAACGGATGAGTGGGATCCAGCCCGATGGGGGTCACCAGGGGCGCCACTTCATGGCGGAAATAACGACGCACCCATTGCTTCTGCTTGGCCGACCACTCGTTGCGGCGCACGATGCGTATGCCATTACGCGCCAGTTCGGGCAGGATGCGGTCGTTGAGAATGCTGTATTGCCGCTCGATCTGCTTGTGCGTGATGTCGCTGATCTCGGCGAGTGCCTTGCGCGGAGGAATACCGTCCGAGCCGACGATCTCATGGTCGAAAGCGATCTGGCTCTTGAGTCCCGCCACGCGGATTTCGAAGAACTCGTCCAGGTTGCTGGAGAAAATCAGCAGGAACTTGAGGCGCTCCAGGATGGGTTTGCTCTCGTCCAGCGCCTGGTCCAGCACGCGAATGTTGAACTGCAACTGCGACAGTTCGCGATGGATGTACAGGCTGGGGTCGCTCAAGTCCGGTGGCGTCGGCGCAGCCGCCGGTGGTGCCGTGGCGGTGGGGGACTTATGCGTCACCTCGACTGGGTGGGTGTCGCGAACTGCGCTGGGACGAACCACGTCGTTACTCATCGACTCACCGTTATCAATACGGGGGCGCGATGTCGCGCCGATCCGCGAAGTTGCATAGTACGGCGCCGATCAAGACCGGGCCATGGCAGCGCAGCACGTCTTCGCACTGTCACGCGTCAGACATATTGCCGAACCTGCCTGACATCTCCATGACATTGCCTGCCGCTGCGTTAGCCGGCTGTGACGCCGTTCAGGGTGTCGGCGCTGCCAGGTAGCGGCTTGGCGGCGCGCCCAGCACGCGGCGAAAGGCGGCGGTAAACGCGCTGGGGTTGCCGTAACCCAGATCCACCGCGACCTGGGTAATGGATTCGCCGTTGCCCAGGCGAGTGAGCGCGGCGAGCAGGCATGCTTGCTGGCGCCACGCGCTGAAACTCATGCCGGTCTCTTCGCGGAAGCTGCGCGTGAAATGACGCCGGCTCATGCCGGCCCGTTGTGCCATATCGTCGATCTTCACCTCCTGCGACGGCTGTTGCAGCAGTTCGCGGCACAGCGTCACCAGGCGCTTTTCGCGGGGCAGCGGCGCGCTCAGGGGCAGGGCCGGCATGCGGCGGATTTCATCGAGCAGCAGCGCCATGACGCGTCCGTCGCGCCCGTCCAGGTCGTACTCGGCCGGCAGGTCAATCGCCTCCTGCAGAAGTTCATGCAGCAGCGGCGATACGGCGATGACCTGGCAGCGCGTGGGCAAGCCAACGGCCAGGGCGGTTTCGGCTTTTACGTAGGCACTGCGCGTGGCGACCGGTCCGCCCATATGCACTTCGTGGGAAACGCCCGCGGGTATCCATAGCGCGCGGCGCGGGGGCACCACCCAGCTGCCTTCGCTGGTGATGGTGGTGAGCACGCCGGTGGAGGCGTATAGCAGTTGGCCACGCCGGTGCGAATGCGCCGGCAGCACGTAGTGCGACGGGTAGTCATTTCCCGTCGCGATGACATCGCGCGGGGTGTTTTCGTAGGCGTCGGCGCGGGTATTACGCACGGGATGGCCCATATTCGATGAAAATTGACCCGTTAACGCATGCGGGCCGAGGGCGACCACTTTAAGGTGACGAACCTGGCGCAGCAAGTCGCGGCGCCATGCCGCAACCCACGAGTCCCCATCCCCATGCAGACCCGCGTTCAAGACCTACCCGTGCCGGCCGCCGCCGCGCCGGCCAAGCACGACACCGAATTCCGCATACTCGGCGCCATCAGCTTCTCGCATCTGCTCAACGACATGATCCAGTCGTTGATCCTGGCGATCTACCCGATCCTCAAAAGCGGCTTCAACCTCAGTTTTGCCCAGATCGGCACGATCACCCTGACCTATCAGCTCACCGCTTCGTTGCTGCAACCGGCCGTGGGCATGATCACCGATAAAAAGCCGATGCCGTATTCGCTGCCGATCGGCATGGGCTTCACCCTGTGCGGCCTGTTGCTGCTGGCGGTGGCGCCCAACTTCACGGTGCTGCTGCTGGCCGCGGCACTGGTGGGTACGGGTTCCTCGGTATTTCATCCGGAATCCTCGCGCGTGGCACGCATGGCCTCGGGCGGTCGTCACGGTCTGGCGCAGTCGTTGTTCCAGGTGGGCGGCAATGCGGGTGCCTCGTTGGGGCCGCTGTTGGCGGCGTGGATCATCGTGCCGCACGGGCGCGGCAGCGTGGCCTGGTTCTCGCTGGCCGCGTTGCTGGCGATGGTGGTGCTGTTTCAGGTCAGCCGCTGGTATCGCGACCACCATGCGGTGCGCGGCAAGGCCAAGGCGCGTCATGCGATGTGGGTGCCGCTCTCGCGTGCGCAGGTGGCGTGGTCGGTACTCATCCTGGGCTTGCTGATCTTCTCCAAGTATTTCTACCTGGCGAGTATCAGCAGCTATTACACGTTCTATCTGATCCACAAGTTCAACGTATCGGTGCCCAACGCGCAGACGCACTTGTTTGTGTTCCTGTTCGCGGTCGCGGCCGGCTCGCTGATCGGCGGGCCGATAGGCGACCGCATCGGGCGCAAGTGGGTGATCTGGGCATCGATCCTTGGCGTGGCGCCGTTCACCTTGCTGTTGCCGCACGCCAACCTGTTCTGGACCGGCGTGCTCACGGTGATCATCGGCTTGATTCTGGCGTCGGCGTTTTCGGCCATCCTGGTGTATGCGCAGGAGCTCATTCCAGGGCGGGTGGGCATGGTCTCGGGCCTGTTCTTCGGTTTCGCCTTCGGCATGGGCGGTATCGGCGCCGCCGTACTGGGCCACATCGCGGATGCACGCGGCATCGAGTACGTGTACGGCCTGTGCGCTTATCTGCCGCTGCTCGGCATCATTACGGCGTTCTTGCCGAACCTGGAGCGCAAGGCGGCCTGAGGCTGCCTGTGCGCCGAGGGTGGTGGCCGTGAAGATTGCGGTTACGGCTGTATGGCTCGGTAGCGCGCAGACCGAAAGTCGCTGGAGGCCCAGCCCTTCGGCTGTTGAAAAGCGCCTCCTGCTTTCGCTGGCATGACGACCATGAAAGGCGTGGTGGAGAAGGACTCGGCCCGTCACCGTCATCCCTGCGCACGCAGGGAGCCGGAGTCTTTAAGGGGCGAAAGCCGCGCGCTCACCCGCAGCCCGCGGCGGTTAAACCACTACCGGCTCCGGCTCCAGCGTTACGCCAAAGGTGGCCTGCACACGCTCGATCACGTGCTGCGCAAAGGCCCACAACTGCTCGCCGGTGGCCTGGCCGTGGTTGACCAGCACCAACGCGTGGCGATTGGAGATGCCGGCATCGCCCTCGCGGGCACCCTTGAGGCCGCTGGCTTCGATCAACCAGGCCGCGGAGAGTTTCCAGCGGCCATCGGCGCCCGCCCATGACACCAGCGCGGGATGTGCGTGCTTGAGCGCTTCGCCCGTGGCGGCGTCCACGATGGGGTTCTTGAAGAAGCTGCCGGCATTGCCGATCACCGCGGGGTCCGGCAGCTTGCGGGTGCGCAGGTGCACCACCGCCTCGGCCACATGGAATGGCGCGGGCTTGGCGACGCCCATGCGCGCCACTTCCTCGCGGATGCCGGCATAGTCCATGCGCAACTCACGCGAGCGGGGCAGGGCAAAGCGCACGGCCGTCACGATGTAGCGGCCCGGTTGATGCTTGAACACCGAGTCACGATAAGCGAAAGAACAGGCCGCGCGATCGAGCGTGGTGACACGGTGCTCTTCGGTATCCCACGCTTCCACGCTCTCGATGAACTCGGCGGCTTCCGTACCGTAGGCTCCGATGTTCTGGATGGGCGCGGCGCCCACCGTGCCGGGAATCAGGATCAGGTTCTCCAGGCCGGCATAGCCTTGGCCCAGGGTCCAGCGCACGAAATCATCCCAGCGCTCGCCAGCGGCCACGGCAATGCGGGCCACGTCGCCATCCTGCTCCACCTGTACGCCGCGCGTGGCCATGGCCAGCACGGTGCCGTGGAAGTCGCCCGTGAACAGCATGTTGCTGCCTTCGCCCAACACCAGCAACTTGCCCTGGCGCACGGCGGGGAAGTTCAGCAGCTCCGGAAGCTTGGATGCGTCGTGCACCTCGGCCAACAGGTCTGCCCGCGCATGGACACGTAGCGTATTGCGCTGGCCCAGCGAAGCGTTTTCGATCAGGGTGTAACCGCCCATGTCCACGCGCTCAGCCACCGTGGGAGCCCTCGCGTTGGCGGCGAATCTCATCGACGCATTCGGCGATCAAGGCCGGGCCTCGATAGACCATGCCGGAATAGATCTGCACCAGCGACGCCCCCGCATCGATCTTCTCGGCCGCGTCGCCGCCATCGAGAATGCCACCGACGCCAATGATGCCCAGTCGATCACCCACACGCTGGCGCATACCGCGCAGCACCGCCGTGGCGCGCGCAAACAGCGGCTTGCCGGAGAGGCCACCCACTTCGTTGCCATGGGGATCGCTGGCCACCGCCGAGTGGTCGATGGTGGTGTTGGTGCAGATGACGCCGTCCACCTTGGCGGCGAGCAGCACGTCGGCAATGGCATCGAGCTCGGTTTCGCTGAGGTCGGGGGCGATCTTGAGCAGCATCGGTTTGCGCGCGCCGCTCTGCGAGCCCAGTCGCTCCTGCGCCTCGCGCAGGGTTTCGATAAAGCGGCGCAGCGTTTCCTCTTCCTGCAGGTCGCGCAGCCCCTGGGTGTTCGGCGAGGAAATGTTTACCGTGATGTAGCTGGACAGCGCATAGACACGCTCCAGGCAGAACAGGTAGTCGTCCACCGCCTTTTCGTTGGGGGTGTCCTTGTTCTTGCCGATATTGATGCCGAGCACACCGCGGTAGCTGGACTGCTGCACATTGCGCACCAGCGCGTCCACGCCGGCGTTGTTGAAGCCCAGGCGATTGATCACCGCCTCGTGGTTGGGCAGGCGGAACATGCGCGGCTTGTCGTTGCCCGGCTGCGGTCGCGGCGTGGTGGTGCCCACTTCCACAAAGCCAAAGCCCAGCGCGCCCAGCGCGTCGAGGTGATCGGCATTCTTGTCCAGCCCCGCCGCCAGACCGACCGGGTTGGGAAAGCGAATGCCGAACGCGGTGGTCGGCAGCTCGGCCGGCGGCTTGGCGATGAGGTGGATGAAGTTGCTGCGCTGTGCCACGTCCAGCCCATAGAGGGTGACGCGATGCGCGGCTTCCGCGTCGAGCGCGAACAGCAGGGGACGTATGAAGTTGTACATGTTCAGGGCACCTTGCCCACGTAGATAACCGTGTCGTAGTCGAAGCTCACGCGGCCATTCACTTGGCAGCGATCGAACAGTTCTTGCAGTGCGCGCAGCATGGGCTCATGTGACGGATGCCCTTCACGCGGCGCGTACGAGGAGGACATCAGGCGGCCGCGTAGCGCATCGAAATCCAGCCACTGGCCATGGTCGAAACGCCCCATGCCGAGATAGCCCGGGCCGAACCACGCCCGCATGCTGGTTTCGTCGCCGTAGCGTTCGGCCACGCTGGTGTAATCGGTGCCATAGGTTTTCAACAGCGCTTCATAGCCTTCGAGGAAGGGCGTGCCGACCAGGCGGCGCGAGTTCCACACCACGGCGACCAACCCGTTCGGGGCGAGGATGCGTTGAAATTCACGGCGCGCGGCATCCTGGTCGAACCAATGGAACGCTTGCGCCACCACCACGAGATCTACGCTGGCATCGTCCAGTCCAGTGGCGGTGGCTCGGCCGTCGATGAGGCGAAAGTGCGGGTTGTCGCCCAGCCATTGTTCGGCGGCATGGCGCATGGGCTCGTTGGGTTCCACCGCGATCACACGGTAGCCGCCGTCCAGAAACAGCTTGCTGGAAATACCCGTGCCCGCGCCGATATCGGCTACCCAGCCGTGCGGGTTCACGCCGTACTCGCGCTGCAGCCATTCCAGCATGGCAACGGGATAATCGGGGCGATAGCGTACGTAGTCGGCGACACGGTCACTGAAACGCTCGGTAGGCTTGAGGTCACTCATCGGCGTCATCCTGTCAGCAATTGGCCGCCATCCACGCACAGCGTTTGGCCGGTGATCCACTGCGCATAGGGCGAGGCGAGGAACAGCGCCGCATGGGCGATTTCCTCCGGCGCACCGAAGCGTCCGAAGGGAATTTTGGCGAGCGTGCGCTGGTACAGCTCGGGCGCCTCGGTCTTGCGGCGATCCCACAGGCCATCGGGGAATTCGATGGAGCCCGGCGCAATCGCATTAACGCGAATACGGTGTTCGGCCAGCGTGAGCGCTTGCGAGGTGGTGTATTGATTGAGTGCCGCCTTCACTGCCGCATACGCGGGTCCGCGTACGCCGGGGTGAAAAGCCGCGATGGATGACGTGTGCAGGATACAGCCACGGGCGGAAGCGGTCAGAAAGGGAAGGGCGTGGCGCGAGGCGCGCACGGCGGCCATCAGATCCACGCGGAAACCCGCTTCCCAGCCGTCGTCGTCGTCCTGGAAACCGTATCCGCTGGCGTTGTTCACCAGCACATCGATGCCGCCGAGTATGTCGGCCGCCTCGCGCACATAGGCGGCAATGGCATGGCCGTCGCCGAGGTCGCAGGGCTTGGTGTGTACGGTGACGCCGCAGGCGGCGATGGCGTGATGCACCTCATCCAGCGCCTGCGCTCCACGTGCGCAAACCGACACGGCGGCCCCGGCCTGCGCGAAGGCGAGGGCGATGCTGCGACCGATGCCACGGCTGCCACCCGCCACCACGACGCGATAGCCACGGAAATCGAAGGGCGAGGTGCGAGCGTCCGTCGGGTTCCGCGTGTCGGCCATGATCAATGTCCGTTGAGGAAGTGCGCGCCCAGGCCCAGTCCGAACACCAGCGCCGCGACGAAGAACAGCGTAGCCAATGCCATGCAGGCCAATTGCACATAGCCCAACACCATGCCGACCACGGCGAGTGCATCGCCCTCCTGCGCACCGAGCGGAGCCCGGCGAATCTCGCCGCGCGCCAGATGTCCACATACGATGGCGACCAAAGCGCCCACCAGCGGCAGCATGCACCACGACAGAATGCCGAACACCAGGCTCACGATGGCCAGTGCGTTGGTGGTGCGGGTAGCGGGCTGATAGCTCATGGCAATGCACATCCTGCGCAGGGGCGCGATGTAACGCACGACCGGCGCAGGTGCGCCGGTCGTGGGAGGGTCTTACAGGTCGAACTTGATGCCCTGGGCCAGCGGCAGCGAGTTCGAGTAGTTGATGGTGTTGGTCTGTCGGCGCATGTACACCTTCCACGCATCCGAGCCGGACTCGCGACCGCCACCGGTTTCCTTCTCGCCACCGAAAGCGCCGCCAATCTCCGCGCCCGAGGTACCGATGTTGACGTTGGCGATGCCGCAATCCGAACCGGCCGCCGACAGGTACTGCTCGGCCGACTTGAGGTTCTGCGTGAAAATCGCCGAGGACAGGCCCTGTGGCACGCTGTTCTGCAGCTCGATGGCCTCGTCCAGCGTCTTGAACGGCATCACGTAGAGGATCGGCGCGAAGGTTTCGGTCTGCACGACCTCATCGCTGTTCTTCAAGCCCGTGACGATGGTGGGCAGCACGAAGTTGCCCGGGCGATCGCTCAGCGCGGCGCCACCCGT
This sequence comes from Dyella sp. ASV21, assembly GCF_016428975.1. GTDB lineage: Bacteria > Pseudomonadota > Gammaproteobacteria > Xanthomonadales > Rhodanobacteraceae > Dyella. The sequence goes on from NZ_JAELTT010000017.1 coordinate 63,643, forward strand.
GCGTACCGTGCCGCCCGAGGCCTTGGCCTTCTCCACCGCGGCGAGGTAAGCCTGCACGGCTTCCTTGCTGTTGAGCGGGCCCATCAGCGTGGTCGCCAGGGTCGGGTCACCGATCTTGCCTTCCACCTGCTTGTAGGCAGCGACCAGCGTGTCCGTCACTTCGTTGGCGATCGATTCGTGCACGAACAGGCGGCGCGTGGTGGTGCAGCGCTGGCCGGCCGTGCCGACGGCGCCGAACACAATGGCCGGGATCGCCAGCTTCAGGTCCGCGCTCTCATCCAGGATGATGGCGTTGTTGCCGCCCAACTCCAGCAGCGAGCGCGCCATGCGCTTGGCCACGCGCTCACCCACGTGACGGCCCACCTTGGTGGAGCCGGTGAAGCTGATCAGCGGAATGCGGTGATCGTCCACGAACGCCTGCGACAGTTCCACGCCAGCATCGTTGAACAGGAAGAAGATGTCCGGGAAGCCGGCTTCCTTCAGCGCATCGTTGCAGATCTTCATGGTGGCGATGGCCGAGAGCGGGGTCTTCGGCGAAGGCTTCCAGATGCAGATATCGCCGCAGATGGCCGCCAGGAATGCATTCCACGCCCACACCGCCACCGGGAAGTTGAACGCGCTGATGATGCCCACCAGGCCCAGCGGCTGGTACTGCTCGTACATGCGATGGCCCGGACGCTCCGAATGCATGGTGTAGCCATAGAGCATGCGGCTCTGGCCCACCGCGAAGTCGGCGATGTCGATCATCTCCTGCACCTCGCCATCGCCCTCCGGCTTGATCTTGCCCATTTCCAGGGCCACCAGCGAACCGAGCGCGTCTTTATGCTTGCGCAGCGCTTCGCCGCACAGGCGTACAGCCTCACCGCGACGCGGAGCCGGCGTGGTGCGCCACACCTTGAAGGCTTCCTGGGCGCGCTGGACGATCACCTCGTAATCCGCCGCGCTGGAGGCGTGCACCGCGGCGATCACCTCGCCGGTAGCCGGGTTGACCGGCTGCAAGGTGCCGGCGTCGGTGGTCTTGGACCACTCGCCATTACCCAGATACGTGCCCGAATGCGTGTTGCCAAGACCGAGTGCGGTGAGGATTTCGTGGGACATGCCAACTCCTGGACCGGGGCGCGGGGAAAGCGCCGGGATGAAAACGGCCATTCTAGCAGGCGCCCCAAACCACGGATCGCGCTGGCCGGCGATCCATGCCAGAATTCCACTGCTGCCCCCGTAGCTCAGCTGGATAGAGCGTCCCCCTCCTAAGGGGAAGGTCGTACGTTCGAATCGTATCGGGGGCACCATTTCAAAGACGCGCTTGATCAAAGCGCATGCCTGCGGTCCCTTCCTGAGGACGATGCGGGAGCAGCTACTTTGCCGATCCATGTTAATGGGCGCCCATTGGCGAACCCCTCATTACACCCGATAGAACGTCATTGATGAGGCCGCCTGGCGTTATGAAGCTTGGGCGCGCTGAGCGGACTGCGCCGCCCAATAGCGATCGGCGCGGAGCCGGTGCACGGCAGGACGTTGGATACTTCCAGGGTTGCGCGATAAGTCCATGCGCCTATTCGCCTTGCGCGACAAGGTTGGATCAAGATTTCCCCATGGCGCTCCTTGCCCCTTCGCGGTCGACAGCAGGTCAGGCTGTCCGCAGGGAGAGCCCGGGGTCTTGATGTTACGTGGCAATACCTGACGCGCCGGGGCGGCCTTGCGGAAGCCGTATGCTGTAGCGATTCAGTAATCGTTCACAGCGATCCTTTCATCGCATACAATATGCGACGACCGTCACGTTCGGCAGGGTCGCCGAAGGATACGGGCGATAGGGGGCAGGGCTTGTGTTTCAGGGAATAATGGAAATGAAATCGCTCACGGAACTCGAGGCTAAGTTGAAGGACAGCGGTCTGACGCCGCACGGTGATGCCAGGACGGTATTGTCCACCCCGGGCGCATTTCAAATAGGTTCGACCTACGTTTCCATGACGGCCATGGTGGGACTGCGCGCTGCCGTGTTTCTCAATTTTTCCGCTGGCCAACACACCGGCATGCAGGTGTCGATGCATGGGACGGTCGACGAGGTTCGTCGCCTGGCACGTGAGCTGTTGCGACACGCTGACGCAGCGGATGCCGCACAGAAACAGCCCCAGTCCGGGGCCGGCGTGCCGGTCTGACATCGAACGGGTGTCACCCTCTGCCTGAACAGGCTTTTGAGGCATGTCGCGCCTGCTACCGTTTGCTGTCGGCTTAACGCGACGTCGATGGAAGCCCCCCTGCGGGGGCGCACACGTATTCCATGCAACTGCATTCGCTGGGTGATGTCGTCGACCAGACGTTTAAGTACACCCCTTCCGCAGCGGCGATTGCCGCCGCATGACGCGCCGCGTCGGTTCACGACCGTTGCACAATTTCTCGGCTCTAATCCCTTGAGGAGGGCGCGTCACTTCGGTGGCGTTCGCCTCTGTGTAAACCCGGCTTCTTTGCGGCCTTCCACGCGTGGGAGGCCGCATCTCGCTCAACCGTTCGAGGTCCTGTGTGCAGGGCGTCATGGGTTGGCTTGAAGGGTATTGCGCTGGTCCGTTCGCGGGACTCAAGACAGGAGTGTCTACATGCGGCAAGGGTGTTCTTCTTTGGTATCGCCAGCATGGACGAAGAGCCACATGCACCGGCTACTGTTCGGTTGCGCCGCGTTGGCCATCGTGCCCACAGCCTTCGCGCAATCGAACGATTCTGCCGGTGACCTCAAGGCGCAAGTGGCGCAGATGCGTCAACAGATGCAGGCGCAGCAGGCCGTGATGCAGAAGATGCAGCAGCGGCTGGACGAGTTGGAGGCCAAGGAAGAGGCGCAAGCCAAGGTAGTTGCGACGCCACCAGCGTCGACGCCGGCCATCCCCTCGGCCTCGGTGCAACCCACCCCTTTGCTGGCGTATACAGGGGAAGGGGCTTCCAATACACCGCCGCCGTATCGTCCACCCTCCGCGCCGGCTGGTGTGGCCGAGCCGCTCCCTGAGGGCTACGTGCGCCTGGGTGACACTGGCAATCTGCTCAAGCTCGACCTGGTGGCGCAGTTGGACACCATGATCGACAACACCCACATGGGTTCGAAGGATCTATTTGTCCCTTCGTCCATTCCCGTGCGTGGGCAGCCGTTCTACAACTCCGGCTGGAACACCAACCTGAGCGCGCGGCAAAGCATTTTCCGCATGGATTTCCGCCGGGACACCGATTACGGCGTGCTCAAGGTGGTCTACAAGAACAACTTCTTCGGTAGCGGCACGGGCGATATGCCGTACAACATGCAGTTCTTCTACGGTGAGTTGGAGAACGAGCGCTACCGTTTGCTGGTGGGTTACAACATCTCTGCCTTTACCGATATCGATGTGTTCCCCAACACGCTCGATTACGAAGGGCCCAACTCGTTTAACTTCAAGTACGGCCCGCAGCTGCGCTTTGTGCCGGTGTTGCACAAATGGGGGGACAGCACGCTCACCATGCCCATGTCCATGGAGAAGCCCAACGCCGATATCACCACGATCGGCCATTACTCGCCGTATTCGCGTCTGGCGGACTTCACCTTGGGCCTTCGCTGGGAAACGCCGAGCTGGCATGTGCAGTGGTCCAACCTGTATCGCGACTTGGGCATGGAAGATTCCACCACCGGCAAAACCCAGCGCACCAACGCATTCGCCACCCAGCTCACTGGCAGCGCCAAGTTGTTCAAGTACGACAGCGTGCAAGGCTGGTTCAGCAATGGCCACGGTTTTGCCAACTTCCTGCAGGACATCTCGGGTCTCGGTTTGGATGCCGCATTCAACAACCAGGGCGTATTGCGCGCCATTCGCGCGCGCGGCTGGGGCATGGGCTACACGCATGGCTGGACCGAGACGCTCAGCTCCAGCGCTTCCTACGGCTATCTGCGGATAAGCCCCTCGGCCAATATGCTCATCAGCGACGAATTACCCAAAAGCACCAAGTTCGCCTCGCTCAACCTGGCATGGCAGTTCAGTCAGCGCGCGATGGTGGGCATCGAGTACCTCTGGGGCCAGAACATTGCGCTTACCGATATGCGTGGGCAGGGACAGCGCGTGCAAACCACGTTGCGCTACGACCTGAATCCCTGAGTCGTGACCTGCCCAGCGCAGCACCTTAGGCGCGGCCGGTCGCAGGCATCCGCCATGGCAGGCTTGTAGAAGCGCCGCCGCATGCACGGGGAACCACCATGTCTACGCCACCGGTAAAGAAAATGGGCTTGCTGGGAGCCTCCTCCCTGGTCGTTGCCAACATGGTGGGTACGGGTTTGTTCCTGTTGCCTACCAGCCTGGCCAACATCGGCAGCATTTCCCTGTTCGGCTGGATCGTGGCGGCCATTGGCGCCAGCGCGTTGGGCTTGGTGTTCGCGCACCTGGGTATGGTGGAACCGCAGGCGGGCGGTCCGTACGCGTATGCACGCGATCACCTGGGACCTTTCGCGGCGTTTCAGACCAACTTTCTGTACTGGGGTGCCAATGTCATCGGCAACGTGGCGATTGCGGTATCGGTAACCGGCTATTTGGCGGTGTTCTTTCCGGGGCTCAAAAGCCCGTGGGTCGCCAATGCCTGCACGGCGGGCATCATCTGGCTATTTATCTGGCTTAACACGCGCGGGGCGAATGTGGTTGGCCATTTCACCACGGTGAGTACCGTGGCCGGCATTCTCCCCATCGCCTTCGTGGGCCTGCTTGGCTGGTACTGGTTTCGCGCGGACGTGTTCATGCAGGGTTGGAACCCGCAGAGCCTGCCCACGGGTTCCGCCATCACGCGCAGCGCATCCATCGCCTTGTGGGCCTTTCTGGGGGTCGAGAGTGCGGCGGTTTCCGCAGGCGTTATCGACAACCCCAGGCGCAATGTACCGCTGGCCACCGTCATCGGCCTCATCGTTTCGACGGTGATTTATGTCGTGTGCTGCACGGTCATGATGGGCCTGTTGCCCAATGCCGAGCTGCGCACCTCGGGCGCCCCCTTTGCCGAAGCCGCACGCGTCATGCTGGGCAATTGGGCCGCCATCGTGATTTCGCTGGCGGCCATTCTCAAGGCAGCCGGTGCGCTGGTGGGCTGGATTCTCATCGTGGCCCAATCCGCCCAGGCCGCCGCGCAGGATGGCATGTTCACCCGCAGCTTTGCGCTCACCAACCAGCACGGCATGCCCGCACGCAACCTCATCATCACCGGCGTTTTGATGACGATTTTGCTGGCGCTCACCACCTCGCCCAATATCGCCACCCAATTCGCCACTATCACCAGCGCCACCGTGGTGCTGATGGCGCTGCCGTATATCTACTCGGTGGTGGCCATGTGGCGTCTTAATCGCACTATCGGTCTTACGCCAGGCAAGCAGCGCCTTTTGATCTTCGTGGGCTTGCTGGCCTGTGCGTATTGCGTGGGCGTGGTGCTGGGCCAGTCCGCCGAACTCAATCGCCAGGCTTTTATCGTGATGCTCGTTTCCACGCCGCTGTTTGCACTGGTGAAGGTGCAGCAAACCATCGTCGGTAAGGTGAGGGGCAGGGCGATCAAAAGCGTGCGAATGCATCTGCCACGTGCAAAGAAGCCTACATGACACCGCCGCTTTTAAAGCGCCCTCATGTCAAAGGAGCCCGTCCATGAAAGCCGTTGCCTGCTTGTCGATGCTCGCTGCCTTGCTTGTCCCCGCCATGACCTTCGCCCAAACGGGCGGGTGCGATGCCAAGCGGCAATCCATCGAAAACGAAATCGCCTACGCACAATCCCGTGGCAATACCGCGCGTGTGCAAGGGCTGCAAAAAGCGCTGGCAGAGGTGAACGCCCATTGCACGGATGCATCCCTTCAACGTGAGGCGGATCAAAAGGTGGCCAACGCCCGGGATACGTTGACGGAACGCGAGCAAGAGCTTCAGGAGGCGAAAGATCAAGGCAAGAGCCCGCAAAAGATCGCCGACCGCCAGCGAAAAGTGGACGAGGCGCATGCCAAACTGGAGCAAGCGCTTATGGATGCCGGACGCTGACGCCGCAGTCTCGAATGCCGAGGCACCATGGCATGCCTGTGCCTCGCCCAGCGCGCCTGAGGCTGATCCAGTCGGTGGCTGGATACGCCCCCGCGCTGAACAACCCTCATCAAGCGCTACCGGGCGCGCCTGCGTCGCACGGCATGCAGGCGTGCCCGGTGGTAGAGACTGGTGTGTGGTGTCGGACTCGGTGGAGTCTTCGCCTGTGTCGGTGACGACACGGTGGCGTGACGTCCTTGGCCGCATGGCGCTGGCGGCTACGGCGGATGCTGTGACGCGATGCCATCTGACAAAGGGCGCGGTTGCGCTTCGCTAGCATGGGCTTGCTGCGCGCACTGGCGTTTGACCGGTAGCGTGCGTAGCCATGGCATCCCGGCCATGCAGCGCGGATCGCGTGAGCGGTAACTCACACGATCCGCTAACCATCACCAACTGATCTGGAGTTGATCATGGCTACCCACGATCATACGGCACGCGCACGCCTGTTCGTTCCCTCACCCGGCGTGCATGCTCCCTTCGCTGACACCCCCGCGATGGCAGGCGAAAGCGCTGTCACGCAGCAACGCCTTATCCATATTCACAGCATCGCCAACGCGGCCGACGCGCTGCTGAACCTGCTGCTGGATGGTGAAGCAGCGCAGGCCGGCCCCATGCCGGCGCAGCCCTTGGCGTCGCGCCGATTGCCGCTAACTCTCCTGGAAACCGAGGGTTTGGTAACCGCCGTTCACTACCTGCATGCGTATGCACACATACTCGGCCGTGAACCCTCTCCGAACGCCTGACCCGCGCGTTGATCGCTCGGGCGGAGCATCGGTTGTTAGCCCCGACGCATCCGTTAACGGGCTTTTGCGCACACCCATTGCGGCGCTTAACCTACACACTTCTCTGTAGGTGCGTCGCCATGCTTCCGTCGTCTCCGACAGGAGAAAAACGCCCATGCATCGTATCGCCTTGCATTCGCTCCTATCGGCAACCGCCGAAGTGCCCTTGCGCCGTATTGGCTTGCCCATGAGGCACATGAAAGAGCTACTGCGAGGCACCCGCATCACCACGCCGGAAACGGCACTACGCCTCGCGCGTGGCCTTCGACACCCGTACGCTGTACTGGTTGATGTTGCGGGCGCGGTTTGTGTTGGAAAGCGCGGCTGAGCCTGATTCCATAGCGAATGCGACGGAGTGCGGCCCGTAGCGCGGCGTGGAGCAGAGAAAGACGCGAACGCGCCTTTGGTACCGCGCGAGTCTGACCCCGTACCTGACGAGGGGGCATCGACCAACGGGGACGTTCCACGCCAGGCGAACTGTGATGCAGTGCAGATACGCGAGGGGTTAGCGGTATTGCCGCTCTGCACAATTACGGAGTCCCTGACAGCGGCAGCGCATTAAGGGGACGTAGCGTAGGGCACACCACCACTATCAGGGCGCCTCATGTCTCGTGACTTTCTAGTACCTGTTTGTCGTTTCCGCTCCGCGTGGCGTGGCGCAGGCCGTGTAGCGGCAGTGGCATACAGCATCATCGAGAAGGAAGGAGCCCAGATCTTGAGGATCGACGGTGATGGTTATCTGTTTGTCACACCCGCCGGTCACGCGCATAGTCAAAAGCTGCTCAAGAGCCATACCAACTGCATAGTCGGGCAGTACAACGCCAAGGCCAAGGTCGACTACATCCGCTCGGACATCATCGCGACCGCTGCCAGCATCAAGCGGTAATGGCTGCTTTCAGCTAGTGCTCGGCGCGACATGGCGCTTTTGTCGCATGACGATCGGCCAGGATAGACTGGCCGAATCTCCTGTCGTTGGATGGACAGCACATGCTGCTGAAGCGCCTGTCGTGGATAGGCTTCTTGCTCGGCTTCAGCGCCGCAGCACCAGCCATGGCAGGCTCGCCCAGCGCGGGAGCCGCACCCAGGGTGCTTATCATTGGCGACTCCCTGTCGCAGGGGTACACCCCCTATGTCGCAAGGCAACTCGCGGGCGGCGCAACGGTTACCCGCATTGACGAGAATGGGCAAAGCTCTGCCTATGGCGCGCAGTGGGTGGATACCTGGCTAGGCGATACAAAGTGGGATGTCATTACTTTCAATTTCGGGCAGTGGGATATCTGCTATCGCAACCCGGATCTTCCCAGTGAGGACAACCGCGACAAGGTCCATGGGGTCATCGCAGTAAGCCCCGATCCATACCGGAGAAATCTGGAGCGGATCGTGGCGCGCCTCAAGCAAACCAAGGCGCGCCTGCTATGGGTCAGCACCACTGTTGTTCCGGAAGGCGAGCCGTGCCGTAAGCCGGAAGACGCGATCCGCTACAACCAGATCGCCAAAGCGGTGATGGACGCCAACGACATCGCCACAGTTGATCTCTACAGCCCCACGGCGCGCTTCGAGCCATCGCTCTTCAAGCGACCGCATAACGTGCATTATTCGGCTGCGGGGTATCAGCGGCTCGGGGAGATCGTTGCTCAGGCGATTGATGCGGCGTTGCCGCGTTCGAGTGCTCGCATGACTCCTGGCGCCGGCAAGTAAGGCCTATACGACGCAGGCGGAAGCGGGCGTGTTGCTTCAATCGGATCTCGCTGGCGGCTTTGCGGGCTGTTTAGAGCCATATCACGTGCAATACGCCATTACCAAGCCCGTCGTAACCATAGACCGTATTGAGCCCTTCCGGATCACCCACACCCTGCAGCCTATCGTCGGCGTCATAGGCGACACGCTCCAGGTCAACTGCTTCGGATATCGGAAAACAAAAAGGCCCGCGTGAGCGGGCCTTTTCATATTTGCGGGTTTCGTTGAAACCCTCTGTTGGTACCGGTGATAGGACTCGAACCTACACGACATCGCTGCCAGTGGATTTTGAGTCCACCGCGTCTACCATTCCGCCACACCGGCATTACAGCGGGCCATTATGCCCGGTTCAGTGCACCGGGTCGAGACCCAGTTGGCGATCGGTGCGCTGGTACTGGTGGTTGTGGCCCAGGGGCTGGAAAACCGCGCAGTGGGTCATCTGGCCGGAATAGATGTGCAGGCTCACGGACACGGCGTCGCCACTGGGGTTGCGGATGGTGTGGTACTCGTGGGGCGGGATCAGGCTGCCGGCGGAGCCGGGGCCGGCCTGGATGGAGCCCACGGGCTGGAAGCGGTAGTGGCCGTCTTCGTCGGCCAGGCGCTCGTACTGCACCACTTCAAGGGCGCCGCTCCATACGCCCTCCACGCACCACATGCCGCAATGGTCGTGGATGGGGGTGCCCTGACCCGGGCCCCAGGTCATGGCGACCACGCAGTAGCCATGTTCCTCGCTGCGGTACAGCTCGCGGCGGGCGTAGCGGCCTTCGGCGGTCTCGAATACGCAGTCGGGCAGTTTCACTTTCTGGCCGCGGATGAGGTCGCACAGGCTGTTGCGCAGGCTGTCGGTGACGGCGCGCGTGCAGTCGTGGGACACGGCAGCATCGATGGCGTCGATCAGTTGGCGGGAGCCGGGGAAATCCAGGGTGAGCATGTGATTCTCGGATGCGTTGCTGCCGGACCATCTTAGCAGCGCGGGGCCGGCGGCGCAGACGGGCCGTTCAGAGTCGGCCGAGAAAGCCGCCAATGGCGCGGCTGTAGTTGGGTATATCCACCAGGAAGGCGTCGTGGCCTTGGGGTGAGTTGAGCGCTACGAATTCCACCTCGGCGCCGGCGGCGCGCAGGCCGTCGGCGATTTGCTCCTGCTGTTCCAGCGGGAACAGGATGTCGGTGCTTACGCCGATCACCATGGCCTGTTGGATGCGGATGCGCTTGAGGCCTTCCATCACGTCGCCGTCGCCGTATTCGCTGATGTCGAACCAGTCGCTGGCGCGGGAGAGATAGAGGTAGCTGTTGGGGTCGAAGGTGTGTACGAAGCGGCGCGCGTGGCCTTCCAGGTACGACTCCACTTCGAATTCCAGGCCGAAGGGGTTGTCGTCGCGCTGTTCGGCGTCCAGGCGGATGCGAGCGAAGCGGCCGTTCCATTCCATGGCGGAGCGGTAGGTGATCACGCCCAGTTTGCGGGCGATGCTCATACCGGTTTCCGGGTAATGCGCGTCGTCGTATTGGCCATTGTTCCACTGGGGGTCCAGGCGAATGGCTTCCCGCTGCAACGAGCGGATGGCAATGGCGAAGGGCTGCGCCTGCGGGGCGGTGTCCACGCTGATGTGTGCGCGCACGCTGCCCGGGTGCAGCACCATATAGGCCAGCGCGCTCATGCCGCCCATGGAGCAGCCGATAAGGCAGGCGAGCTGGTCGATGCCCAGGCTGCGCACGGCTTGGTGCGCGGCGTTGGCGACGTCTTCCAGGGAAAGCTCGGGGAAGGTAAGGCGGTAGGGCGCGCCGGTGGCCGGATCGATGGAGGCCGCGCAGGTGGAGCCCTTGTCGCTGCCCAGCGAGTTCACGCAGATGACGAACCAGCGCGAGGTATCGATGGCCCTGCCGGGGCCGATCATCGGCTCCCACCAGCCGGGCGTGGGGTCTTGGTCGTTGGATGCCGCGTGCGCGCTCGGCGAGAGGCCGGTGAGAAGGAGCACGGCATTGTCGCGTGCGGCGTTGAGTTCGCCCCAGGTTTCGTACGCCACCTGCGCGCCATGCAGTTCGCCGCCGCGTTTCATGGCGAACGGCGAGGAGAGGGCGACATAGCGGCGTGCGTCGTGAGTCATCAATGAACCTTGTCGATGGTGATGCGGATGGGCGAGTGCGTGTTCACATCCACCACGCCGGCATCGCCTTCCAGGTCGCCGGCCTGGGCAATGGCCTGGCCGCTCTTGCTGATGCGGGCGCCGACGAATACGCGCGAGGCCGAGGACAGTTTGAATTGCGGCGTCATGCCCATCGCATCGGTGAGGGTAACGCTGGTCGGCAATGCGCTGGCATTCATGCGCGCGACCGCTAGCGGCATCGGCGGGCCGTTTTCAGCGCGGGCGTAGACAAATAGCGTGTCCCCAGCGGCGAGTTGGTTTTTGAGCGAAGGTGACAGCGCCACCTGCACCTGCAGGGCGGGGCCTTGCTGCGCGCTCGCGGCGGGCGGCGTTTCGGGCGCGGTCTTGCCGCCATCGTTGGCGCGCGCTTCGGCCACGGCAATCTGTTCGGCGACGGCCTTGGCGACGGAGGAGTCGGGATCGAGCTGGGGCTGCAATTGGCGCCAGGTGGCAGCGGCGTCGCGGAAACGGTCGTGCTGGAACTGGCTGATGCCGAGCAGCCACAGGCCGCGCTGGCTTTGCGGGTCAAGCTTTACGGCGCGTTCGAGCAACTCGGCGGCACGGCCTTCGATGCGGTGATCGTCGCGCAGCAGGGAATCGGCTTCGGCCCAGCCCACCATCGCCACGCTGTTGTCGGCGTCGATGCGTAGCGCCTGGTCATAGGCGTTGCGCGCATCGGCGGGGCGACGCATCACGGCATAGGTCTGCGCGAGCAGCATCCAGCCTTGCAGGTCACCGGGTTGTTGGGCGAGGTGGCTTTGCAACTCGGCCACCGCCTGATCGATGTTCATGCTGGGCGGTTGCTGCGCCACGCCATGCAGCGTGGCCGGCGTGCCCACCACGAGGTAGATGCCCACGGCGGCTATCGGCAACGCGAAAGCGATGGCCAGCGCCAGCGCAAAGACGCCGCGCGAGCGGCCTTCGCGGCGGCCATGACGCATCAAGGGTAGCAACAGCAAGAGCAGCGCCACGGCGATCATCACCGCGGCGATCAAAAAGAAGGCCAGCCTCACCAGTCGTCCCCTTCGTCGGTCGGCTTGTTGTCCGTGCTTGCCGCAAGCGCTGTGGTGCTGCGACGACGCACTGTGACGAACACCACAGCCGCGCCCGCCAGCAGGATCACCAGCGGCCCGAACCACAGCAGTAGCGTGCCGGATTTCACCGGTGGGTCGTAGAGCACGAAATCGGAGTAGCGATCGACCAGGTATTGCTTGATCTCATCGTCGCTCTTGCCTTGCTGCATCAGCTGGAACACTTCGCGGCGCAGGTCGCGGGCAAGGTCGGCATTGGAGTCGGCGAGGTTTTCGTTCTGGCATACCAGGCAGCGCAGTTCGCGGGTGAGCTTTTGAAAGCGCACCTCTTCCGCGTGATCCTTGAACGGCAGCGGGTCGATGGCTTGCGCGGTCACGTTGCCGGCAGCGAGCAGCATTACCAGGGCGAGCGAGCGGAGCAGGGCGCGCATTACGGCGTTTCCTTCCTGAGCGCGGCAATGGCGGGCTTGAGTTCTTTTTCGATGACATCGGGTGTGAGCTGGCCGATGCGCTTGTAGCGAATCACGCCCTTGGCATCCACTAGAAAGCTTTCCGGCGCGCCATACACCCCAAAGTCGATGGCGGTGCGGCCTTCCTGATCGACGATCACCATGTCGTACGGGTTGCCGTGCCGTGCCAGCCACGCATTGGCATCGTCGGGGGCATCTTTGTAGTTATAGCCGACGATGGGCACGCCGATGGATTTGCCCCGCGCCATCAGCACCGGGTGTTCCTCGCCGCATGCCACGCACCAGCTGGCAAAAACGTTGATGAGGTACGGCTTGCCCAGCAGCGCATCGCGGCTGACGGTTTGCGTGGGGTCGTCCAGGCGCGGCAGCACAAATGCGGGGGCCGGCTTGTTGATGAGCGGAGAGGGTACTTCGCGCTGGTCATGCTGGGTGTTCCACCAGATGCCGAAGCCGAACAGTGCCACCAGCAGCAGGAAGCCGAAGAAGGGCAGCAGGCGACTCATGCGCGTGACTCCTGCAGCACCGGCGTTGCCACGGGGGACGCCTCGGCCACGCGCTTGGCGCGGAAGCGGCGGTCGGCGGCGGCAAAGAAGCCACCCAGCATCATGAGCAGGCCGCCCGCCCAGATCCAGCGCACGAAGGGCTTGTCGTAAAGCCGCAGCGCCCAGGCGCCATCGGGATGCTGACGATCCATCGGCTCGCCCAGCGCCACGTAGAGGTCGCGGAACAGGCCGGGCGCAATCGCCGACTCGGTCTGTACCTGGCCGCGCGTGTAAGTCCGCTTCTGCGGATGCATGACAGCCACTTCGTTACCATTGCGCAGCACGGTGACGGTGCCCTGATCGCCCTGCCAGTTGGGGCCGGTGGTTTCCTGCACGCCATCAAAGCGGAAAGCGTAGCCGCCGATGCTTTCGGTTTGCCCCGGCGCCATGCGTACATCGCGCTCCACGCTGAGTGCATTGGTGAGCAGGACGCCAGCGAGGAACACACCCACGCCAAAGTGGGCGAGCAGCATGCCGGCCATTTCAGCGGGATAGCGGCGCCCGGCGGGCATCTCCCGCCAGCGCTTGAACACATAGAGCAAAGTGCCGAAGCAGCACCACACGGCCGCCGCCGTGCCGGCGATGGCCTTGCTTTCGCCGCTGGTGACCAGCGCCGCCACGATGGCGCAGGCCAGTGCCGCCAAACCGGCGCGCCATAGCACGCGCTTGAGCAGCGACATG
>NZ_JAELTT010000176.1 GCF_016428975.1 Dyella sp. ASV21
TCGGTACGCTTATCGTAATAAGACCTGTAGCCCCCGGAAATACCTTCCTTGCCTGCGGCAGTCTTTAACTGACCTGCCGTAGGCATTACTAAAAAATTACCTAGATCACCATACCAGCCAATTCCACTCATTTGCGTCAGCGCAAAGCCTTCTATACTTTTATGTTCATAACTATATCCTGAACCATTATCGCCACCAGTTATGGTATTTGGACTAACCTGAGTCATGCCAAATGGCGTTGTTGCACCTGGAAAAGTTTTTCCAAGCCCCGCTGGATTTCCTGCAGATTTCATATTTGTACTTGCACCAATGAACGGGTTTACATAATCAACCGGCATTTTTTGCTGGGCAAACACGATAGAATTGACAGAAAGATATGCGAAAAACAGGAAAAAAAATCGATTTAGTATAATCCCTTGATAAGTAACAATCTTGAACATTGCGGA
>NZ_JAELTT010000177.1 GCF_016428975.1 Dyella sp. ASV21
TTGCCGTTGAAACTCTCGACGAAGCCGTTCTGCCACGGGCTACCCGGCGCAATGAAGGCGGGTCCGATGGCGGCGTCGCGCAACCAGCGCATCACCTTGGTCGCAGTGAATTCAGCGCCGTTGTCCGACCGCACGAAAGACGGCTTACCATACAGGCGCATTAGCCGCGACAAGGTCAGAATCACGTCCTGCGCCCGCAGGCTGGCGCCGACCTCAATGGCCAAGCATTCGCGGGTGTATTCGTCGATCACGCACAACAGCTTCAGGCTACGCCCATCGACCATTTGGTCATGGACGAAGTCGTAGCTCCATACCGCATTGGGTCGCACCGCGCCGGGCAGGCGAATGTCGCTGCCGCTACGCCGCCGCTTGGGCCGACGTCGCGGAATGTTCAAGCCAAGCGAACGCCACAGCCGCCGTACGCGCGCCTCACCCACATTCAACC
>NZ_JAELTT010000178.1 GCF_016428975.1 Dyella sp. ASV21
GAAGGTTCGCCATGCCACACCCGCGGAAAGAAATGAGATACCAGCGCCAGCCCGAGCACGAACACCCCCCTGTCTCATATACACAACTGACGCTGCCGACGACAACGATCGGGAGTAGATCTCGGTGGGCGCCGGGGCAATACGAAGGGGGGGCGGGGGGGGGGGCGGGGGGGGGGGGGGGGCGGGGGGGGGGGCGGGGGGGGGGGGGGCGGGGGGCGGGGGGGCGGGGGAGGGGGGGGCGGGGGGGGGGGGGAGGGGGGGGGGGGGGGGGGGGGGGGGGGGGGGGGGGGGGGGGCCCGGGGGGGGGGGGGGGGGGGGGCAGGGGGGGGGAAGAAACGAGAACCGAGAGCGGAAAACAGAGGGGGGGAGGCAAAAAAAAAGAAAAAGACAGAAAAAAGGCGAAAACCACACACAAAAACAGGAAGAAAAACAAAGACAGAGG
>NZ_JAELTT010000179.1 GCF_016428975.1 Dyella sp. ASV21
CGAGATGAGCACAACCGCCCGAGCCCAACCTCGCACGCCTCCTCCACCCCCCCCCACCCCCCCCCGCCGCGCTCCCGACCGCGCCCTCACTTTCGAAGACCGGGATTCTTCCCCCCCTCCAGGTGGCTGCCCCTTCGCGCAGCGCGGTGTGGGTCAAGGGTCTTGTGGTGTCGGATATGTTTATACTCGAATGTGTCGAACATGGTTCGTCTCCTGTACCCCAAACCAAAACAAAAAGCCCGCCTTTATGGCTGTCTCTTATACACATCAGACGCTGCCTACGACAACGATCGGGGGTATATCTCGGGGGTCGGCGGAGGAGGAAGAAAGCGGGGTGGGCGGGGGGGGTGCGGGGGGGGCGGGGTGGTCGGAGGTGGGGGGGGGCGGGGGGGCCGGGGGGGGGCGGGGGGCCGGGGGGGGTGGGGGGGGCGGGGAGACGGGGGG
>NZ_JAELTT010000180.1 GCF_016428975.1 Dyella sp. ASV21
GCCGATCATTCGGCCCTGACGTCCTGGATGGGCAATTGGGTTCGCAATATCCCGATGCGCCATGAGCACCAGCTCTTTTTTGGCCTCGGAATCAGCGCACTAGCGATCTTTGGCTTCATCACTGCACAAGGCACTCCTCATAGGAAATGGCAAGCCAGAGTGCTGATGTGGGCGCTTTTCCTGCTGGTTATCATCACGCTGTCGGTTGGCGGCCACTCGCTATATCGATGGGTGATGATTTTGCCGGGCTTCAACTCGATACGCGCAGTTACACGCGTATGCTTGCTGATGCTGTTGCCGGTCTCGTTACTGGTAGTGACCTGAGACGAAACGTGTAGCCACTTTGAAGGTGAGTTCTCTACCCTAAACAGGCAAGGAGAACCCATGAAGAAGCGACACACCGAAGAGCAGATCATCACGATCCTGCGGGAGGCAGAGCGC
>NZ_JAELTT010000181.1 GCF_016428975.1 Dyella sp. ASV21
CCCCCCCCCCCCCCCCCCCCCCCCCCCCCCCCCCCCCCCCCCCCCCCCCTCTTTTACACCCCCACGACGTCATACGAGATTCGGTCACGGGTCTCGTGGGCTCGGAGATGTGTATAAGAGACAGCACGCGATGCATACGACCACCGCGCCGGACCTGACTCAGGATGAGTTCGGGTCGCAGGCCGCCGCGCTTGGCGGTGCTCACCAGTTCACCCAACAATGCATCGATCTGCTCCAGCACGGCACGCGCCCTGTCTCTTATACACATCTGACGCTGCCGACGACAACGTTCGGGTGTAGTTCTCGGTGGGCGCCGGATCAGTAAAAGGGGGGGGGGGGGGGGGGGGGGGGGGGGGGGGGGGGGGGGGGGGGGGGGGGGGGGGGGGGGGGGGGGGGGGGGGGGGGGGGGGGGGGGGGGGGGGGGGG
>NZ_JAELTT010000182.1 GCF_016428975.1 Dyella sp. ASV21
GCCGTATCCGGACCGTGGTTGGTCACGGCGACCAGACGCTGGGTATAGGTCTTGCCGTTCAGTTCCTGACACTTCACGGTGGCGTTCACGCCGAGGTCTCCGGCGGCGTGGGCCTGGCCTGCGGCCAGTAGCGAACCGGCGCCGACGGCAGCGGCGGCCACCGTGACCAGCACCGACCGTGTGATGTTCTTCTTCATTGTCCCCTCCTGATGGGCTGCGGGCAGTCGTGTCCGCCGCGCGGAAACCGCGCGACGACACCCAGCTATCGGGCATACCGGGCGTCCACCAGAGTGACCACCCTCTTCACCGTTTGTCGCCGGACCAACAGGAAACGTTACGAATCTGTTCAGTTTTCTCACATCGGCGACGCCACGCCGGGCGCGCGCCTGCTCCGTTCAGCGCGACGGCGGAGGCGGAGGCGGGGGT
>NZ_JAELTT010000183.1 GCF_016428975.1 Dyella sp. ASV21
GTCCTACACTTTTACCCGAGATATAGATTTCACCAGGCACACCTACATTAACCCTGCTGCCATGTTTATCCAGAATATAAATCTGAGTATTGGCAATAGGTTTACCCAGCGTAATTGGCTCATCGAGATTGATGATTTCTTTCATTAAAACCATAACAGTAGTTTCTGTTGGTCCATATCCGTTCCATAAAGAAGTACACCGGCCAAGCAAATTTGCAGCCAGGTCTTTAGATAGAGCTTCGCCAGCACTAATGGCCAGTATTTCTCTCTTTTCCAGCCAACCAGCTGCGATAGTCATTTTCCAGGTTGCAGGTGTGGCAATCATCCAGCTGATTTTCTTTTTTAGAATAATGTCGTTAATCAAACGGCCATCCTTTGACGATTCCAGATCTGCGATAACCAACTCAGCCCCACAGATGAGTGGG
>NZ_JAELTT010000018.1 GCF_016428975.1 Dyella sp. ASV21
TTACGCAAGGGCAACTCAATGCCGTGGCCAGGCGTTTGAACGGAAGGCCGCGAAAGACTCTAAACTTCGAAACACCGGCCGAACGATTTCATCAATTTGTTGCAACGACCGGCTGAAACCGCAACCCAAGGCGGACATCAGAATTTAAACGCTCGACAGGGGGTAGATGGTGTCAAAGCTTTCCGCAATTTCACTTATCGCCTCACTGCTGTGCTTCTCTCGCGTGGCGGTGGCCGGAGATGAGTTGCACGCCATCATGTGGCCTAAGACGCTCGTGTCACCACCCACCGATCTGCGCGTTGATGACATTCGCATTGTGCTGGCTTGCGGTGAATTCAGGGCGCTCAGAAACATACCGCCAGACTGGAACGCCGAGGTCACACGACCCGTCTCCGGGCAGTCCGAACTACATCTATCGGCGGGACACGGCGCCAGTGACTTGCCCAGCTTGAGTTCTCTGAATGGAGTGATAGTTGTCTCTGGGGGTGCCGAGAAGTGCTTCGATCTTGCGGCTACCGTCACAACCCAAACGACAGAGAAGAAGCTGACAACAACCGACATTTCGTTGGCCCGAGAGGCTCGCTGAGATGTCTGCTTCCGACTGGCTGCACATGCGGCGGATGGCCGGGCCGTTGTCCTTGCGGAAGTCTGCGATGGTCTTGAAGTCGGACGCACAGCGGCCGGTCAGCTAGATCAGTTCCAGGTTGCGCTGGGCCTCACGCTCCAGTCGGCGGCTGGACGGGACGCGGTTGAGATAGCCGTAGATATAGATCTTGAGCAACGTCGCCGGGTGATAGCCGGGGCCGCCGGTGACGGCTGGCGAGACCCCTTCAAAACCCAGCTCGCCGAGATCCAGCTCGTCCACAAAGACATCGATGACCCGCGCGGGATTGTTGTCGTCGATGTAGTTGTCCAGCCGTTCGGGGAACGGCACGCTCTGCGACCGATCCACCCCTTCGACGAATCGCTTCATGCGACACTCCGAAACCGGAGCAGACATGGCCGTGCTGTCCTAACAAGAGATTGGAGATCATCCGTTGAAGCCGAGCACTAGCGCGAACCTTGCTTTAGCCCTAATCCTCGTTGGGTGGTTTCTTATGGGCTACGGATACCTGATGTCGATACGGGACTTTAGTCGTACCAGTCCTGCGGACTGGCAAGCGGCTTAACTATGCAAGAGCGACGCTGATGACAGATGTAGGGCTTGCTGTTGCGGCACTCTCGCTTTGGCTTTCTGGCCTTGCATTTCACGGTGCCAAGCGCAGAGCCATCGCCGTTGCATGTTTATTTTTCTTGCCTTTTGGCGTGGTTGTTGCCTGATTCGCCCGGAATGCCCTCTGAGGCCAGCATTAGTAGCCAACGTCCGCTTCCGCCCCGCAGCGGACTTCCCCCATCGCCAACTCCGGCCAGCTCCAGCAGTGCGCGCCAGCGCCAGCACGCTATTCGGGCCGTGCCGGAATAGGGTTCAATCATCCCCGGAATTCGCGCGCTGGTGGCCTGAAGAGGCATCGCTCCCCTTCATGGCAGCCTTTGGAATTGACGCTTAAGCTCGCGTCGCCTATGGTCTAGGCGATGAAACGCGTGTGCATCATGTCTTCGCTGATTATTTACGCCACACGGTATGTGGTGGGTTAGCGTGCGTTTCTAAGTAGCTAATAACCCGCCCTGGAGGCGGGTTTCTTTGGCTCCGGGGCATTTAACGCCGATAGGAGCCTGTCATGAACTGGTATAGCGATCATTCTGCCGTTCTCCATCTGGTCTGCGGCAAGATTGCTGCCGGAAAGTCCACGCTAACGCAGCATATCGCCACGCGCCCGCACACGGTGCTCATCAGCGAAGACAGTTGGTTGTCGACGCTCTACGCCGGCGAAATCCGTGCGCTCGACGATTACGTGCGCCGTTCGCGGCAGCTGCGTAGCGTGCTTGCTTCCCATGTGGAGGCGTTGCTTTTGGGCGGCCTGTCGGTGGTTCTCGACTTTCCGGCGAATACGATCGGACAGCGGCAATGGATGAAAGACATCATCAATCGCGCCGGTGTCGCCCATGAACTGCACTACCTCGATATCACCGATGAGGTGTGCAGGACGCGCTTACGCGCCCGGAACGCGTCGTGTTCTCACCCCTTCGCGCCGACGGATGCCGAGTTTGACGAGATCAATCGACACTTCACGCCGCCGACCGACGAGGAGGGCTTTCACATCGTTCGCCACGAGCCTTAGCCCGTAGCGCGTTGCCATCCCGGGATCACTCATGGGCTTGGAATCACGATGTCAAAGCCAGGGCCGGCGCGTTGTCCTCGACAAGGATGGGAGCCGGCTCATGTGTCACTACGCGATCGGGGTATTGCCATGCCTGGATCTGGTGCCACAGGCGATCGCCCGCCACCACGCCATCCGCGCGTTTGGGGTCGGCGCCGAGCAGACGGGCGACCCGGCCGATCTCCGTCTCCATGGGGTACCGAGATTCCCTGCCCGTGATTGAACGCAACATGGCGGACTCGGCATGCTCCAAGTCGTGCACCGTGTAGTGCGTGGTCGCGTAGCGGGTGACGATGGCCGCGGCTTCGCCCATGGCCACGTACGAGCCGGCCAAGGCCTCCTCGATGTCGCGGCCTTGGCGGAGATCGACCTTCCAGCCACCGGGCAGGCTGGCCACGCCACGAACAACGGGTACCACGCAGGTCATGTCGCCCAGATGCCTGAGCACGGAATCGCCCGAAGGGCTGGCTGTCGCCAGGGGGAGGTCCGGGCGCGTCTCGCTGCGGCGGGCCGAGAGAATGTAGACGCGCATGTGCTGCCTGCATTCCTCGATGAACTCCGCCGCCTCGGCATTGGGCGGGGTGAACATGGGATCGCGCTGCAATTTTCGTCGCCAGCTCTGATCGACCATGGCGGCACCCAGGGCCATGCCACCAAGGAGCGCCATGACAAACATGAGGGTCATCAACACATCTTCACTCCTGTCTAGACCCTAAGGGCATCATGGACTGCCTGTCTGGACAATCACGGTGCAGCGACCGGAGGACCCGCAGGCGCATGCCCTCAATATGTCGGCGAGGTGGAGCAGAACCTGAGGCGGTGGCCGCATCAGCCGAAAAATATCCAGGGGTTGAAGGGCTTGGGTAATTCGCTGGGTTGCCAGCCGGTGGTGACAGCGGGTGGTTCGGGGAGCCATCCGCCCCGAGCATGGTGGCCGGGCTGGCGCGTGGGATTCGTCGCCGGCATGCTGCGAGGGCCGCGGCGTGGGTGCCCCGTCGCGGATGCGGTCTATGTATCGACCATGCAGCGGATGCACAGCCTTGCGTGATGACGTGGAGAACAGAGTGATCAGGACGATTTTCTTTGACTACGACGGCGTGCTCACGACGGACAAGAGCGGTTCCGCGACCACATTTGGCTATTTGAGCGAGACGACAGGCATTGCGCTGCCAACCATCGCTGCCGCGTTCGATCCGCACCAGGTGGATCTACTGATGGGCAGGACCAGCTATGCCCGCATCTGGCGCCAGGCTTGTGAGGTGATAGGCAAGCCGCTCGATATCGGCTTGCTCGCCGGTGCGTTTGGTAGCACGCCAACGAATCAAGCGATGTTTTCGCTTGCCAAGCGTCTGAGGGGCAATGTTTCGGTCGGGATCATCACGGACAACAACAAGGAACGAATGGATTACCTCAGGGAGCGCCAGGGCCTGGACAGCCTGTTCGATCCCATCGTGGTTTCCGCCGAAGTGGGCGACGGTAAACGTAACCCTGCGATTTTTCTTCAGGCGTTGGACCGCGCTGGCGCGAAGCCTGACGAGTGCATCTTCATCGATAATAGCGAGGGAAATCTGGTGACGGCACGTGCTTTGGGCATGCATGTCATCTTCCACGATGATGAGAGGAACGACATGGAGGCGCTTATGGCGGCGCTGGAGTCGCTGGGTGCAGGTGTGGATCACGGTTAGTCGATGCGCTTTGGCAGGTTCCATGGCCGCATGTTCCATGCATGCGGCTGCTGGTGCAGTTTGATCTGGCTGGTAGGCAAATTTCCTATGGAAGGCGATTCCGATGAGCATTGCGGCGATCGTTACTGTCTGCGCACTCGCGTTGATAGCGGCGCTTTGGTTCTTTTCCCGATGGGCGGCGCGTGGGGCGAAGCGACGGACACTGCGGATCGTTGCCGCTGTCCTTTCGCTTTTCTGCCTTGGGTTGCTGGGGCGCTACCTGATCTTCAACGACGCGGTTCCGTGGCATAGCGCGATACCGCGAAGCCTCGTGGAGGATGTCGTGTTGCCTAGCTACGTGCTGCTTCCTTTTGCAGTGAGCTTTTGCGTGGCGCAATGGCTCACCGCGCGACGCTTCGCCCCCACCGGGGTGCGCTACCTCTCGTTTGCTATCGGTGTAATCCTTGTGCTGCTCACGCCGTTGGAGGTTCTCATCGTGAGCTGTGGCATGGCGGGCGCGTGTTTGTAGATGGCAGGTCAGTACCGGCCATCTACTCCAAGAGGCCGCTCACTGTAGCTACCGCCGCGTAAAGCCATCGTCGCTCCAGCCTTCGCTGCCTACGCCGTGCCTGACGAAGAACAGGCCTTCGGGGTCGTAGCGATGCTTGGCGGCCGCCAGACGCGGGTAGTTGGCGCCCCAGAACGAGGTTTGCCAATCGCGTTCGAAATAGTTGCTCTCCGAGACATAGGAGCCGGCACGAGGCGCTACCTTGATGAGGCTGTCCATCGAGCGATCGATGGCGGCGGCTTCTTGGCGGCCCTTGGCGAGGTCGGGCTCGGTGCCAGGCATGCCAGGGAAGGCCGGGTCGCCTTCGCTGCCGGAAATGGCGAGCGCAAAGGCGTCCATGGCGCCCGGGTTCATGGCGGTGTCGCGTGAGCGTGCGATGGCTTCCGGCGGCGCACCGGCCAAGCCTTTGTTGAAGTGCAGCGAGAAGCCCCAGTGTCGCGTGGCGGCGAACATGGCGTCACTCAAGCTATCAATCTGGCGTGCATCGAGCAGCGATTGCGGCAACCATGCGGAGCGGTAGCCGTAAATGAACTGGCCCACCTGGCCTTCGTCGCCAGCCCAGAGCACATGGTCGCGCGGCGCACCGATGCGTCGATCCGGCACGATCAAATTCGGCGCGTGTTCGCGGAAGAAATCCGCGTCCCAGAAGTGCCGGGCGGGCAGCGCGATGACCTTGACATCATCGTGAATGTGCCAATCAGGACGCGCCTGCACCGCCGCCAGGAACGGTGCCCATACCTGCTGCGCCTGGGCCTGGTTCAAGCCTTGGAACACCATCGACAGTCGCACCACGTTGTCACGGCGAAACACGATCTGCTCGCCCCAGTGCGGGTTGCACAGCGCATCGCGGTAGAAGCGCATGATGTGCGCGATCAGTGCGCGGTAGGCTTCATCCGAATCGGCCTTGATGGCACCGAATACCGCGCCGAAGGTCTCCGGCAGCTCGTGCGTGCGCAGCGTGAGGCGCGTCACCACCCCCAGGCTGCCACCACCCCCGCCTTTGATGCCCCAGAACAACTCGCGGTCTTGCTGCGGGTTCACCACACGCAGCTTGCCATCCGCCGTCACCACTTCCGCCTCCAAGAGGTTGCTCGCGGCGGTGCCGAAGTTTTTGGAGAAGCTGCCGAAGCCGCCGCTCTGCACCAGGCCAGCCACGCCCACGGTGGTGCAGCCGCCGCCTTGTACATAGCGCCCACCGCGCGTGGTCACCGCGCCATAGGCGTCTATCCACATGGCGCCCGCCTGCACGGAGACGGCCGGCAGTGGCGCCAGCTTGCCCGCGCACGCTTGCGGCACAAAGGCATCGTGCAGGGTGATGGCGTTCATGTGGCGGGTCCACACGAGCAGGGAATCGGGCGCGGCGGAGGTGCCCTGGTAACTGTGGCCGCCGCCCTTCACCACCAGGCGCAGGCGATGCTGGCGGGCAAAGTTCACCGCGGCAACCACGTCCTGCGCGTTCTCCGCGGCCACGGCGTAGACGCTGGGGTGCGAGGTCCAGGCATCCACCCAGCCGCTGGTCTGGGTGAGGGCCGGGGTGTCGCCCAGGTAGTAGGGGTTCTTGATCTGCGCCAGCGCCTCCTGGCAGGCGGCGTTCTGGGCGGTGCACGCATCAAAGGGCGAATGCAATGCCTGCAGCCGGCCGCCTACGGCGTCCTTCAACTGGTCCCACTGGGCGGCCGAAGGCCAGCCGGGGTCGGCTGGCCGCACACGGGCGCGGAGCGCGCCGGCGGCTTTGCGCGCCGATGTGGCCGACGCGATACCAGGCGACAAGGCCCACGGCAGCAGCGGCAGGGTAAGGGCGGTCTTGAGCAGGTCGCGGCGATGCATGGCGGTTCCCCGGGTGACGAATGCCGCCACTGTGCGCCTGCTGCGCTGGCGGACAAGCGCATAGTGATGAATGGTGGCCACGCTGGGACGAATGGCGGGCGGCCGGGGCGGCCCGGACAGACGTTGGCGATAGCTGCCGTGGCCTACATAATCGGTGATCCCACCCAGCGCGGAGAGTGCACGTGAAACGACTGACCTGGCTGTTGTGCCTGCTGACCGGTTTGGTGGCGTCGGCCTGGGTGCATGCCGATGCGGCGCCGTCGTCCCATTGGAAGCCGGATATCGACGCCTTCGTGGCCGCCGACAAGGCCCATCCGCCGGCACCGGGTGGCGTGCTCTTCATCGGCAGTTCGTCCATTCATTTTTGGAGTTCGCTGGCGGCGGACTTCCCGGGCATCCCGGTCATCAACCGTGGCTTCGGTGGCTCGGCGCTGCCGGACTCCACGTATTACGCCGATCGCATCGTGTGGCCGTACAAGCCACGGGTGATCGTGTTGTACGCGGGTGACAACGACATGGCCGAAGGCGCCAGCCCGGCCCAGGTGCTGGCCTCGTTCCAGGCGTTCGTGGCGCGTGCCCGGCAGGGCGTGCCCGGCGTGCCGGTGGTATTCGTGTCGATCAAGCCCAGCATGGCGCGCGTGGCGCTGTGGCCGCAGATGAAGCAGGCCAATGACCTGATCCGCGATTGGGCGGCCACGCAGAAGGATGTGCGCTTCGTGGACATCGCACCGGTGATGCTGGACGCCCAGGGCAAGCCGCGCGCCGAGCTGTTCCGGGACGATGGCCTGCACATGTTGCCGGCTGGCTACGCGCTGTGGATCGCCGCGCTCAAGCCGGTGCTGGCACAGTACGGTTTCGTCACGCACGTGGCGGCTCAGTAAACCAGCGCGCGCGCCTGCACGAAGGCGAAGAAGAACACCGCGTTCGGATCGTTGCGCACGGCCTGCATCTCCTGCCGCATGCCCTCGACCGTCGCGGTGTCCACCGCGCCGGTCGCTACCAACTGGTCGGCGGCCGACAGCAATAGCTCCTCCCAGAATTCGATCATCTGCTTGCGCTTGCCGGGCTGGCGGTTGTCCAGGTGGAAGCTCTTCACCTCGGTCTGCACGTCGCGGTAGCCACCGGCCAGCAGCAGATTGCCCAGTTTGGCGCCGATGAACGGATCGCCGCCGCTGTCGTATTGATGATCGTTGAAGGCCATCCAGTAGCGCAGCAGGTGGGGCGAATACGGGTCGAGAAAGAATGAGCTGTTGAGCACCTCAGTCACGTACACCACCGCGCCGGGACTCAATACGCGGCGCAGCTCACTCAGTACGCGCGCAGGGCTGGGCATGTGTTCCAGCACCCAGCACAGATAGGCCGCGTCGAAGCTGCGATCGGCAAAGGGCAGGTCGGTGGCGTCGGCCTGCTGCAAGGTGTAACGGGCGCTGCACCAGGCGGTTTCGCCGAGGTTGTGCTCCGCGGCGCCAAGTTGCGCCGCGGAGCGGTCCACGCCCGTCACATGCAGGTTGGGAAAGCGCCGCAGCAGAATCTCTGTCTGCGCGCCCACGCCACAACCCACTTCGAGCAGACGTGACGCCTCGCTGTAGTCGATATGACTGAACAGCGTGGTTTCGAACATGCGCGCCTGACGCATGAGCCGCGATTGCTCCTCGGAGGAGAAGCCGTGGATATAGGGAAACTCGCCGGTCACGATGCTGTTCATGGGCGCCCCTCGGATGCGTTGCGCACGTTACGCCCACCCGCGTGAAGGTGGCGAGTCAGCGCGGATCAGGGTCGGTCGTGGCCAGCGGGCGTGCAGTGGGGTGTGCCTGGATAAAGGCCAGCACATCGTCGAGCGTGGGCGCTGCATTATGCATGGGGCGGGACAGGGCCAGCAGCACGCCCTCGTGACCCACATCGCGATAAAGCCGTAGCGTCACGTCGCCGTGCTGGGCCAGCTCCGCCTGATTCAGCGCGATGGCATTGCCTGGCACCACTTCGTGATCGGCCATGCCTTGCAACAGCAGCATGGGCGGTTCGCTGCCACGCACATGTGCCACTGGTTCGCCTTCGCGTTGCTGCGCAACCGTGTGGCCGAACACGGCAAGCATGTCCTTGTCGTCCGGCGCGATGGGGACGAACGCATAGCAGCCCGCTAATCCGATGAAACCGGCAAGATCTTGGGGCTGGAGCCGGTATTTGCCCAGCCACTGGGGATCGGTGGCAAGCAACGCGGCGATCTGGCCGCCCGCGGAATGACCCATCACGAATATATCGTCCGACGCGCCACCGAATTCCTTGGCGTGTTTACGCACCCAGGCCACCGCGTGCGCAGCGTCGCCCATGAAACCGGCCAGTGGCACTTGCGGCACTTTGCGATAGTCCGGAATCACCGCCACCACGCCATGCGCCGCCAATGCCGTGCCTACGAAGCGATACCAGGCACGTTCGCCACGCGCCCAATCACCGCCGTAGAAGAACACCACGACCGGGGCGTGCATGGCATGCACGGGCGCATACACATCCAGCGATAGTTCGTGGTTTTCATCGAATACGATGTCGTGCGTCTGGGCGATGCCGCGATGGGGGTCGGTCGCGTTCAGTCCGGCAAACAAGGTGGCCTGGCAGCCACTGAGTGCCAGCATGGCCACCAGCGCCAGCACCCACCGGTGCGGCAGCGCGTGTCGAGTGGCGTGGCGAAGTAAAACCATGGTCGGCGTGATGATCGACGAAGGCATCGATGATGCCTCAGTGCGCCACGCAAGGGCTTGCGATACGCAGCCTCAGGCAGCTATCCGCGCGTCGCTGGACAGTGCATCGAAGTAGTCGCGGGTGAGTTGCAATTGCTCGGGGGCGCTTTCCGCGCGGTTCACCACATGGCGAAAGGCAGCGTTCTCCGGGCGATCCTTGGCGTACCAGCCCAGGTGCTTGCGCGCGATGCGCAGGCCCTGCAACTCGCCGTAGAACGCGTAGAGCTGCTCCAGGTGATGCACCAGGATCTCGCGTACCTGCGCCGGCGTCGGTTCCGGCAGGGTCTCCCCGGTGGCGAGGTAGTGGGCGATTTCGCGAAAGATCCAAGGCCGCCCCTGTGCGCCGCGCCCCACCATCACCGCGTCGGCACCCGTGACATCGAGCACGTGGCGCGCCTGCTGCGGGCTGGTGATGTCGCCGTTGGCCAGCACGGGAATGCGCACGCTGGCTTTCACCGCGGCGATGGTGTCGTACTCGGCCTCGCCTTCGTATTTGTCGGCGCGGGTGCGTCCGTGCACCGCCAGCGCGGCGATGCCGGCGTCCTCGGCGATGCGCGCAATGGTGAGCGCGTTCTTGTTGTCGCGATCCCAGCCGGTGCGGATCTTCAGCGTTACCGGCACATCCACCGCGTCCACTACCGCCTTGACGATGCGCGCCACCAGCGGCTCGTCCTGCAGCAGGGCGGAGCCCGACCACACATTGCAGACCTTCTTGGCGGGGCAGCCCATGTTGATATCGACGATCTGCGCGCCGTTATCGGCGTTGTAGCGCGCGGCCTCGGCCAGCATGCCGGGGTCGTAGCCGGCGATCTGCACGCTCACCGGCTCCGGCTCGCCATCGTGGTCCATGCGCTTGAGCGACTTGCGCGTGTGCCACAGGCGCGGATCGGCCGTGGTCATTTCGGACACGGCCAAGCCCGCGCCCAGCCGTTTGCACAGCAGGCGGAAGGGCTTGTCGGTGACCCCGGCCATGGGGGCGAGCACCACGGGCGGGTCGATGCGGTAGGGGCCGATCTGCATCCGGTTATTGTAGCGGCAGCATCCATTCGCCGCCGGAAAGGGCCTGCGGGCTTACCCGGCGTGGCCCCGGGGGCGTCGAATGCCCCCGATGCCGTCGGGCGTTGCTCCGTGCGCTCAGCCCTCGCCGCGAGCGGTTTCCATCTCGGCAATCTGCTTGCGGGCGTTGTCGTTGCCAGGATTCAGCTCCAGCGAGCGCCGGAAATTGCGCAGCGATTGCGGGATATCTCCGTTGGCTCGATGGGCCTCTGCGAGGCTGTCGAAGGCATTGGCGCTCTGCGGATGCTGTTCGGTGTTGAACGTGAACACGCCGATGGCGTCCTTGGCGCGCTTGGCCCGTAGCAGGCTGTAACCCCAGCGATTGACCTCGCTCTCGGACAGCGACAGTTGCGGATACGTGCGGTGCACCTGGTTCACTGCTTCACCGACCTTGGCGTAGCCCGCCTTGTCCAGTGCCATCTTGAGGGCGGTGAACCCGGGCGATTCCCCCCATACGCGGCGAAAGATCGCGTCCGACATCTCCCACAACTGGCCTTGCAAGCTGGGGCCGCTGCGGTTGGCCATGATGACGATGCCGTAGTTCGAGTCGGGGAACAGTTCGACCAGGCTGGAGAAGCCGAGCGTGCCGCCGGTGTGACTGAGGCGCGGTTCGCCGTCCATGGTGGTGCCGATGACCCAGTTGTAGCCGATGGTTTTGTCGGCGCTGCTCCAGGCGGGTCGATGGGTGAGGGCGATGGCGGCGTCGCCGCTCTTCAGCTGCGCGGTGATGTAGTGCGCCATATCGTCGGCGCTGTAGTGCAACCCGCCCGCGGGCAGGATCGCCGTGCCGTTCATGGGCGGCGCCACGCCGCCGTCATCGCCGTAGCCGGTTGCCCGCAGTGCCTGTCGCTCATGGCTCGCGCCGCTCTGCATGCCAAACGGCTGTTCGATGCGACGTGCAAGCAGGGTTTCGAAGGGCTGCCCTTCCAGCTGAGACACCGTCACGCCGACTAATTCGGCTGCCACGTTGGAATGCCTGGCTGCCGTACCGGGTTGCGTCTGTAACGACACGCCCTTGAGGTCGTTGAGCAGGGCCTCCTGCGTCAGGTCATTGAGCGACTGGGCGATCTTCGCGGTTCTCTGCTCGGGCGGTACACCTTGGATGATTGCGCCAAAGTCGGGAAGGTTGTCGGGCAGCCCGCTGGTGGTGGAGACCAAGTCAATCAGGCGAATCGGGCGTCCCTGGTAGGCAAGGTTGGCGTAGTCGCCGGGCAAGTATCGATGCAGCTCGTCGCTGGCTTTGGCCTTGCCGGCCACAATTGACTGGGCCAGCAACAGGCTGCCAAAGGTTTTGCTGATGGAGCCGATTTCGTAGACGGTGTCCTTGGTCGGTGCCTGCGGCTTTTCCCGCGACACCGTGCCGAAGTTGTAGAACGTGGTCTTGCCATCCCGTACCACCGCAATCGAAAGGCCGTCGCTTCGAGCTTGCTTGATGAAGGCCTCGCCTTCGGTCTGCACGACCTTGCCAAGCTCCTCGCCACCGGGCGCGGCATCACGGGCAGGGGCGGGTGGCCCGGCCAGGGTGCCGATTGCCAGCGCTAGGGATGTAGCCAGTAGTCGAGTCATGACATCGTCCTTGGAGTCGCCGCGGGCCCCGGTACGGGGCAGGTGGCCCGACCATAGCGTCATGGCGGGTCGGCTACCGCGTGGCACCAGTCATGCCAACCTTTTCGGCGTTGCCTGCATCGAACGGCAGGCGTCGTCGCCGACATGGCCCTTCGAGGTCCTGATGGCAGGCTCGCCGTTGCGCTCCACGGCGGCCGGACCATTCACCTCGACGCAAGCGCTTTTTCGCTAGTCTCGCTGCTTCGTGGATAGGGGCATCTACATGTTTATGCGCAAGTTTTTGCTGGTGTTGGTGTGTTTTCTGCCGGCCTTGGCCGTGGCACATCACGAAGACAAGGGCGGCCCGGGGCTGCGCGATGCCACGGTGCTGATCGTGCGCCATGCCGAAAAGGCGAGCGCGGGGGACGGGCTAAGCCCGCAAGGTGAACAGCGTGCTATCGCCTATGCGAGCTATTTCGATCCCTGGCGCGACGATCGCGAAACGCTGATGCCGCAGCGCTTGATCGCCACGCGTGACAGCAAGGAAAGCGCGCGGCCCCGGCTTACCCTTACGCCGCTGTCGCAGCGTATCGATTTGCCGATCGAGCAACCCTTTGCGGATGACCAGGTGGACGAGCTGGCCAAGTCCCTGCGCAGGGATAACCGCGCCAATGTGGTGCTGATCGCCTGGCACCACGGCCATATCGACAAGCTGATCGATGCGCTGGGCGGCAACGCCGGCCATGTCATTGGCCGTAAGTCGTGGCCGGAAGACGTCTACAACTGGGTCGTGGTGTTGCACTTCGACCACCACGGCGAGCTGGATGGCAACCGCAGCCGCGTGGTGGTCGAGCCGTTCTAGAGCGACGCTTAGTGTGCGCTGCTGGCGGCGGTGGCCTGGACGCTGGCCGGGTCGTGCTTGTGCTTGAACAGCAACATGAACAGCACCGCCACCACCAGCGAATAGATCGCAAAGGTGAGCCAGATGCCGTGCCAATCCTTGCTCTGGTCCGGCTGCGTGAAGAACGCTTCGATGATCAGGCCGCTGAGCGAGCTGCCCAGCACCGCACCGATGCCGTTGGTCATCAGCATGAACAGGCCCTGCGCGCTGGCGCGGATGGAAGGGTCGCTCTGGCCTTCCACGAACAGCGAGCCGGAGATGTTGAAGAAGTCGAACGCCATGCCGTAGACGATGCACGACAGCACGATCATCCACAGGCCGGAACCGGGGTTGCCATAGGCAAACAGACCAAAACGCAACGTCCACGCCAGCATGCTGATGGTCATCACCGTCTTGATGCCGAAGCGGCGCAGGAAGAACGGAATAGCCAGGATGAACAGCGTTTCCGAGATCTGCGAGATGGACATGATGATGGCCGGATAGCGCACCGACACCAGATTCTTGTATTCATCCATCTTGGCGAAGTCGTGCAGGAACGTATCGCCATAGGCATTGGTGAGCTGCAGCGCCGCGCCCAGCAACATGGCGAACATGAAAAACACGGCCATGCGCGAATCGCGGAACAGCTTGAATGACGTGAGGCCGAAGGTATCCAGCCAGGACTGGTTGGCCTTGCGCTGGAAGCGCGGCGGACAGGCCGGCAGGGTGAAGGCATACAAGCCCAGCAGCAGCGATGCGCCCGAGGCCACGTAGAACTGACCCGAGGAAGTTTCCAGGTGCAGCAGGCTCACTGTCCACAGCGCCGCGATAAAGCCCACCGTGCCCCACACGCGGATCGGCGGGTAATCCTTGATGATGTCCTTGCCGTCACTCTTGAGTGCGTTGTATGCCACCGCGATGGAGAGCGAGATGGTGGGCATGTAAAACATCATGTTGACCAACATCACCCAGAACATCAGGCCGGGCGACTGCACCATGGGCACCGTGAACAGCACCACCGCGCCCATGATGTGGAATAGGCCGTAGAGCTTCTCGGCGTTGATGTACTTATCGGCGATCACGCCCGCGATGGAGGGCATGAACAGGGAGGCGATGCCCATGGTGGAGAAAATCGCGCCGAACTGGGCGCCCGACCATTGTTTGGTCTGGAACCAGTACGCGCCAATGGTGAGCAACCACGACCCCCACACAAAGAATTGCAGGAAGTTCATCGCAATCAGGCGGAGTCGAAGGCTCATCAGCGTCTTTGGTATTCGGTCGAAATAGGTCGAGTGGGGCACGCCCATACCGCCAGGCCGGGCACTTACCGGGCCTGTAGCGGTGGTCGGGTGTTCCCCTGCAGAGGGCCAAGGGCGTCCCAAGGCCGTGCCAAAATAGCGGCAGACTAGAGGACCCATGCGGTGGCGACAAGCTGCGCCGCCGCGAAATCCTGCGCTTGCTGCCCCCAAGGAGACTATTGTGAGCCTGTTCTTGACCATTGCCGTGGTGCATCTGGTGGCCCTGCTGAGCCCAGGCCCGGACTTCTTTTTCGTGTCGCAGACCGCCGTGAGCCGCACGCGCCGCCAGGCGCTGTTTGGCGTGGTGGGCATCACCCTGGGCGTGGTGGTGTGGTCCGCGCTGGCGCTGGCAGGCCTGCAGTTGGTGTTGCAGCGGTTGGCCTGGCTGGAGCGCTTGATCAGCGTGGCCGGTGGCCTCTACCTAGCCTGGATGGGTGTAAAGATGTTGCGCGGCGCGCTGAAGGCGCCCGACGCATCGGCGGGTGAGCCTAAGCCGGAATTGCAGCAGAGCGATTGGGCCACCCTGCGGGCGGGCCTGCTTACCAACCTGTCCAATCCCAAGGTGGTGATCTACTTCGGCAGCGTGTTCTCGGCCTTTCTGGGCGACGGCGTGAGCGCCGGCACGCGCTGGGGCCTGTGGAGCATGGTGGTGGTCGAGACCCTGCTGTGGTTCACCCTGGTGGCCGGGGTGTTCGCCCTGCCGGCCATGCGCCGTGGCTATCTCAAGCTCTCGCGCTGGATTGATGGCCTCGCTGGCGCGGTGTTCGTGGCCTTTGGCCTGCACCTGATCCTTGCGCGGCGCGCGGGGTAAGCGGGCTTTCGTTGCGGGCCGGTTTGAGCGGTAGAGCGGTTGCCTGGGCGGGCACGCTGCCCAGTCACCCAGCTCACGGCAGCAATTTCCCCGGGTTGAGAATCCCTTCGGGGTCGAACGCGGCCTTGACGTTGCGCATCAGGTGCAGGGTGCTCGGTTCCAGCGCCAGGGGCATGAACTCCTTTTTGACCAGTCCAATGCCGTGCTCGCCGGAGAGCGTGCCTTCCAGTGCAATCACCAGCGCGAACACCTCGGCCAGGCAGGCGTGTGCGCGTTCACGCTCCGCCTCATCGCGTGGCAGCAGGTTCACGTGCAGGTTGCCGTTGCCGGCGTGGCCGAAACTCACAATCAGCACGTCGTGCTTTTTGGATAGCGCCTTGATGCCGTCCACCAGTTCGGGGAGGCGGCTCACGGGAACCACCACATCCTCGTTGATCTTGTTGGGCGAGATGGTGCGTTGCGCCGGCGATAGTGCCTTGCGGGCGGACCACAGGGCGGCGGTTTCCTCGGCGGTCTCGGCGATCTTGAGCTCTTCCAGGCCTTCACCGCGGGCTGCACGCGACACGGCTTCCACGGCACTGGGCAGGGTATCCGGCTCGCCGTCCACTTCGATCATCAGCATGGCGCCGGCCACCGGCACGCTGTCGCCGCCGTGATCGCGGGCGAGCTTGAGCGCCACGTCATCGATGAATTCCAGTGCACAGGGCGTGACCGGCTGCGCCATGATGCGTGCCACGGCGCGCGCGGCCGCGCCGACGCCGCGATAAGTCGCGCGCATGGTGCGCAGTCCGGTCGGCTTTGGGGTGAGCTTGAGGGTGGCCTCGGTAATGAGGGCCAGGGTGCCTTCGGAGCCGATCAGTAAACGCGTGAGGTCGTAACCCGTGGCGCCCTTGCTGGTGTACGTGCCGCAGCGGAAGCCCTCGCCGGTACCCGCCACCGCGCGCAGGCCCAGTGTATTTTCGCGGGGGCTGCCGTACTTCACCGTGCGCGGCCCGGCCGAGTTGCAGGCCAGGTTGCCGCCGATGCTGCACCAGGGCGAGGACGTGGGGTCGGGTGGCCAGAAGAAGCCGTGTGGCTTCAGTGCGGCTTGCAGGTCGCCGTTCAATACGCCGGGTTCCACCACCGCAAGGCGGTTGTCCGGATCGATGCGCACGATGCGATTCATCCGCTCGAAGCTCACCACCACGCCGCCATCTACCGGCACTGTGGCACCGGTGGTATTGGTGCCGCGGCCGCGTCCGATCACCGGCACGCGATGCGCGCGGCAGGCCTGCACCAGCGCTTCTACCTGCGCATGCTGGGTGGGAAATACCACTGCATCGGGCAGGGCATTTCGGCGCGAGTTGTCATAGGCATAGGCGAGGCGATCGCCCATCTCGGTGGTCAGCGCGTCCGCCGCAAAGTGCGTGCGCAAAGAGGCGAGCAAGGTATCCGGAAGGTTCATATGCGCAGTATCCCACCGCTGCGGGGTCAAGGGTGCGTGGCGGGTGGCGCCGCGGGAATGACCGCTTCGATGCGGTCCTGGACGTAGGGGTAGAAGGGATTGGAGCTGATGCGCAGTACCGCGTCGAGATTGAGTACCAGCGCGCCGCGCTCGCCACGCGGTGCCTGTATGCCCAGATGCACGCCAAAGTTCTCGCGGGTGTCGGGCGCGGTGCCGTAGAGCGGGTCGCTGGGCGGGAAGGGCAGGGCGATATGCGACAGCGAATAGATGTCGTCGGGGTAGCGGATCGACAACGGCGCTTCCGTGGTCTGGGTTTGTCCCGCTTCGGTGGTGCGTGTCACCGTGCGGCTGTCGTCCACGGCGGCGTTGGCGACGACGGTGGTGCGGTACGTTCTTGGCGCGGGCGGCAGGAGATTCTGCAGCGCCTGTAGCGAACTGGTGCGCAGCAGCGAGTCGAAGCGGTGATTGCGGTTGACGTCGAACAGTACGATCTCGCTGCCGTTGGCGGGAAGCTGTGCGTACAGTGTTCGCATCACCGCCGAAGCGCGCACGGTGTCGTCAATCACCGATTGAAAGGTGAGGATGGGCGGCAGGCGTTCAAGTTGATGCGCACGCGCCATGCGCAGCATCTCGCTCTGAATCACATCGGTAAGCAGATAGGACTGCCGAGCGGCGTTCACCGGGAACGAGTTGTACTTGAACGGGTTGTACTCGGGCAGCAAATCCAGCCACGCCGCCTTGGCGAAGGCCGGCAGGATCGCCGGCAAACCGGCGAGTCCGGCAAAGCGCGCGAACGAGGTAACGCCGATCATCGGCGAGAGCAGGACCAACCGCGTAGGCATCGGCAATTCGTCATGCTGGCAGGCGTCCAGGGTGTACTTCACCGCGAGCGCGCCGCCGTTGGAATAGCCGACCATATGAATGGGGCGATCCGGTCCCACGCGTCGTCGCGCCTCGCGCATGGCCACGCGTGTGGCGGCCAGCCAGTCCGGCCACTCCACTTCGGTCAATGCGGCCGGCACCGTGCCGTGTCCGGGTACGCGTAAACCAATGGCGATAAAGCCACGCTCGCGATACAGCTCCGCGATATCGCGCAGGCTATAAGGCGAGTCGGTGAGCCCGTGGATCAACACCACGGCACCCACCGGTGTGCCTACCGGTTCAAGCACATAGGAGCGATTCCAATCATGGGCAAAATGCCCTGGATAAAGCGGCGAGCCTTCGAAATAGCGATTGGTGTTGACGCGTTGCGTTGGCGTCAGTTGTTCGCTGACGTGTCTGTGTACCTCGTCGAACACACGTTGTTCGGCGACGAGGTAGCCGGCCCAGTCGGTGGCGTCGATCTCCCCCGCCGTGAGTTCGTGAGGCACATAGGTCTGCCACACCGCCAGCGGATCGCCCCGCTGAGAATCCCATGCCCGTATGGCCAACAGGGGCAGCAGGAAAATCAGCAGAAGCAGCGCCGTCCATTTGCCCAGTTTCACGCAGATGCGAAGCATGGCGCCTCCATGGTGGCCCGTTCGCCGGGCCGTGTCCGTAGTGTGCACGATCGCGTCGTCGAGACGCGGCACGTACCGGCATGCAGGCGGTGGGGCGAGGGGTCCTATTCGGCGTCGAGGCGCAGGAGGCGCGCCCGGCTTACGTTGCCGCGCGCGAGCGCATGAAACTTCCATGTCTGCCCCGGCGCAAGGTCATGCACTTCGTCGGTAGCGCGACCCACGGCACGCCCCTTGGCATCGAAGAGGCTGAAGCTGATGCGCACGACATGGACGCGACCCTGTCCGGTGTTGGTCAGCGTTCCCACCACTTTGTTTCGGCCGGGCGTGACATCGCGCTCAACGCGATACGAACCCACGCGAACGCCTTGCCTTGACGAGGCGGCCGCATGGGCCACGGAAGACATCAAACCAAGACCGAGCAACACAAAGAGAAGGGTACGGCGGGAATTCATGGTGTTCTTGAACATCAACAGGGCAGGCGTCGTAGGTTAGCGAATTCGGCGCGCATTTCGGATGATGGAATCGCCGATTCTGGCGCGCGCATGCCTTGTGCTACTTCACGCGTTCAACAGGTGTTGCGTGTTGTTGACGGCCTGGATGGTGAAGCCCTCATCGACCTCAAGTACATGGACGCCGCACGGTGAGGGCTGGAATAGCCAGTAGCTGGATAGAGGCAGCCCGGCGGCGTGGCATAGCAGCACGCGAATGACGCTGTCATGCGTCACCAGTGCGATGTTCTCGTCGGGATGCGCCTGCAGGATCGTCGCCAGGGCGTCGGTGGTGCGGGCGGCAACCTCCTGGATCGACTCTCCGCCAGGAATGCGGAATCGATGTGGCGCGACCTTCCACAGGCGCGCTTCCCGCGGCCAGCGCTGCTCAACGTCCGATACGGGCAGGCTGCTCCAACTGCCGTAGTCGATGTCGAGTAGTCCCGGATGGGGCCTGCCCTGGAGTTGGTAGGCCTCGGCAAGGGTATGAGCGGTGCGCATGCAGCGGGAAAGCGGGCTGCAGTAGATCGTGTCGAGCTTCCAGTGGGCGGCAAGATAGTCGCGTGTCAGCTCTGCCTGGCGCTGTCCCTTGGCCGTCAAGGCGAGATCCAGTCTGCCTCGAAACGTCGGTGGCTGGATGCCTTCGACTTCGCCGTGGCGAATCAACAGCAGTGTGGTCATGGGTATATTCCTTGGGCGACAGGGCGGGCGTATTGCAGTCTTAGCCCGCGTCGAATGCCTGCTTCCACCACGTCATGATGGCTTGGTCGGCGGGCCCGTCGTAGGTCACCACGTCGAAGCGGCAGGTGTGGTTGGCGTAAGAGGGATGACTGGCGAGCCAGAGCGCGGCAGTCTGAATGAGTTTGGCTTGCTTGCTGCAATTGACCGAAGCGGCCGCGTCGCCGCGGCTGCGGCTGAGCCGGTGACGGACTTCGACGAACACCACCATGCCCCGATCGAGCATGACCAGGTCCAGCTCGCCATAGCGCGTGGTGTAGTTGCGCGCCAGCAAGGTAAGGCCGGCGCGACGTAGTTCATCGCAGGCGCGTTGTTCGAAGACCGCGCCTGCGGCTCGCATCAGTGCTGGGTAGGCTGCTGAGCGTCGTTGTCGACCGGCGGAGCCAGTGCGGGTGCGCTGTCCATCTGCAGGCTGCCGTTGAGTGGTCGCGCCAGGCCATCCTGGAACTTGGCCCACACCAGTACCCGGCGGATGCGGCCGAACTGGTCGGCGGTGAGTTGGCCGCTGGCGCCGGGCAGGTAGCTGCCCGGGTGGGCGCGCAACCAGTCCAGGTACGGCGCGAGGTTCCACGCATCCATGCCGAAGGCAAACAGGCGCGCAGAGGTGCCGCGTGCGGCGGGCAGTTGCGCGGCGATATCGCCGTGGTTGGGCAGGCCCGGCTGCACATCGAACAGCCAAGGGGCGTCGCAGAATTCCACGCCTTCCAGGTCTCGATTGGCGCCGGCGTCGTCCTGGCCGGCATAGATGTGCGAGGTGCCGACCACGGGCAGGCTGATGCGGGCCAGCTTGAGCTGCGGCAACAACAGGCGTGCCTGCTGCGGCTTCATGCTGATGAACAGGCCGGCCGTGCTTGGCGCGGCGGCATCCGGTGCGGTGGTGGGCATGCCCAGGCTGGTAATGGTGGTGGCGTAGTTGACCCCACTGTTGCCAAGGCTGCCCGTGCCGACCACCTTGCCGCCGCGGGCTTCCATTTCGGCCTTGAAGGCCTTGCCGGCGCGCTGGGCGAAGTCATCACCGCTGACGATCACATAGGCATTGGTGAGGCCGCCTTCCATCATGTGATCGGCCGCCTGGGCGCCTTCGGTTTCCGGCAGCAGGCCGAATTCGCTCACGCCATTGGCGGGCAGGCTCTTGTCGTCCGGATGGTTGAGCGCGAGCAGTGCAACGGGAAGTTGCGGCAGGCCGAACAGGGCGGAGACTTCGCCGCGCGTCAGTGGGCCGATCACCAACTGGGCGCCATCGGTCACGGCCTGCTGGTACGCCTTGATGGCGCCGGCGGGCGTGCCGCCGCTGTCGTACACGCGCACTGGCGGACGCGGTATGTGGTTGCGTCCGGCGTCGGCGTAGGCCGCAAAGAAGCCTTCGGTGACGGCGGTGCTGGCCGTGGCGAGGTTGCCGGTAGCGGGTAGCAGCAGGGCTATGTGCGCGGGCATCTTGAAGCCTTCGCGTACGTTGGCGCCTTCGCCGGGAATCATGGTGCCCACTTCCTGTTCCAGCGC
Organism: Dyella sp. ASV21; assembly: GCF_016428975.1. Taxonomy (GTDB): domain Bacteria; phylum Pseudomonadota; class Gammaproteobacteria; order Xanthomonadales; family Rhodanobacteraceae; genus Dyella. Next base: position 20,309 of record NZ_JAELTT010000018.1, read on the forward strand.
AGGTGCGGGGCGGGCCACGGCGATGCCGAGCTGGGTAAGTGCCTCGTTGACCCAGGGCAGCATGCGATCGCCCGGCTGCATGGCGGCGGCGCGCTGCTTGAGCGGATCGACGCCTAGCTGGGTCAGCAGCGACACGATCTGTTTGCGGTTCTGAGCCTGGTCGAGTCCGCCGAGCTTGTCGTCCATCTCCACGCGCGAGCGCGCCGCGCCCCACAGGTCACCGGTTTGCTGCATGGCCTGCGAGCGCAGTTCCAGCAGGCGCAGCTGCAGGGCAGGCGGCACGCTGATGTTGGGTTGGGTGGTGAGCTGTAGCGCGCGGGCGGCGTCGTGTTGCTTGAGCGACACCTCGGCCTGCAGCAAATCCAGGCGCGAGGGTTCATCGCCAGTCAGGTGTTGGCGACGGATCGCTCCCAGCAGCGGGATGGCGCGGTCGAGCTGGCCTTCCTGGCGATAGGTTTCGGCGGCCAGCAGTTGATAGTGATCGCGGTTGCTGCCGGTCTGCGCAAGCGCCAGATAAGCCTGGGCGGCCTCGTCCAGCTTGCCTTGTTGGGCGAGGGCGTCGGCTTGCTGGCTGGCGGCGATCTCGGCGGGCGAGCGCTCGACGGTCGGCGGCACGCATGCGCTGAGGGCCAGTGAAATCAGCAGGGCGAGGCCTGCGGCGCGATGCAAGCGCATAGTCAAATCCCTTTCGAGCTTTTTTGACGACAGGGTCGGCGGATGGGCGATGATAGCCCATTGGATCGCCGCCTCGCGGTGCAGGAAACAGCAAGATGTCACAGATTCAGCCCGGCCAACTGTGGGTGGTGGCTACGCCCATCGGTCATCGCGATGACTTTTCCGCGCGCGCCATCGAAACCTTGCGTTCGGTGGCGGTGATTGCGGCGGAGGACACGCGGCACAGTCGTCCGTTGCTGATGCATTACAACATTGGCACGCCCCTGGTGGCGCTGCACGAGCACAATGAGCGCGAGGTGGTGGACGCCATCGTGCGCCGCCTGCAGGGCGGCGAATCGGTGGCGCTGATTTCCGATGCGGGCACGCCGTTGATCAGCGATCCGGGGTTTCGTCTGGTGCGTGCGGCGCGCGCGGCCGGCATTCGTTGTGTGCCGGTGCCGGGCGCGTGTGCGGCGATAGCCGCGCTGTCGGTGGCGGGCCTGCCAAGTGACCGCTTTGTGTTCGAGGGTTTCCTGCCGCCCAAGGCGGCGGCGCGTCGCACGCGTCTGCAGGAGCTGGCCGGCGACGCGCGGACGCTTATCTTCTATGAGTCCTCCCATCGTGTCGCCGAAAGCCTGGCCGATATGCGCGATGTGTTCGGCGCCGGACGCGAGGGTGTGCTGGCCCGGGAGTTGACCAAGCTGTTCGAGACGGTGCTTGGCGAACCGCTGGCGGAGTTGGCCGAACGCGTGGCGAACGACCCGGACCAGCAGCGCGGTGAATGCGTGATTCTGGTGGCCGGCCGCGGCGAGGAGACCGATGCACGCGAGGCGGAAGGTCGTCGCGTGTTCGCGCTGCTGCGTGAGGAGCTGCCGCCGGCGAAGGCGGCCAAGCTGGCGGCAGCCATTACGGGGGCGCCGCGCAAGCTGCTTTACGAGGGGTGACGCGAGGGTGCGCGCCGCGCTGACGACGTCTCGGTGTCTTCTCAGGCCCTTTGAGCGGCGCAATCCTCTACAATGCGTCTTGGAGTCGGCCGGACAGTCGCGTCGCGCGCAAGCGCATCGAGGAAAGTCCGGGCTCCGTAGGGCAAGGTGCCAGGTAACGCCTGGGCAGCGTGAGCTGACGGCCAGTGCAACAGAGAGCAGACCGCCGAACGGCACTTTCGGGTGCGCGTGGTAAGGGTGAAAGGGTGCGGTAAGAGCGCACCGCGTGCGGGGCTAACGCCGCATGGCACGGTAAACCCCACCTGGAGCAAGACCGAATAGGGGAACGATAACGCGGCCCGCGTTGTTCCCGGGTAGGTTGCTGGAGCCTGGCGGTGACGCCAGGCCGAGAGGAATGACTGTCGCGCCGCAAGGCGTACAGAACCCGGCTTACAGGCCGACTCCACCTCCTTCACGCCGCTCGCCATCCCTGAGTCCCTTCGGACCAGGCGGTGGCGGGTGTGCGGCGATGGGCATGAACAGTCGGTTCATACCACCCAGGCCGGTGTGCCCCGATGGGGCCCTGTGGAAGGCCGGCGAGGTGGCGGGCAATTTGAAAAAATCCCAGCCATTCAAACACCTTCGGGTGTTTCCTCATAAAAGGCTGGAATTACTGCCAGATCACCGCCTTTCTCATTGATTCACAAGCAAAATTCCCTTGACAGTCTCAGGGGGCGAGACTATCGTGGGTTCCTGTGTGAAATCGTGGGAATTCGTGGAGCCTATCGGTCGTGTTCCAAGGCGAAACCGCTATCACCGTTGACGACAAAGGCCGGCTGGCCATTCCGACCGCGTATCGCGAGTTGGTGGCCGACGCCTGCGCCAATCGTCTGGTGATCACCTACAACCCCTTCGAGTCGGGCTGCCTGTGGCTGTTCCCGTACGCGGAGTGGGAGAAGGTGCGCGACCAGGTCAACGCGCTGTCCAAGGTCAAGGCAGCTCATCGCGATATGCAGATGAAGCTGGTGGGTGCCGCTGCGGTGGTCGAGCCCGACAGCGCCGCGCGCCTCTTGCTGCCGGCCAGCCAGCGCGCCACCACGGGTATCGAAAAGAAGGCGGTTCTGCTGGGTATGGGCAACAAGTTCGAGCTTTGGAGCGAACAGGCTCACCTGGCCAAGATCCGCCAGACCATCGGCGAAGACGAGATCACTGACGAGATGGCGGAGCTGTCGCTGTAACCGGCACCGGTTACGGCGCAGTGCAGTTAACGGGACGGGAGCGGGAGTGCGGCATGGCCAAGAGCCTGGATCCATGTTTCGAGTGGCTCGCGCCGGGAGCTGTTTGCACGCAAGGCAAGGAAGAGTGAGGGAGTGTATGTCGATACACAACCGAACGATGACCAAGCCTTGGGAGCTGACAGGCCCGGCCCTGTGGGTTGGCATGCTGTGGCAGTCATGCGGCAGCGCGCGGCTTGATCAGGAAACCACCCTGATCGGTGCCTCGCACTACCACCTGACAACGACAGCATGACAACGCGAACGACTCGAAACATGGAATCAGGCTCTCAGTTGGTGCACATCCCGGTGATGCTGGGTGAAGCAGTGGAGGGACTCGCCGTGCATGCAGGCGGGCGTTATCTCGATGGCACCTTTGGACGCGGCGGTCACGCCCGCGCCGTGCTGTCGCGCCTGGGCCCCGAGGGGCGCCTGTTGCTGATGGATCGCGATCCGCAGGCCATTGCCACCGCTAACGCGGAATTTGGCGATGACCCGCGTGTTTCCATCCGTCACGCCAATTTTTCCAGCATGGCCGAGTGGGACGAAACCGCGACTGGCCTCGACGGCATCCTGCTCGACCTGGGCGTGTCCTCGCCGCAGCTGGACGAAGCCGCGCGCGGTTTCAGTTTCATGGCGGATGCGCCGCTGGACATGCGCATGGATACCACGCAGGGCGAAAGTGCGGCCGACTTCCTGGCTCACGCCAGTGAGCGCGAGATTGCCGACGTGCTGTGGAACTACGGCGACGAACGTTTCAGTCGCAAGATCGCTCGCGCCATCGTCGAAGATCGCACCGAAAACCCGATCACCCGCACCGGCGAGCTGGCTGCGCTGATCGAGCGCGTGGTGGGCCGCCGCGAACCAGGCAAGCACCCGGCCACGCGCAGCTTTCAGGCGCTGCGAATTCGCGTGAATGGCGAGCTGGAGGCACTTGATCAGGCGCTCCAGTCGGCGCTGTCGCTGCTCAAGGTGGGCGGGCGTCTTTCCATCATCAGCTTCCACTCGCTGGAAGATCGCGCCGTGAAGCTGTTTATCCGCGATCACTCTGGCCGTGTGCAGGGTAGTCGCCGTGGTCCGCCGGTAGAGGCTGCGCCTGCGCGCCTGGCGCCGGTGGGCAAGGCTCAGTTTCCGTCCGAGGCCGAGCTGGCCGTCAATCCGCGCTCCCGCTCGGCGGTGCTGCGTGTGGCGGAGAAGCTTGGATGAAAGTCCTCGGCGGCCTCTTCATGCTGATCCTGGTCGCGGCGGTGCTGTGCAGCGCCATTGCCGTGGTCTGGACGCGCTATGAGAGCCGCGTGCTGTTTGTCGAGCTGACCCGCCTGCAGAACCAGCGCGATGAAATCAATGTCGAGTACGGCAAGCTGGAATTGGAACAGGCCACCTGGGCCGAGCCGCGTCGCGTGGATGACGAGTCGCGGCAAAAGCTGGGCATGGTCAATCCCAAGCCGCAAGACATCCAGCTGGTGCGTCGATGAAGTCGCGCCCGCGTCCGGCCCTCCACCCCTCCCGTCGCCGCAACGCCGGTCCCAGCGTCCGCAACCGCATGGTGCTGGTGGTGGCCGTGCTTGGCCTGGCCTCCTTGGGCCTGGTAGCGCGTGCGTTCGACATGCAAGTGGTGCGCAAGGGTTTCTACCAGAACCAGGCTGACGCGCGCATTCTTCGCGAGGTGCCGATTGCGGTGTCGCGCGGCACCATCTTCGACCGCAACGGCGAGCCGCTGGCGGTGTCCACCCCGGTGGTCTCGATCTGGGCCAATCCCGCCGAAGTACTGGACAACGAGAGCAAGCTGCCCGCCTTGGCCGCCGCCATCGGCATGGACGCGGATGCACTCAAGCAATACTTGGTGCAGCGATCGGAGCGCGAGTTCGTCTACCTCAAGCGCCAGATGTCGCCCGATGCGGCGCAGGCGGTGCTGGACCTCGCCGTGCCGGGCGTGAACGGGCAGCGTGAATTCCGCCGCTTCTATCCCTCCGGTCCGGTAATGGCGCATGTGTTGGGCTTCACCAATATCGACGACCATGGCCAGGAAGGCCTGGAGCTGGCCTTTGACGATTGGCTCGCCGGCAAGCCGGGTGCCAAGCGCGTGATCCGCGATCGCATGGGGCACGTGGTGGAAGACGTGGAGCTGGTGAAGGCGCCGCAACCGGGTCGCGACATCACGCTCAGCATCGATCGCCGCGTCCAGTTCCTTGCCTATAACGAATTGAAGAACACCATCGAGCAGTCCGACGCGGACTCCGGCTCCATGGTGATCATCGACGTGCGCACCGGCGAAATCCTCGCCATGGTGAACTGGCCAACCTACAACCCGAACGCGCTGCGTAGCAGCAGCCCGTCCAGCCGTCGCAACCGGGCGATGACCGACGTGGTGGAGCCGGGCTCCACCATCAAGCCGTTCGTGATGGCTGCGGCGTTGTCCAGCGGCAAATACACGCCGACGGGGCCGCTGATCGACACGGGTAACGGCCATTTCTATTACATCTCGCACGATATCCGCGATACGCATGCCTACGGCATGCTGTCGCCCACCGGCATCCTCGCCAAGTCCAGCAATATCGGCGCCGCCAAGGTGGCGATGACGCTGGATACCGGCTTGATGTACGACACCTATCGCGCTTTTGGATTTGGTTCCAGCACCAATAGCGGCTTCCCTGGCGAGGCCTCTGGCTACCTCAAGGCCGGCAAGGGCTGGGGCATGTTGGAAAAGGCCATTCTGGCTTATGGCTACGGCCTCAACGTCACGCCGCTGCAGTTGGCCAATGGCTACGCCACCATCGCCGATAACGGGGTGATGCATCTGCCCACTTTCGTGAAGGGCTCGGACAACGAAGCCAAGCAGATCGTCGATCCCAAGATCGCCAACGAATTGGTGCAGATGCTGGTGTCGGTGACCCAGCCGGGCGGCACCGCGGCACCGTATGCGTGGATTGCCAACTACGCCGTCGCCGGCAAAACCGGCACGGCCCACAAGGCCGCGGCCGGCGGCTATTCCAAGAACAATTACAGCGCCGCCTTCGCAGGCATCGTGCCGGCATCCAACCCGCGCATGGCAGCGGTGGTGGTGATCGACAATCCGAAGAAGGGCAGTTACTACGGCGCGCTGGTGTCCGGCCCCGTATTCGCCAAGGTCATGGATGGCGCCTTGCGCCTCATGGACGTGCCCCCCGACAACATCGGCCGCTGGTATGTCGGCGGACCGCTGCAAGGACAGAATGGTTTGATTGGCAACAAACAGCCCACCGTGGAAACGGTGGATGACGCACCGATCGAAGGCGCGACGCCATGAGCGCCCGCCTCGACCAATTGCTCCACGGCATCGCCGATACCCCTGGTGTCGGCGATATCGTCGTTTCGGGCCTCACGCTGGACTCGCGCCAGGTGCGCGCCGGCGACGCGTTTTTCGCGCTGCGCGGCACACGCGAGCACGGCATCCACTTTGCGCCGGGCGCGGTGGCGCGCGGTGCGCGGGTGGTATTGGCCGAGGCGCCGGCGACCGATGTGACGGAGCTGGATGTGCCCGTGCTGTGGATCGACGGCCTGCATAGTCAGGTTGGCGAGATAGCCGCGCGCTTTTTCGATCGACCCTCGGAAGCGCTGCACGTGATCGGGGTAACCGGTACCAACGGCAAAACCTCCACGGTGCAGCTGCTGGCCCAGGCGCTGGAGCATCTGGGTCATCGCGCCGCCACCATCGGCACGCTGGGTGCGGGCCTGCATGGGCAGATCAGCGAAGGTGAGCGCACCACGCCCGACGCCATCAGCGTGCAGGGCCTGCTTGCCTCATTCCGCGAGCAGGGCGCCAGCCATGTGGCGATGGAGGTGTCCTCGCACGCGCTGGAACAAGGGCGCGTGGCGTCGATGGCTTTCGAAGTGGCCGCGTTTACCAACCTCACCCGCGACCATCTCGACTACCACGGCAGCATGGAAGCCTACGGCGCGGCCAAGGCCAAGCTGTTCGCATGGCCGACGCTCAAGGCAGCGGCCATCAATATCGACGACGCCTTCGGTCGCACGCTCGCCACGCAGATGCCTGCCGGCAAGCGCGTGCTGCGTCTTAGCGCGGAGGGCGATGTCGCGGCGGAGATCCGCGCCACCGAGGTGGTCACTTCCGCCGAAGGGCTGGCCTTTACCCTGCACACGCCGTGGGGCACGCAGGCGGTGCGCAGCCGTTTGCTGGGGCGCTTCAACGTAGCCAACCTGCTGGCCGTGGTGGCTAGCCTGGGGGCACTGGGCGAATCGTTCCAGCGCATTGTCGAGGCGGTGGAGGCGCTGGCGCCGATCAATGGCCGCATGAATCGCCTGGGCGGCAACGATGGCCTGCCGCTGGTCGTGGTCGATTACGCTCACACCCCGGACGCGCTGGAGCAGGCGCTCAACGCACTGCGCTCGCACTGCGAGGGTCGCCTGATCTGCGTGTTCGGCTGCGGCGGCGAGCGCGATGCAGGCAAGCGTCCTCAGATGGGCGCCATTGCCGAGCGTCTAGCCGACCGCATCATCGTGACCGACGACAACCCGCGCGGGGAAGACGGCGACACCATCGTCGCCCAGATTGTCGCTGGCCTGGCGCACCCGCGGGATGCCATCGTGCAGCGCGACCGCGCCGAGGCGATCCAGCAAGCCCTCGCTGCCGCGCAGGCAGGCGACGTGGTGCTGATCGCCGGCAAGGGGCATGAAACCTATCAGGAGGGCGCGCAAGGCAAGCGTCCGTTCGATGACCTGGCGGTCGCCCGTCACGCGCTGGAGGTGCACGCATGATGCGCCTGAGCGCCATTGCCCTGTGGACTCGTGGTCGCCTGATCGGCACGGACGTGGAAGCCAGCGGCGTCGCCATCGACACGCGCAAGCTGCAGCCGGGCAACCTGTTCGTTGCCATCAAGGGCGAGCGCGTGGATGGGCACGATTTCCTCGCCGAAGCCAAGGCGCGCGGTGCAGTGGCTGCGCTGGTCACGCGCAAGGTGGATTTCGACCTGCCGCAAGTGCTGGTGGACGATAGCGAGCTTGCCCTGGGCGATCTGGCCAGTGCCGTGCGCGCGCAGGGCAATGTCCGGGTGATCGGCATTACCGGCTCCAACGGCAAGACCACGGTGAAGACACTGACAGCGTCCATCCTGTCGCGCCACGGCCGTACCCACGTCAACGCGGGCAACTACAACAACGAGCTGGGCCTGCCGCTCACCCTGTTGGCGATGCCGCAGGACACCGAATACGCCGTGCTGGAGATGGGCGCGGGCAAGCCGGGCGACATTGCTTATCTCGCTGCCATTGCGCGGCCCGATATCGGCCTCGTGAACACCATCGCGCCAGCGCATCTTGAGCGCATGGGTAGCGTGGAAGGCGTGGCCGAGACCAAGGGCGCGCTGTACCAGGCGCTGCCGGTGGATGGCGTGGCGATCATCAATGCGGACGATGCGTTCGCCAGTTTCTTCGCGGGCCTCGCCGGCACGCGTCGCCAGCTGCGCTTTGGGCTGGACCACAAGGCTGACGTGGGTGCGGACATCCTCGCCCAGCGTGTGGACGGCTCGCACTTTCTGCTGAGCACCCCAGTGGGCGATGCCGAAGTACAGCTGCCACTGGCGGGGCGCCACAACATTGCCAATGCGCTGGCGGCGGCATCGATTGCGTTGGCGCTGGATGTGCCGCTGGACACCATCGTGGAAGGCCTCGAACAGGTTCCCGGCGTGGCCGGACGACTGCAGTTCGAGCGCATGAGCGGCGGCTGGACACTGATCGACGACAGCTACAACGCCAACCCCGGCTCCGTCGGTGCGGCCATTGATACGCTGGCGCTGGCTTCGGGCGAGCGTTGGCTGGTGCTGGGCGATATGGCCGAACTGGGCGACAACGCCTCCGCCCTGCATGCGGGCATCGGCGAGCGCGCCCACCAGCGCGGCATCGATCGCCTGTTTGCGGTAGGCCCCCTGAGTGCCGCGGCGATCAAGGCCTTCGGCCAAGGCGCTGAGCATTTCAACGATAAGACGGCGCTGATCGCCGCGCTCCAGCAACACCTGCACGGCGGCGTCACCTGCCTGATCAAGGGCTCGCGCTCGTCGGGCATGGATCAGGTGGTCGCTGCACTTCGTAACAACAAGGCAAATGGGGAGGGCACATCCAATGCTGCTTGAACTCGCAGACTGGATGGCACGGCACTTCACCGCCTTGCACCTGTTCCAGTACATCACCTTCCGCACCATCATGGCCGCGCTCACCGCGCTGGCGATGTCGCTGTTGTTCGGTCCCAACCTCATCCGCAAGCTGGCTGATCTCAAGGCCGGCCAGGTGGTGCGCAAGGATGGTCCGCAGACGCATCTGTCCAAGGCCGGCACGCCGACCATGGGTGGCGTCATGATCCTGCTGGCGGTGACGCTGTCCACCTTGTTGTGGACCGACCTGCACAACCGCTACGTGTGGCTGGTGCTGGCGGTGCTGCTGTGCTTCGGCGTGATCGGCTTTTATGACGACTACAAGAAGCTGGTGCTGAAGGACAGCCGCGGTCTGGCCTCGCGCTGGAAGTATTTCTGGCAGTCCGTGTTTGGCCTGGCTGCCGCGCTGTTCCTCTATTACACCGCACCGCAGGCGACCGGCAGCCTGCCGGTCGCCGAGACGGCGCTGTACTTGCCGCTGTTCAAGCAGGTGGCCATTCCGCTGGGCATCCTGTTTGTGGTGGTTGCCTATTTCATGATCGTGGGCTTCTCCAACGCGGTGAACCTCACCGACGGCCTGGATGGCCTGGCCATCATGCCGACCGTGCTGGTCTCGGGCGCGCTGGGCATATTCGCCTACCTGGCCGGCAACAAGGTGTTCTCCGAATACCTCGGCATTCCCTCTATTCCGGGCGCGGGCGAGCTGGCGATTTTCTGTGGCGCGCTATCCGGCGCAGGCCTTGGCTTTCTCTGGTTCAACACGTATCCCGCCCAGGTGTTCATGGGCGATGTGGGCGCGCTCGCCATTGGCGCCGCGCTGGCGGCCATTGCCGTCATCGTGCGCCAGGAGATCGTGCTGCTGGTGATGGGCGGCGTATTCGTGATGGAAACCGCCTCGGTGATGATCCAGGTCGCCAGCTTCAAGATGACCGGCAAGCGCGTGTTCCGCATGGCGCCGATCCATCATCACTTTGAACTCAAGGGCTGGCCCGAGCCGCGTGTGATCGTGCGTTTCTGGATCATCAGCGTCGTACTGGTGCTGATTGGCCTCGCCACGTTGAAGGTGCGCTGATCATGCTCTTGGACACCACCCAGGCCAAGCGACGACAAGGACCCCGCGGCAGCTTCGATATGCCGCTGGTGGTTGCGCTCGTCGGTTTGGCCAGCATTGGCGTGGTGATGGTCACCTCCAGTTCCATTGCCGTGGCCGACAGCCAGCACATAGGCGCGTTCTACTTTTTGAAGAAGCACCTGCTGTTCCTCAGCCTGGGCATGGTGCTGGCGGGTATCGCCATGCGCACCGAGCTGAAGCTGCTGGAAAAGCATGCCTACCTGCTGCTTGGCGGTGCCGTGCTGTTGCTGTTGATGGTATTCGTGCCGGGTATCGGCATGCGCATCAACGGCGCGCGTCGCTGGCTGAACTTCTTGATCACCAGCTTCCAGCCGGTAGAGGCCGTGAAGCTGATCATGGTGGTGTACACCGCCAGCTACCTCATTCGTCACCGCGAGAGCGTGGAAACCTCGTTCTGGGGCCTGTTCAAACCGATCATGGTGGCCGGCATGTTCGTCGTGCTGTTGCTGCTGCAGCCGGACTTCGGCTCGGCCACGCTGATGATCGCAGTGACCATCGGCATGATCTGGCTGGGCGGCGCCAAACCGGTTTACCTGGGCCTGATGGGCCTGCCGGTGGTGGCGCTGTTGTGGTTCGTGGCGAAGTTCGAGCCGTATCGCATGCGTCGCCTCACCTCTTTTATCGATCCCTGGGCCGATCCGTTCAACGATGGTTTCCAGCTCACCCAGTCACTGATGGCCATCGGCCGTGGCGAGTGGACCGGCGTGGGCCTGGGTTCGAGCGTGCTCAAGCTCTCCTATCTGCCTGAAGCGCACACCGACTTCATCTTTGCGGTGATTTCCGAGGAACTTGGTCTGGCCGGCATCCTGCTGGTGATGGGCCTGTTCGCGCTGGCCGTGGGTCGCGGCCTCTACATGGGCCTGAAGGGTGTGGAGATGGGCCAGCGTTTCGCTGGCTATGTCGCGTTTGGCATCTCCTTGATGCTGGCCATGCAGACCATGGTGTCGATTGGCGTGAACCTGGGTGCGCTGCCGACCAAAGGCCTGACCCTGCCGCTGATCAGCTATGGCGGTTCGTCCATCGTGCTCACCTGCGCCATGGCCGGCGTGCTGCTGCGCACGACCTACGAAATCAATCGCGCCATGGACGCGCGCCAAATGGCTGCGCGCAACCCTGTCAACGCCGTGCCCGATGCCAATCCAGCAGTGGCTGGCGGGATGGTGACGCCATGAACGCGCCGGTGTTGATCATGGCCGGCGGTACTGGCGGACATATCTTCCCGGGCCTTGCCGTGGCCGAGGCGCTGCGTGCGCAGGGCGTGCCGGTCGTGTGGCTGGGTGCCGAGGGTGGCATGGAAACACGCGTGGTACCGGCGCATGGCGTGGAGCTGATCACCGTGCCGGTGGGCGGTTTGCGCGGTAAGGGCCTGAAAACGCGTTTGCTGGCGCCGCTGATGCTGGCGCGTGCCTTGCTCGCCTCGCTGCGTGTATTGCGCAAGGTCAAGCCGCGCAGCGTGCTCTCCATGGGCGGTTATGTGGCTGGCCCGGGCGGCGTGGCCGCGCGCCTTACCCGTCGCCCATTGCTGGTGCATGAGCAGAATCGCGTGGCCGGTTTCACCAATCGCAAGCTCGCCGCGCACGCTCAGCGGGTGCTGGCAGGTTTCAGCGATGCGTTGCCGGGTGCCGAATGGGTGGGCAATCCCGTACGTGGTGCCATTGCCTCGCTGCCGGCGCCCCGTGAACGCATGGCCGGTCGTAGCAGTCGTCCGCGCTTGCTGGTGCTGGGCGGCAGCCTGGGGGCGCGCGCGCTGAACCTGGCGCTGCCGCAGGCGCTGGCCTTGGTGTCGCCGACGCAGCGCCCGGACGTGCTGCACCAATGTGGCAATCGCGGCATTGACGAAGCGCGCGAAGCCTATGCCAAGGCAGGCGTCGAAGCGCAGATCGTGCCCTTTATCGAAGACATGGCCGGCACCTATGCCTGGGCCGACCTCGCGGTGTGTCGCGCCGGCGCGCTCACCCTGGCCGAACTCACCGCCGCGGGCCTGGGCGCTGTGCTGGTGCCGTTCCCGTATGCGGTGGATGACCACCAAACCCGCAATGCCGAAGCGCTGGTCGCCGCGCATGCGGCCGAGTTGATGCAGGAGAAGGATCTGGACGTACAGCAGTTGGCGCAGCGCCTGGAAGCGCTGCTGGAAAATCGCGAACGATTGATAGCGATGGGCGAAGCCGCCCGTACGCTCGCCAAGCCCGATGCGGCGGCGGTGATCGCGCGCGCCTGCGTGGAGGTGGCCGCATGACGCCGCGCCGCCTGCTCGCTCATGAAGACTTGATGACCACCTTCCGCCGCGTGCATTTCATTGGCATCGGCGGCGTGGGCATGAGCGGTATCGCCGAAGTGCTGCACAACCTTGGCTATGCCGTTTCCGGCTCGGACCGTGCCAACTCGGCCACCGCCCAGCGCCTGGCCCAGTTGGGTATCGAAGTGCACGTAGGCCACGCGGCCGAGCACATCGGCGATGCCGACGTGGTGGTTACCTCCAGTGCCATTCACGCGGACAACCCGGAGTTGGTCGCTGCCCGTGCGGCGCGCATTCCGGTGGTGCCGCGCGCGGAAATGCTGGGCGAATTGATGCGCTTCCGTCGCGGTATCGCCATCGCCGGTACCCACGGCAAGACCACCACCACCAGCTTGGCGGCCAGTGTGCTGGCCGAGGCCAATTACGATCCGACTTTCGTTATCGGTGGTCAGCTCAATGCCGCAGGCGCCAATGCGCGCTTGGGCACCGGCCAGTACCTGGTGGCCGAGGCGGACGAATCCGACGGGTCCTTCCTCATGCTCTCGCCGGTGATCGCGGCCGTCACCAACATCGACGCCGATCACCTGGAGAACTACAACGGCGACTTCGCCCTGGTGAAGAAGGCCTTCAGCGACTTCCTGCATCGCCTGCCGTTCTACGGTCTGGCCGTGCTGTGCATGGACGATCCGGAAGTGGCTGAACTGGCCAAGTCCACCACGCGCCGCGTGATGACCTACGGCATCGACACGGCGGACGCCGACGTGCGTGCGAGCAACCTTTCGCAGCATGGCTTCGAAATGCATTTTGACCTGTGGCTGCCGGGGCGCGCCGACGCGCTGCCCGTCAAGCTGAACCTGCCGGGGCGCCACAACGTGCTCAATGCGCTGGCCGCTGCCTCCATCGGTTGGCAGCTGGGCGTGGAGGCCGAGGCGATCGCGCGCGCGCTGCAAAACTTCCAGGGTGTGGGGCGCCGCTTCCACCGCCGTGGCGAGATCGCACTGGACAAGGGCACGGCGTTGCTTGTGGACGACTACGGCCATCACCCGCGCGAGTTGGCTGCCGTGTTCGCCGCGGCTCGCGGTGGCTGGCCGGATCGTCGCCTGGTGGTGGGCTTCCAGCCGCATCGCTATAGCCGCACCCGCGATCTGCTGGATGACTTTGCCAACGTATTGGCCGAAGCCGACGTGCTGGTGCTGACTGAAGTGTATGCCGCTGGCGAAACGCCGATCGCGGGCGCCGATGGGCGTGCCCTGGCTCGCGCGGTGCGCGCGCGCGGCAAGGTCGATCCCGTGTTGGTCGATCACCCGCGTGACCTCAAAGACACGCTGCCCGCGCTGCTGCGCGACGGCGATTTGTTGCTGCTGCTGGGCGCTGGCGACATCGGCGCGGCGGCGGTGGAACTGGCGCAGGCCGGTCAACTGAAGACGAGCAAAGCATGAGCAAGACCATCACCGATACCGCCCAGTTTGGCCGCGTCGCCGTCGTAATGGGTGGCAGCTCCGCCGAGCGCGAAGTGTCGCTGGACTCCGGCCGCAATGTGCTGGCCGCGCTCAAGGCGCGCGGCGTCGATGCGCATGCCATCGATGGCATCCCGGCGCTTCTCGATGCCGTGCGCGCAGGCCACTTCGCCCGCGTGTTCAACATCCTGCACGGCGGTGGCGGCGAGAACGGCGAACTGCAGGGCGCGCTGCAAGCGCTGCGCATTCCCTTTACCGGTTCGGGCGTGCTGGGCTCAGCGCTTTCGCTGGACAAGATTCGCGCCAAGCTGGTGTGGCAGGCGCTGGGTTTGCCCACGCCGCGCTTCAAGGCACTGCCGCGCGGCGCCGATGTGCACGCCGCCGCACGCGAGATCGGTTTTCCCCTGATCGTGAAGCCCGCCTGGGAAGGCTCCAGCGTGGGTGTCACCCGCGTGTTCAAGGAAGCCGACCTGGATGAGGCGGTGGCGCTGGCCCATCGCTACCCGGGCGACCTGCTGATGGAAACGCTGATCGAAGGCGGTGAGTACACCGTGGGCGTGCTCGATCGCCAGGTGCTGGCCACCATCAACATCGTACCCACGGGCGAGTACTACGATTACAACGCCAAGTACATCGCCGAAGACACCCGATACATCTGTCCGGGCCTTGAGGGCGAAGCCGAGCGCGAGATGCAGGCATTGGCGCTGCGCGCGTTCGATGCGCTGGCCTGCTCGGGCTGGGGCCGTGTGGACATCATGCGCGACCGCGAGGGCCGCAACTGGCTCTTGGAAGTGAATACCGCGCCGGGCATGACCTCCCATTCGCTGGTGCCCAAGGCTGCCGCGGCAGCCGGCATCGATTACGAGACGCTGTGCTGGCGCGTGCTGGAAACCAGTTTCCGGGAGGACGCGTGAGGGGAACCATCCGCCTCGTTGCCTGGGTTCTGGCCATCGCGCTCGTGGCGCTGCCGATCGTCGGCGTGCTGCGCGGATGGTTTGCGGCCAATCGCTGGCCGGTGACCCAGTTGACGGTGCAAGCCGAGTTCAAGCATGTGACGCCGGACGAACTCCGTGCGGTCGTCATGCCGCGTCTCGGCAAAGGGTTCTTTGCGCTCGACCTGGATGGCGTACAGAAGGCCGTGGCCGCGCTGCCGTGGGTGGAGTCGGTGGAAGCGCGCAAGCGCTGGCCCGATACGTTGATCCTGCGCATCTACGAGCGTCAGCCGTTTGCACGCTGGAACGACGACAAGCTGATCAGCCGTCAGGGTCTGGTGTTCCAGGTGCCCGATACGGAAGCCAACACCGATTTGCCGAATCTGCACGGCCCCGACGCGCGTCTGGCCGAGGTGGTGAGCTTCTACGCGGAGACGCAAAAGGCGTTCGCCAACACGCACCTGAAAATTACCGGCGTCGCGCTGACCGAGCGCGGCAGCTGGAGTCTCACCACGAGCAGCGGCGCGCAGATCGTCGTGGGCGACCGCGACCAGGCCGGGCGCCGTCTGCGTCGCTTCCTCGATGTTTATCCGCAGCTGATGGCAGGCCACGCCGATGGTTTTGCCTATGCCGATCTTCGTTACACCAATGGATTTGCCGTTCGATGGCCGCCCCAGGCGAGCACCGTGAACGCTGGAGGCTCACCCCGCACATGAAGACCAAGAACGACAAGCAACTGGTGGTCGGCCTCGACATCGGCACCTCGAAAGTGGTGGCGATTGTGGGCGAGTACGAGCCAGGCGAACCGATCGAAGTGATCGGCATCGGCACGCACGTTTCGCGCGGCATGAAGCGCGGCTCGGTGGTGGATATCGAATCCACCGTGCACTCGATTCAGCGCGCGGTGGAAGAAGCCGAGCTGATGGCTGGTTGCGACATCCGCTCGGTGTATGCCTCGATCTCCGGCAGCCACCTGGAAACCAAGAACTCGCATGGCACCGCGGCCATCCGCGACCGCGAAGTGACCCCGGGCGATCTGGAGCAGGTACTGGAGGCGGCCAGTGCCGTGGCCATTCCGGCCGACCGCAAGGTTCTCTATAAGGAGTCGCAGGAATACCGCATCGATGGCCAGGACGGCATCCGCTCGCCGGTAGGTATGAGTGGCGTGCGCCTGGAGGCGAGCGTGCACCTGGTCACCGGTGCTGCCGCCGCCGTGCAGAACATCAGCAAGTGC
This sequence comes from Dyella sp. ASV21, assembly GCF_016428975.1. Taxonomy (GTDB): domain Bacteria; phylum Pseudomonadota; class Gammaproteobacteria; order Xanthomonadales; family Rhodanobacteraceae; genus Dyella. The sequence continues at coordinate 36,291 of NZ_JAELTT010000018.1, forward strand.
ATCCAGCGCTGTGGTCTCACCGTGGACGAACTGGTGCCCTCCGCGGTGGCCAGCGCCAAGTCGGTGCTAACCGACGACGAGCGCGAACTGGGCGTATGCCTGGTCGATATCGGTGCGGGCACCACCGACATCTCCATCTACACCCAGGGCGCGATCCGCTATACCAAGTCGTTGCCGGTGGGCGGTGACCAGGTCACCAACGACATCGCCTACGGCGTGCACACGCCGACGGCGCATGCCGAGGAGATCAAGATCAAATATGCCTGCGCGCTGGCGCAGCTGGCGCATGCCGAGGAAACCATCCAGGTGCCCAGCGTGGGCGATCGCCCGCCGCGCCGCCTGGCGCGCCAGTCGCTGGCGCAGTCGGTGCAGGCGCGCTACGAGGAAATCTTCGAAATGGTGCAGGACGAGCTGCGCCGCTCCGGTTACGAAAGCCTGGTAGCGGCCGGCGTGGTGCTCACCGGGGGCGCTTCGCGCATGGAAGGTGCGCTGGAACTGGCCGAGGAGATTTTCCACAAGATGGTGCGCATTGGCGTGCCGCAGCACGTGAGTGGCCTGGGCGAAGTCGTCACCAATCCGCTGCATTCCACGGGCGTGGGCCTGCTGTTGCACGGCTCGCGTGCGGGCGGCGTGCGCATGAACGGCTCCACCGGCGGCAGTGTCGGTGGCTTGGTCGACAAGTTGCGCGGCTGGATTACCAAGAATTTCTGATTTGGGTGGGGCAGGAAGCCTCGCCATGGACGAAGGGATGTTCGTCCGCCACCAAGGGGCGACAGGAACGTCGACACCTGCGGTTACAACGACAACGATGCTCTACGGAGGACGGGAAATGTTTGAACTGATCGAAAAACTCGCACCGAATGCAGTAATCAAGGTCATCGGCGTGGGCGGCGGCGGCGGTAACGCCGTGGCGCACATGCTTAACGCAAACATCGAGGGCGTCGAGTTTGTCGTCGCCAACACCGACGCGCAGGCCATGAAGACCTGTGGTTCGCGTACGCACCTGCAGTTGGGTGCCAATGTGACCAAGGGCCTGGGAGCGGGCGCCAACCCGGAAGTGGGCCGTCAGGCCGCACTGGAAGACCGCGAGCGCATCGAAGAGATGCTGGCGGGCGCGGACATGGTGTTCATCACGGCCGGCATGGGCGGTGGCACCGGTACGGGTGCGGCACCGGTGGTGGCTCAGCTGGCCAAGGAAAAGGGCATTCTCACGGTGGCCGTGGTCACCAAGCCGTTCCCGTTCGAGGGCCGTCGCCGCATGCAGGTGGCACTGAAGGGTATCGAGGATCTCTCACAGCACGTCGATTCGCTGATTACGGTGCCGAACGAGAAGCTGCTGTCGGTGCTCGGTCGTGAAGTGACCCTGCTCAATGCCTTCAAGGCCGCCAACGACGTGCTGCAGGGCGCCGTGCAAGGCATCGCCGACCTGATTACCGCGCCGGGTCTGATCAACGTCGACTTCGCCGACGTGCGTACGGTGATGTCCGAAATGGGCATGGCCATGATGGGTTCGGGCACAGCCCGTGGCGACGATCGCGCCCAGGCGGCGGCGGAAGCGGCCATCAACAACCCGCTGCTGGAAGACGTCAATCTCAACGGCGCCTGCGGCATCCTTGTAAACGTCACGGCCGGTCCGAACCTGACCATGCGCGAGTTCGATGAGATCGGTCGCGTGATTCACGACTTCGCCAGCGAAGACGCCACCGTGGTCATGGGCACCTCGCTGGATCCGGAAATGCAGGACGACGTGCGCGTCACCGTGGTGGCCACCGGCCTCAACCGTGCCGCGGCCCGTCAGCCGGTCCGCCCGGCGGCGACCCAGCAGGTGGAAATGCGCCAGCGTCCGCGTCCGGTCGTGCTGCGCACCGGCACGGGCAACGAAGTGGTCGATTACGCACAGCCGGAAACGACCACCACCAGCCGCGTCGAGGCCAGCGCAGCGGCAAAGAGCGCCGATCCCAGCTTCGATTACCTGGATATTCCGGCTTTCCTGCGTCGCCAGGCGGACTGAGAAACTGACAGGGCAATAAATTTTGAAGAAAAATTGAACAAAACGCCGGTTTCACTTGTCAGTGACAAAACGCGTACAAAGTCGCCTTGGCGATGGCGTGCGTGTGGGCCTTCCCCCGCGTGAGCGGGCTAGGTCAGCTGTCCTTGGCATCCGGCGTTAGTTCTTAGGTACGTAAGGCTTCACTGGCGTGCCTCAGGGATGACGCACGACCGGCGGGAATGAATCCCGCTGGTCCAGTGTCCCGCGCCGGATCCCGTCCCGGTGCGGGGCACTGCGTTACGTCTAAGGCATTGAAGATGTTAGGGAAATTACTGTTCACCCCATGAGTGAATTTCACTCGTGAATGAAAGGAACATGAAAGGGTGTACAGGATCTGTGGCGCGGATTGCCTTTTCACAGGTTAAGACTGTGTTAGCATCGCTCCCCTAATTTGGCTGCTGCCCCTTACAGGTACCAAAAAAATGATCAAGCAGCGTACGCTCAAGAACATCATTCGCGCCACCGGCGTCGGTCTGCATACCGGCGACAAGGTGTACATGACGCTTCGCCCCGCTGCCCCGAATACGGGCATCGTGTTCCGCCGTACCGATTTGAATCCGCCCGTGGAGATTCACGCCCGCCCCGATAACGTGGGTGATACGCGTCTTTCCACCACGCTGGTCAATGGCGACGTCCGCGTCTCCACCGTCGAGCATCTGCTCTCCGCGATGGCAGGCCTGGGTATCGACAACGCCTATGTCGACCTTTCCGCGCCGGAAGTGCCGATCATGGACGGTAGTGCCGGCCCGTTTGTCTTCCTGCTGCAGTCGGCCGGCATTGAAGAACAGAACGTCGCCAAGCGCTTCATCCGCATCAAAAAGCCGATCAAGGTGCAGGAAGGCGACAAGTGGGCCAGCTTTGAGCCGTTCGAGGGCTTCAAGGTCGGCTTCTCGATCGAGTTCAACCACCCGATCATCAGCAAGCGCACTTCCAAGGCGGAGATCGATTTCTCCACTACCTCGTTCGTGAAGGAAGTGAGCCGCGCGCGCACCTTCGGCTTCATGCGCGATATCGAGATGCTGCGCGAGCACAACCTGGCGCTGGGCGGCTCGATGGACAACGCCGTGGTGCTGGACGATTACCGCGTACTCAACGAAGACGGCCTCCGCTATGAGGACGAGTTCGTCAAGCACAAGATCCTCGACGCGATCGGTGATCTGTACCTGCTGGGCCATAGCCTGGTGGGCGCCTACTACGCGCACAAGTCGGGCCACGAGCTCAACAACAAGCTGCTGCGCACCCTGATGGCCGACGCCTCGGCCTGGGAAGAGGTGAGCTTCGCGGACGATCCGGCCACCTCGCCGATCTCTTACGCCCACCCCGCGCAGGCCATCTGACGCCTGCCCGGACTGGCTAAGTCCCCGACAAATCTGAAAAAACAAATAAGCCGCGTCTTAAGGACGCGGCTTTTTGTTTTGTGATATATCTCTCCACTTGCATCGGCGGCGGTTCACGTACTGATGACTTCGGGGTCTGTCCGGTCCGTGGGGGCGTGGTATAACCCCTGCTGCTCCGGCCTTCGGGTCGGGTGGCGGAGGCGCCATCGATGGCATGGACGGTCAGGGTGCTTTAGACCTTGCCGTCGGGTTTGGAATCAGAAACTTCGGCGACGGACGCCAGCTCAAGGAACAGTTCCCGTAATTCGGGGTCTGTGGTGGATGCCGCGGCGGCTCTCAAGTGGGAGCCGGCGGCATGCGAAAGCGGTTTGGACCGATCCGGCACGATTTCTGTCGGCAAGGGGGGAGCCACTTTCACGGTGACTGAACTGGCGTACGTGCCTACGGCGCGTGCGGTCGCGAGGATTTGCGTCTGGAGTAGACGCAGCCGGGCGGCCAGAGCCGGTGAAGGCGCCAGAAAAATGAGGCGGCCGTCGCGCAGGTTGGCAAAACGAACCTGCTCGCGGAGTGGTGACGGCAGCGTCTGGCGCAGTGCGCGATCCAAAGCATCCAGCTCACGGGCCTTGCGAGCCAGTGCAGCAATGGGGCCGAACGCGGTGACGGCGGTAAGTCCCGAACCGGCGCGGCGATAGGGCTTTGAATTGTCGTGCTGCATGAGTGCCGACATCTTATGACGTAGAACAACATGCAGATAATACTTGTGTCTCGCACCAAAAAGGTGCCTAAAACCTTCAATCTCGCGGACCGGCGCTTGCGCTGGCGCTTGTTGGGACTGGCAGCCTTGGCGGTGTTGGGATGTGTGGGCCTGGGCGGCGCCCTCGCCATGGTGGTGGTCAGCCCGCACGACCGCGCCCTGTCAGAGATCCGTCGGCTGCATCAGCAGGTGCAGCAACAGGACCAGCAGCTAGCCGGCGTCCGCAAGGATGCCCAGCGCGACATCGATGCCCTGGCAGTGAAGCTGGGGCAGCTGCAGGCGCAATCGACCCGGTTGAACGCGCTGGGTGAGCGCCTTACCCAGGTTGGCAAGCTCGATGATGGTGAGTTCAATTTCGACCAGTCGCCCGCGGTGGGTGGTGTCGAGGACGGCAGCGATAACGGTTATGCACTGCCGCCCGCGCTCGATACCAGCATCAACCAGTTGGCCAACCAGTTCGATAGCCAGCAAGTCCAGCTTTCCGCGCTGCAGAGCCTGCTGTTGGACGCCAAGATCGAATCGAATCTCAAGCCCACCGGTATGCCTGTGGAGGGTTACATCTCCTCCTATTTCGGCGGTCGCCCCGATCCGTTCAGTGGGCATAGCGCGTACCACACCGGCCTGGACATCTCCGCGCCCACCGGTACGCCCGTGCGCGCCGTGGCCGAGGGCATGGTCACCTATGCTGGCGAACGCAGTGGCTATGGCGAGGTGATCGAGATCGATCACGGTAACGGCTATATGACGCGCTACGCCCACAACAGCAAGCTCGAAGTTCGACCCGGCCAGCGCGTGCATGTGGGCGATGTCGTGTCCGAGGCCGGCTCCACCGGCCGTTCCACCGGATCGCATGTGCATTTCGAGGTTTGGTACAAGGGGCGTGTGGTCAACCCCCTGGCTTTCGTAAAAAATCACCGCTGAAGCCCTTCTCAATGGCGTGCGCGACGCCCTTGAAAGGGGGCGTGCGAGCCGCCACACCAGCACAGAGACGATGCTCGGGGGGAGTCCGCGCTCCGTGCCGATGCGGCGGTATCGCATGCGGTGATGCCTGCAGGCGCCTGCGGCGGCAGGGCGTTTGGGATCGCCAGCCGACCCTAGTATCATCAATCCTTTCGTCCTGCCTGGCCTTGCCGAGCGGGCGGCTCATGAATCCTGATCCGGAAGATCAATGCTCAACCGTGCCCTGACGAGCCTTTTCGGTAGCCGCAACGAACGTGTGCTGCGCCAGCTCTCCAAGACTGTCGCGCGTATCAACGCGCTGGAACCCGAATTCGAGAAGCTGAGCGACGAGGCGCTGCGCGCCAAGACCGACGAGTTCAAGCAGCGTATCGCCGCTGGCGAGGCGCTGGACAAGATTCTGCCGGAGGCTTTCGCGGTAGTGCGCGAAGGCGCCAAGCGCGTGCTTGGCATGCGTCATTACGACGTGCAGATGATCGGCGGCATGGTGCTCCACTCGGGCCGCATTGCCGAAATGCGCACGGGTGAAGGCAAGACCCTGGTGGGCACGCTGCCGGTGTACCTCAACGCCCTGGAAGGCAAGGGCGTGCACGTGGTGACCGTCAACGACTATCTGGCCCGCCGTGACTCGGCCCAGATGGGCAAGCTTTATGGCTTCCTTGGCCTGACCACGGGCGTGGTGTGGCCCGGCATGGATCATGCCGACAAGCATGTGGCCTACGCGGCCGACATCACGTACGGCACCAATAACGAATTCGGTTTCGACTACCTGCGCGACAACATGGCGCTCAGCAAGGACCAGCGCTACCAGCGCGGCCTGCACTACGCCATCGTCGACGAGGTGGACTCCATCCTGATCGACGAAGCGCGCACGCCGCTGATCATCTCCGGCCCGGCCGAAGACTCCCCCCAGCTCTACATCGCGGTGAACAAGATCGTCCCGCAGATGATTCGCCAGGAGAAGGAAGACGGTACTGGCGACTACTGGGTCGACGAAAAGCAGAAGCAGGTGCACCTGTCCGAAGAAGGCATGTCGCACGCGGATGAACTGCTGCGCCAGGCCGGCGTGATCGATCCGGAAAGTGGCCTGTACGACGCCAAGAACCTGGCGGTGGTGCATCACCTTAATGCCGCGCTGCGCGCCAATGCCATCTATCACCGCGACGTCGACTACATCGTGCGCGATGGCGAGGTGGTGATCGTCGACGAATTCACCGGCCGTACCCTGCAGGGTCGCCGTTGGTCCGATGGCCTGCACCAGGCGGTGGAGGCCAAGGAAGGCGTGCCGATCCAGCGCGAGAACCAGACGCTGGCCACGGTGACCTTCCAGAATCTGTTCCGCATGTACAAGAAGCTGGCCGGCATGACCGGTACGGCTGACACGGAAGCCTACGAGTTCCAGCAGATCTACGGTCTGGAAGTGGTGGTGATTCCGACGCATCGCCCGATGATCCGCAAGGACAACCCGGACATGGTTTTCCTTGGGCAGCCAGCCAAATACCGCGCTGTGATCGAGGACATCAAGGATTGCCACAAGCGTGGGCAGCCGGTGCTGGTGGGTACCACCTCGATCGAAGTGTCCGAGCTGCTGTCCGATCTGCTGCGCAAGGAAAAGATCGCGCACGAAGTGCTCAACGCCAAGCAGCATGAGCGCGAAGCGCACATCGTGGCGCAGGCTGGTGCGCCGGGCTCGGTCACCATCGCCACCAACATGGCCGGCCGTGGTACCGATATCGTGTTGGGCGGCAGTCTGGAAGCGGCCCTTGCCGCGTTGCCGGAAACGGCCACCGATGCGGATCGCGCCAAGGCCAAGGCCGAATGGAAGCAGCGCCACGAACTGGTGCTCAGCGCCGGCGGTCTGCACATCGTGGGCACCGAGCGTCACGAGTCGCGTCGTATCGACAATCAGCTGCGTGGTCGTTCGGGTCGCCAGGGTGACCCGGGCTCCTCGCGCTTCTACCTCTCGCTGGAAGACAACCTGCTGCGTATCTTCGCCGGCGATTGGGTTGGCCGTTGGATGCGCATGTTCGGCATGAAGGAAGAGGACGCGCTGGAAGACCGCATGGTCAGCCGTCAGATCGAAAAGGCACAACGCAAGGTCGAGCAGCACAACTTCGATATTCGTAAGCACCTGCTCGAGTTCGATGACGTGGCCAACGACCAGCGCAAGGTGATCTACAGCCAGCGCGACGAACTGCTTGAAGTGGATGACGTCTCCGACACCATCGCCGATATCCGCGACGATGTGGTCACCGAGTTGGTGCGTCGCCACGTGCCGCACGACAGTGTCGACGAGCAGTGGGATATCCCTGGTCTCGATCGCGAGCTGGAAAGCGAGTTTGGCCTGACCTTGGATCTGCCCCACTGGATCGAGCAGCAGCATGAGGTCGACGACAAGATGATCGTCGAGCACGTGCGTGAGGCCGTGGAGCAGCTATTCAAGGCCAAGGAGCAGCAGATGGGCGCAGAGACCATGCGCCAGCTTGAGAAGCACATCATGCTCAGCGTGGTCGATAACGCCTGGAAGGAGCATCTGGCGAGCATGGATTACCTGCGCCAGGGCATCTATCTGCGCGGCTATGCGCAGAAGCAGCCCAAGCAAGAGTTCAAGCGCGAATCGTTCCAGTTGTTCTCGAGCATGCTCGATCGCATCAAGACCGAAGTGGTGCAGATGCTGGCCCGTGTTCGCGTGCGCAGCGAGGAAGAAGTCGCTGCCATGGAAGCCGAGCAGCAGCGCTTGGCCGAGCGCCTGCAGCGCCAGATGATGGCGAGCGGCGGCGGTGCGCCGACGGCGGCGTTGAACGCCGATCCGGAGTCGGTGGCGGCGGGCAGCATGGCCGCACCGGTGTCCGGCGCCCAGGATGGTCCGCGTGTTGGCCGCAACGATCCGTGTCCGTGTGGTTCGGGCAAAAAGTTCAAGCACTGCCACGGACAGCTGAGCTGATAAAAAGAAACCCCGCTTCGGCGGGGTTTTTCTTTGTGCGCCTCGGTACGCACGGGAGGCCGGGCTGCATCGCTGCGCGCAGCGTTAGTCGCCGCCCGGCATACGCTTGCGGTAGGGCTCGGCATCCACCGTGATGTACTGCAGGTCCTCGCTGTCCAGGCGCAATGCGGTGAGCTGGCCACCCCACACGCAGCCCGTATCGATGGCGTACACGCCCATGCCGGCCAAGCGGCCCAGTGCGGACCAGTGGCCGCACACGATGCGCGTTTCGCGTCGGCGCATGCCAGGGACTTCAAACCATGGATACATGCCCGGCTTCTGTGTGCCCGGGATGCCCTTGCTCTCGAAGTCGATGCGGCCTTGCACGTCGCAGTAGCGCATGCGCGTAAGCGTATTGATCGAGGCGCGCATGCGTTCGATCCCCTGCAGGCGGCTGTTCCATGCCGCGGGGCGATTGCCGAACAGGTTTTTGAGCAGGCGAGGATGACGCGGGCTGCCCAGTTCGCGTTCAATTTCGCCCGCCGAGCGTTGCGCCTGGCGCAACGTCCAAGACGGGGCGAGACCGGCGTGTACCATGGTCCAGTTGAGCTGCTCGTCGTGGTGCAGCAGCTTCTGCGAGCGCAGCCATTCCATCAGCACCGGCGCATCCTCGGCGAACAACACTTCGCGCAGCTCCGGATTGACCTTGGACTGTGCTTCGGGCCGGCGCTGCGCGATGGCCAGCAAGCTCAAGTCGTGGTTGCCCAGCGTTATCACCACCTGTTCGCGCAGCGTGTGAATCAGCCGTAGCGTTTGCAGGGACTGCCCGCCGCGATTAACCAGGTCGCCACAGAACCACAGGCGATCGCTGGCCGGGTCGAAGCGCAGTTTTTCGAGCAGGCGCTGGAGTTCGGGATAGCAGCCCTGCACATCGCCGATTGCGTACGTAGCCATCAGTGCAAGGTACGCGGAATGGACAGGGTGAAGGGTGGGATCGCCGCCTCGAAGTGCGTGCCGTCATCGGCCAGCATCTGGTAGCTACCCTGCATGATGCCGACGGAGGTTTCGAGCACCGCGCCGGAGGTGTACTCGTACTCGTCGCCGGGACGAATCCACGGCTGTTCGCCGACCACGCCGTCGCCCTTGACCTCCTCCACCTTGCCGTTGGCGTCGGTGATGATCCAATGCCGGGTCATCAGGCGCGCGGGGATGCTTCCTGCGTTGTGCAGGGTGATCGTGTAGGCGAAAACGTAGCGGTTGTCGCCGGGACGGGATTGGTCGGGGACAAAGCGGGGTTCGACCTGCACGTCGATCGTGTAGGAAGATCTTTCGTTCATGCCGCGATTGTACGGGTTGTGGCGCCGCATGGGGCAAGCTTGCCTGCGGCGCACCGAATCTTGGCTCGCCTGACTGTGGTTATGACGTGACGACGCGCGCCAGTCGTACGTAATCCTGGGGCGAGAGTGTTTCGGCGCGGGCCTTGGGGTCTACGTCGGCCGCGAGAATGGCTTGGGCATCCATCACGTTTTTAAGGGCGTTGCCCAGCGTTTTGCGGCGTTGGGCAAATGCAGCCTTCACGATGGTGTAGATGCGCTCGGGGTCGGCATCCGGGCGTTGATCGTGGGGCAGTGGCACCAGTCGTACCACGGCGGAGTCCACCTTCGGTGGCGGGCGGAAGGCACCCGGCGGCACAACGAACAGTGGCTCCACGCGGCAGACCAGTTGCAGCATGACGGAAAGGCGGCCATACACCTTGCTGCCGGGTTCGGCGGCCATGCGGTCCACCACTTCCTTTTGGAGCATGAAATGCATGTCCTGGATGGCCTCGGCATGCTCCACGCAATGGAACAGGATGGGGCTGGAGATGTAGTAGGGCAGGTTGCCGGCAATGCGCAGCCGCTCCACGCCGTGACGATGGGCGAGCGCGGTGAAATCCACCTTCAGCACATCCGAGTGGATGATGGTCAGTTCGCCCACGCTGGCGGCGCGCGCCTTGAGATCCGGGATAAGGTCGGTGTCCAGCTCGATCGCGGTGAGCTTGCCGGCGGCAGTGAGCAGCGGCAGCGTTAGCGCACCCTCGCCGGGGCCGATCTCCACCACGAAGTCGTCCGGACGCGGCGAGACGGCACTGACGATGCGCTCGATGTAGCGCTTTTCATGCAGGAAGTGCTGGCCGAAACTTTTCTTGGGACGGGCGTTCATGAGTTTCCTTGCGAAGGTGCCGCGTCGGCGTGCGCGATATGCGTCGCGCGCCGCGCCGCCAGCTCCAACGCCATGGTGGCGGCAGCGATCAGGCTTGATGGGTCGCCGCGGCCGGTGCCCGCCAGATCCAGCGCGGTGCCGTGGTCGACCGAGGTGCGAATGAAGGGCAGGCCCAGCGTGAGATTGACGGTGCGGTCGAACGCTTCGCTCTTGAGTACCGGCAGCGCCTGGTCGTGGTACATCGCGAGCACCGCGTCGTAGCGTTCGCGCTGGTTCGGTACAAAGGCGGTATCGGCCGGCAGTGGGCCCAGCAGATGCATGCCTTGGGCGCGCAGCGCGTCGAGCAGGGGAATGATGGTGTCGAGTTCTTCCCGGCCCAGGTGACCACCTTCGCCGGCATGTGGATTGAGACCGAGCACGGCAATGCGCGGTTCGGGCAAGCCGAACTTGGTTCGCAGTTCGCGCTCGACAATCCTCAGTACCCGCTCCAGCGCATCGCGGGTGATGGCTGCGGGCACCGCGGACAACGGCAGGTGCGTGGTGGCGAGTGCCACGCGCAGCTCGGGGCTGGCCAGCATCATCACCACGTCCGCCCGCGCGCGTTCGGCAAAGAACTCGGTATGACCGCTGAAACGGATGCCGGCTTCGTTGATCGAGGACTTTTGCAGCGGCGCGGTGACCACGGCTGCGTAGCGGCCTGCCATGCAGCCATCGGCCGCTTCTGCCAGGGTGGCCAGCACGTGGCTGGCATTGCGCGGATCGGGGTGGCCTGGGCGCTCGGGGGTGCCCAGCGGAATGTGGCGCACACGCAACTGGCCGGGGCGGCGCTGGGTGACGGGAGCGCCATCGTCGTCGATCAGCTCGATCACCAAGCCGCAACGATCGGCGGCGCGCAGGAGCAAGTCGCGGTCCGTGAGCGCAATGAAATTGGCCGCCAACGATGTGGCGGCCAATCGGATCAACAGCTCGGGGCCGATTCCCGCCGGCTCACCTGCGGTGATGGCCAGCGGGGGTAGGGCGAGGGTATTCAACGCGGTCTCAGGAGGACTTGCCGCCCTGCGGCTCGTTGGGTTCGCGCAGCTCGGGCACCAGGATGTTCACGTACGCGCTGGAGCGCATTTCGCGCAGGTAATCGTCATAGGCCTGCTCGGCTTTGCGATTGCCGATGGCCTGGCGTGCCTGGTTGCGCTCCATCTCGGCGGTGCGGTCGCTCTCGCGGCTGCCCAGGCGCTGCAGCACGTGCCAACCGGCCTCGCTCTGGAACGGCTGGGACACCTGATCGTCCTTCAGCTCGGCCATGTGCTGGGCGATGATCGAACCCCAGTCACCCTGCATGAACCAGCCCATGTCACCGCCATTGTTGGCGGTGGTGTCGTCCTTGGAGAACTCCTTGGCCAGCTTGGCGAAGTCCTCGTGCTTGTTGACGATGCGGTTATAGAGATCCTCGGCCTTCTGGTGCGCCTGCTCAGGCGTCAGCAGTTCGCTGGGCTTGATCAGGATCTGGCGGGCATGGAACTCCTGCACCACCTGGCGGCTGGGCGCACGCTGCTCGATGAGCTTGAGGATGTGGAAACCGGTCGGGCCGCGCAGCGCCGGCGTGACATCGCCAGCCTTCATATTGGCCACGGCATCGGCGAAGGCGGGCGGAATTTCGTCCACGCGGCGCCAGCCGAGGTCACCACCGTCCAGGGCATCCTGGGCATCCGAAAAACGGATGGCCGCGGCTTTGAAATCCATGCCGCCATGGATGGCGTTGATGGCTTGGGTGGCCTTTTCCTGGGCTGCCTTGATGTCAGCGGCGCTGGCGCCGGCCGGCAGGCTGATCTGGATATGGCCCAGATGAACTTCGCCCGCCTTGTAGCTCGGACTGGCCAGCATGTTGTTGATTTCGCTGTCGGTGATATTCACCTGGTCACGAATCACGCTGTCGTGCAGGCGCTGCGCGATCAGCTGCTCGGACAGCTGGCGACGGAAGGCCGCGAAGCTGGAGCCGCTCTGCTCGACCGCCGCGCGCAACTGCTCGGGCGACATCTTGTTCTGCTGCGCCACCGCGTTGACGGCCTGATCCACATCGGCGTCGGACACGCGGATGCCCTGGTCGTCGGCGCGCTGCACCTGCAACTTCATCAGGATCAGGCGATCAAGCACCTGGCGTTGCAGCACATCCATGGGAGGCAGCGTGCCGGGGTTGCTGGCGTACTGCTGCTGCACGGAACGGACGGCCTCGTTCAGCTCGCTTTGCAGGATCACGCCATCGTCCACCACCGCCACGATACGGTCGAGCGGTTGCTTGCCCGTGGCCGCCTGCGGCAACAGCTGGGCGTGGGTGGGCAGGGCGGTCGCGGTGGCGATCGCGAGCAGGAACAACGCGAAGGGCTGCTTCATCAGTCGGGGGCCTTCAATCGCCGGAGGCGACAGGGAAGTTATTGATAACCAAGAATACCATTGCGCAGGGCGTTTTCCGACTGACCGGTAAAGTTGCCCATGCCCTTGAATTCGATCTCGAACATCAGGGCCGTATTGGCCGAGCCCACCGCCGTCGTGTAGTTGTACAGATTCACGTAGTGCCGGGCGATCAGGCGCACCGCCACGCAGCAGCTGTCGTACTGCACACCGGCCAGGGCTTCTACCGTCTTCTTGTCTAGCGCTGAATACGTCCAGTGGCCAATCAGGCGCCAGCGGTCGGACACGGGGTAGACAACCGAAGCGTCGTATTGTTCCAGCAGGGGCAAGGTGCTGCCCGGCTGGCGACGGTAGCGGTAAGAGAAATTGAGGATGCCGTCCGTATTGATACGCTTCTGTACCGCGATGGCGCCCAGGTCCGTGAGGCTGGTATTGGGATTCCACTGGTACTGCGAGGTTACGCGCCAGTCGTCGTTGAGCTGGGTGCTGAAATCCACCGCGTAGTCCGAGCCCGACCAGTTGGTGACTGGGTTTACCGTGTTGTTGCTGTTAGGCGTCTGTACGCGTTGCTGGGTAAAGTAGCGGATCTGCCCGAAGCTGGCCGAGAGACGCTCCACGCCGTTGTCGTCCAGCAGGCGCGTGGTGAGCGCGGCGCTGAGGTTGTTGGCGTTCATCTGCCGGTCCGCACCCGAATACTCATTGGTCGAGAACAGCTGCCAGGTATCGAACGACATCAGGTTGGTGTCGAACATCGGGAGGTTGTTCTGGTTGCGGTAGGGCACATACAGGTAATACAGGCGCGGCTCCAGCGTCTGCGTATAGCCGGTGCCAAACAGCGAGGTGCTGCGATCGAAGACCAGGCCGCTATCGATGCTGGCGATAGGCAGCGAACGGCTGGGCGAGCTGCTGTTGAACGGCGAAGTTTGGCCGGCCGCGAGCATGCCGCCATAGCCATACTGCTGGTAGTTGCCGATAAGGTCGTAAGCCGTATAGCGGTAGGCGAGTTTAGGCTTGACGAACCATGCGGCGCCTTGGAAAGCCGCCGAGATGTAGGGGTAGAGATCCATGCGGTTGCCCTGCACCACATCGTCCTTGCGGAAGGCTACGGCCTCGGTATTGGCGCCCACGTCCAGCCAGCGATTGATCGGGTAGTCCACGTTGAAGTTGGCGCGGGGCCACCGCTTGTACTGGACGGCGTACGCGGGCACCGTGGGATCAACCAGCTGATAGTCGTCCGCGCCGAAATGCGCGTCCCAGAACGCAGCGCCCCATTTGCCCGCGCCATTGATATAGGCGCTGGAGGTCAGCGTGCTGATGGACGAAGTGAACAGGTCGTCGCCGAAGTCGCGCAGGTAGTTCTGGTCCGACGCGCGATTGATCGAGGTGTTGAACGACCACGGCCCGTACAGGTGCGTGTTGTCGTTGTACTTCACCAGGTAGCGATCAGTGCCCTTGGTGTTGATGTTGCTGCCCGGAAGCGGATCGCCCTGATCGTTGGGCAGGTATTCGATGTTCAACTGGCCGATGCTGCCGGGTACCAGGTAGCGGAACTCACCGGCGAGCATCACGCCGCGATCGGTATAGATGCGCGGGTCCAAGGTGGCGTCGTAGTTGGGCGCCAGATTGAGGTAGTACGGCGTGCTCAGCATGAAGCCCGAGCGGCTGTTGTTGCCGATGGAGGGCGTGAGGAAGCCGGACTTGCGCTCGTCGTTGATGGGGAAGGTAAACGTGGGCAGGTAGAACAGCGGTACGCCACCCAGGTACATGGTGGCGTTCTTGGCGACACCTTCGCCGGTTTCCTTGTCCATGCGGATGTCCTTCGCACGGATTTCCCACACGTGGTTGCCCACGTCGCAGGTGGAATAAGTGGCGTTGAGGTAGCGGCTGCGCTGGTCATCCAGCATCTGGCCCTGCGTGGCGATGCCGTTGCCGCGGTTGGTCAGCATCTGGTAGCTGACGTTGTCCGCAATGGCGGTGCTGGCATCCTGGTTGCCGCGCATGTGGTCGCTGGAGACCAGCTGACCCACCTCCTGATAGCGCACATTGCCGCGCGCGTCGAAATCGGTGGTGTCTTCGTTGTAGTCGGCCACGTCGGACTGCATGCGCTGGTCCGCGCGCTCCACCTTTACGTTGCCTTCCAGGTGGTAGACGGTCTGGTTGGAGCCGTCCACGCGCTCGGAGGTCACAAAGGTATTGGATGTGTCGCGAACCGAGCTGTCCTTGCTCAACGTCGGGTCGTAGAACGACAGCATGGCGTTGGGGCGGCACATGGAGAAATTCACCGGCCGCGGCGCACAGCGGAACGCGCCCAGCGGGCAGTTCGACACCACGGTTGCCGGCGCCGTCGTCGCCGCAGGGGCGGGTGCCGGCGGGGGCGTTGACGGGGCTGGCTCGGGCGCCGACTGGGCTTCGACCGGGCCGCCGAACAGGGCGAGAGCGGCGGCAACCGCGAGCAGGCGGCGCGGGGGCAGGTGGCGCGAAGGCAGCTTGGGCGTCACGATGGCAGTCTGTCGGCTGGGAGGCTCGTAAAACTAGCAGAAAGCCCCCATGGACGGCAGTTGGATCGCCGCACAATCGACCGGAGGATGGAGATGAGCACGCCCAAGACGGAGAAGACCGACGCCCAGTGGCAGGCCGAACTGACCCCTGAGCAATATGCGGTATGTCGTTGCTCGGCCACTGAACCGCCGTTCAGCGGCAAGTGGTATCGACACAAGGCGGCGGGCACCTATACCTGTGTGGCCTGCAAAGCGCAGTTGTTTGCGTCGGAGACCAAGTATGACTCCGGCTCCGGCTGGCCCAGCTTTTTCCAGCCGTTCAGTCGCGCGGCGGTGAGCCTGCGCCAGGACGAGACGCACGGCATGCGCCGTACCGAGGTGAATTGCGCCGCTTGCGGCTCGCATCTGGGGCATGTGTTTCCCGATGGCCCCAAGCCGACCGGGCTGCGCTACTGCATTAACTCGGTAGCGCTGGATTTCCTGCCCGGCTGAGCGGCCGGACGCAGGATCATTCCATCAGCGTGGAAACATGCGCCGCCACGCTGCTGGCCAGGGCCAGCAGGTTGTAACCGCCCTCCAGGCTGGAAATCAGCCGCCCGCCCGCGTGCGCCTCGGCGACGTCGCGTAGCCGGCCGGTGATCCACGCATAGTCTTCGCTGCCCAGGCGCAGGTCGGCCAATGGGTCGTTGCGGTGCGCATCGAAGCCCGCCGACACCAGCACTAGCTGTGGTTTGAAGGCATGCAGCCGTGGCAGCAGTGCGCCCTCCCACAGTTCGCGGAACTCGTAGCTGCCTTCGCCGGGAGAGAGCGGGGCGTTGACGATATTGCCCACGCCGCGCTCGTCCTCGCGCCCGGTTTCCGGGTAGAGCGGCATCTGGTGGCTGGAGATGAACAGCACGCGCGGCTCGTTGGCGAAGATGTCCTGCGTGCCGTTGCCGTGATGTACATCGAAATCGGCAATCGCCACCCGCTTGAGCCCGTGCTCGGCGATGGCATGCGCTGCAGCGACCGCGACATTGTTGAACAGGCAAAAACCCATCGCCCGCTCGTGCGTGGCGTGATGGCCCGGCGGGCGCACCGCGCAGAATGCCTGGCCGCCACTGCCAAGCACCGCATCCACGGCGGCCACCGCGGCGCCGGCCGCACGCAGGGCGGCTTCGGCCGAGGCGGGCGACATCAAGGTGTCTTCGTCCAGCCGCACGGTGCCACTGTCGGGCACGGTGCCAAGGATGCGATCCACGTGCGCTAGCGTGTGCGCGCGCAACAACTGCTCGCGTGTGGCGCGGGGTGCCTCGATGCGGTCCAGCGCGGCAAAGCGGTCCTGATCCAGCGCCTGCAGCACGGCGCGCAGGCGCGCTGGCGATTCGGGCTGGTCGGGGCCGGGGTCGTGCTGCAGGCAGGCAGAATGGGTGTAGAGCCGCAGCATGGCGATCGCTTAGCTCGTCTTGCGGCGACGCTCGTGCTGCCACAGCACTTCGCCATGGCCGCTGGCGCGAGCGAGTACGCGAGAGATCACAAACAGCAGATCGGAGAGACGATTAAGGTAACGCTGCGCCTGCGGCCGTACTTCTTCGTGGCGTGCCAGGGCGATCACTTCGCGCTCGGCGCGGCGGCATACCGTGCGAGCAAGGTGGCAGCACGAGGCTGCCATGCCGCCGCCCGGCAGGATGAAATCCTTCAGCGGCGGCAGCGGATCGTTGAAGCCATCGAGCACCTGCTCCAGGCGGTCGATGTCCTTGTCCTCGACCATCGCCATGCCTGGAATGCACAGCTCGCCGCCCAAGTCGAACAGGTCGTGCTGCACCTGGGTCAGCGTCTCGCGCACGTCGTCGGGCACGCCATCGGAGGCCAGCACCATGCCGATGGTGCTGTTGAGCTCGTCGACGGTGCCATAGGCAGCCACACGCAGTGAATCCTTGGCAACGCGGGATCCGTCGCCCAGACCGGTGCTGCCGTCATCGCCCGTGCGCGTGTAAATCTTCGAAAGGCGGTTGCCCATGCGCAGGCTCAGCGCGGCAGCTTGGACGCGTGGGTGTGGCCCAGCATGCGCGCCAGCTGTACCACCAGGCCATGCACCACCAGGCCCAGGCCCACGTAAAGCACGGTGGTTTCAAGGAAGAACGCGTACCAGTCGCCCAGGTTCGCCAGCCAGGCGCCGACGCTGCGCGGCTGCGGCACGCTGCTGCTCAGCCAGTAGAAGCTGCCGTTGGAGATCACGTAGCAGGCGGCCCAGCTCACCAGCACGGCGGTGGCCGCAAGGGCGAGGCTGCGCAGGTTCAGGCCCAGCGACTGACGGGCGAGCCAGCTGCCGCCCAGCCACAGGCTGAAATAAGAGGGAATCAGGAACCAATAGGCGGCCGACACGCAGTAGTGGTCCCAGAAGCTCACGCCCTGCTGGCTGATTACCAGGTAGTCCACCAGCACGGCTTCGGCCATCAGCAGGGGAAACGCCCAGCGAACCGAGTTGCGCAGCCAGAAGCCCGCCAGGAAGAAAATGCCCCAGGAGGCATCCCACACATCGTGATTGAACACCGACAGATGGATGCGGGTAGCGGCCATCACGGCGGCGAGTGCCAGGAAGATGCCGAGCCGCTGGGTCTGCGTCGTAGCCATGACTTGCTCCAGAAATAAAGTGTTGCGCAAAGTGCAGACGATAAGTCTATCGCAATTGGTCCGGCCCCAGATGGGGCTGGGCGCCCGCTGCGCGTATCATTCCGGCCCATGACTACCGCAAGCACCCCTCTTGCCGATACCGAGCGGCACCCCGTCCTCATCATTGGTGGCGGCCTGGTCGGCGCCAGTCTGGCCATCGCGCTGGACGCGGCCGGTATCGAGGCCGTGATGGTCGAGGCCGCGGCGCCACGCGTGGGCGAGCAGCCCAGCTACGACGAGCGCAACCTGGCCCTGGCGCGGGCCACCGTCAACGGGCTGCAGGCGATTGGCGTGTGGCGACATGCCCTCGCGCAGGCCACCCCGATCCGGCATATCCATGTCACCCGCGCCGGTGAGTTTGGCAGCGTGCAACTCGATGCCGAGCGGCATGGCGTGGACGCGCTGGGCTGGACCTTGCCCGCGCGCGAACTGGGAGCGGCATTGCTGCGGCGTCTGGACGAGTGCCAGCGCCTGCAGCGTCTGGCGCCGGCCCGGCTGGAAGCCTTGGAGCCGCTGGCGCGCGGTTGGCGCGCCCGTATTCACACGGCCGAGGGGCCGCGCCAGATCGATACACCCTTGCTGATAGGGGCCGATGGCACGGCCAGTTTCGTGCGCGAGCAGCTGGGCATCGGCGTGGAACGGCACGATTACCAGCAGACCTTGTTCGTCTGCACGGTCACGCCGGAGCGCGATCACGCGGGGCGTGCCTATGAGCGCTTTGCCGATGACGGCCCGATCGCCCTGCTGCCGCTCGCCAATCGACGGTGCGGGCTGGTGTTGACCCTGCCGCGCGAAGAGGCTGATGCCGCAATGGCGATGGACGATGACACCTTCATCGCGCTAGCGCAGCAGCGCTTTGGCTGGAGGCTGGGACGCCTCAGTCGGCCGGGGCGCCGCCATGCATACCCCATTCAGCGCGTGGCCGCGGCGCATCTGACCGCGCAGCGCGCGGTGTTGGTGGGCAATGCGGCGCAGACCATCCATCCCATCGGGGCGCAAGGCTTCAACCTGGGCTTGCGCGATGCGCTGACCCTGGCCGAGCTGGTCGCCGAGGCGAGCGACCCGGGCGCGGAGGCGCTGTTGGCGCGCTATGCGGAGCGCCGCGCGGCCGATCGCGAAGGCACCATGGCGATGAGCCACGGATTGATCCAGTGGGCGTGTTTGCCGCAGCCTTTGCTGGGGCCGTTGCGTTCCCTGGCCATGCTGGCGTTCAATCGCGTACCACCGCTGCAGCATCTGTTGGCCAAACACGGCATGGGATTTCGCAGCGAACCGCCGCGCGCCGTACTGGAGCGCTTGCCATGAATGCACCCGCGACCTTGCGAGGTGAATCCACCCGGCGGCGCGGTCCCGCGCTGGACGTGGCCGTCGTCGGCGGTGGCATGGTTGGTGCGGCGGCCGCGTTGGCCTTGGCGCGCGCGGGTTTTGCCACCGCCCTGGTGGAGGCGCGCGAGCCTACGGCATGGTCGGCGCAGCATGAGGTGGACCTGCGCGTGGTGGGCCTGGCGCCATCGTCCATCGCATTGCTTCATGAGTTGGGTGTATGGCCCTCTATTCGCGATGCGCGCGTCGGTCCCTACGCGCATATGCATGTATGGGATGCGGAAACCGGCGCGGCCATCCATTTCGATGCCGCTACCGAAGGCCGCGATCTACTGGGCTACATCGTCGAGAACAACCTGGTGCAGTGGCGCCTGTGGCAGGCGCTCGAGAGCGCTGGCGTGCAGCGGATCTGTCCGGCACACGTGAGCGGCTACGAGGTGTTGGATGATCGCATCCAGTTCACCCTGGCCGATGCGCAGCCGCTCTCCGCCCGCTTGCTGGTCGCCGCCGATGGCGCCGGTTCACCGCTGCGCGCGCTGGCAGGTATCGAGACCGAAGGTCGCGAGTACGCCCAGCGCGGCGTGGTGGCGCATGTGGTCACCGAGCGCCCGCATGAGCACACCGCCTGGCAACGCTTTATCGATACCGGCCCGCTGGCGCTATTGCCGTTGGCCGACGGGCGCAGCTCAATCGTGTGGTCGCTCCCCGAAGCCGAAGCGCAGCGTGTGATGGCGCTGGACGATCAAGCCTTTATGGACGCGCTGGGCGTGGCTAGCGACTTCCGGTTGGGGCGCATCACCGCATGTACGCCGCGCGCTGCGTTTCCACTCAAATTGCAGCTGGCTAAGACCTATCAGGCCGAACGCCTGGTGTTGTTGGGGGACGCCGCGCATATGGTGCACCCGCTGGCCGGGCAGGGCGTAAACCTCGGGCTGCGCGATGTGCTGGAGTTACGCGACAGCTTGCTCGCCGCGCGTGATGCCGGCCTGGATATTGCGGCCGCCCATGTGCTTCGGCGTTATGCGCGACGTCGTCGTAGCGCCGATACGCTGGACGCCCTGGGCTTCGATGCACTGGCGCGCATCTATCAATGGCATGCTGCGCCGCTGGTGGCTGCCCGTGGCCTGGGTGTGCGCCTGCTCGATCGCCTGGGGCCGCTCAAACGCCGCCTGGCGGAGCACGCGGCGGGCGTGTAAGGCTTCTTCAAAACCTGTAACGAGGAGTGCTCGTCATGCGTATTGCCCGAGTTTGCTGTGCGCTGTTGCTGTCCGGCCTCGCTTTCGCCGCGCAGGCGAAGATGGTGCACAAGCCGGTGGAATGGAGCCAGGACGGCACCACGTTTCACAGTGTGCTGGTCTACGACGATGCGATCACCAGCAAGCGTCCCGGGCTGGTGATGGTGCCCAACTGGTACGGCGTCACCGATCTGGCGCTGAAGAAGGCCGAGGGCGTTGCCGGCAAGGATTACGTCATCCTCGTCACTGATATGTACGGTGCGCAGGTGCGTCCCACCAGCGATGACCAGGCCATGGCGGCGGTGAAGCCGTTGTATGGCGACCGCGCCTTGATGCGTAAGCGCATCAATCTTGCGCTGGACCAACTCAAGGCGCAGGCCAAGACGGCACCCATCGACCTGACCAAGCTGGCCGCGATCGGCTTCTGCTTTGGTGGTTCGGCGGTACTCGATCTGGCCCGCAGCGGCGCCGACGTGGCAGCGGTGGTGTCCTTCCATGGCGCACTGCAAACGGATGATCCGTCGCTGGCCAAACAGATCAAGGCGCGCGTACTGGTGATGAATGGCGCCAACGACAAGGGCACCATGCCCGACGCCGACAAGTTCATGGATGAAATGCGCGGCAGCAAGACCGATTGGGAATTCCTGGTGTTCGGCAACACAGTGCACTGCTTCACCGAAACCGATCAGCACAAGGAGGGCTGCATGTACGACGAGCGTTCGGCGCAGCGTAGCTACCGCCTTATGCACGACTGGCTGCGCGGAGCTTTCACGGGCACGCCGTAAGGCGCACCCGCGGTGTTACCGGCAAAGGCCGGAGCTGCCTTTAGTAGTTGCGCTGTACCGAGTAGTCGGCCAGGGTCGCCAGCGCCTCGCGCCACGGCGACTCGGGCAGCGCGCGCAGGGCTTCACGGGCGGCATCGGCGTGGAACACGGCGCGCTCGTGCGTGCGCTCCAGCGCACCGGAATCGCGGATCGCCGCAATGATGCGGTCCAACGAGTCCAGGCCGCCATGCTCGATGGCATGGCGCAGCGACTGCTTCTGTTCGTTGTTGGCTTTCTGCAGCGCATAGATCAGCGGCAGGGTCGGCTTGCCCTCGGCCAGGTCGTCGCCGATGTTCTTGCCCAGCGTGTCCGCATCGCTCACGTAATCGAGCAGATCGTCGGCGATCTGGAAGGCGTAGCCCAGTTCCATGCCGTACCGGCGCAGCGCGGCCACCTGCTCGGCCGGCAGGCCACCCAACAGGCCGCCCAGTTCGGTGGCGGCGGCAAACAGCACCGCGGTCTTGCGCTCGATCACCGCCAGGTAAGCTGCTTCGTCCACGTCGGCATTGCCGATGTTGAGCAACTGCAGCACTTCGCCTTCGGCGATGGTGTTGGTGGTGTCGGCGAGGATGCGCATGATGCGCATGTCGTCCAGCTCCACCATCAGCTGGAAGGAGCGCGAATAAAGGAAATCGCCTACCAGCACGCTGGCCGCGTTACCCCACAGGGCGTTGGCGGTCTTGCGGCCACGGCGCAGGTCCGACTCGTCCACCACATCGTCATGCAGCAGGGTGGAGGTGTGGATGAACTCGATCACCGCCGCCAGCTTGATGTGCTGTTCGCCGTGGTAGCCGGCGGCACCGGCCGCCAGCACGTGCAGCATAGGGCGCAGGCGCTTGCCGCCGCCGGCAATGATGTGATCCGCGATCTGGTTGATCAGCACCACATCCGAGGATAGGCGGGTACGGATCAGGGTATCCACCCGTTGCATGTCGGCCGCGGCAAGATCCTTGACGGCGGCGAAGTCGGCGGAGCGGCGGGTGTCGGCTTGAGTCGTGGTCATGGGCAGGTCGCGGCGTCGTATCCGCCGATTATAGAGAGTTCGCCCCGCAAGAAACCGCCGCGACATGGCACCGCGGCGCATGGGGCGAAGCGAAACGTATAATCGGGGACTGGCCTGTCCCTACAAGACCTTACCGGTGAGCAAACTCTCCTCCCTTGAGCGGCGCAGTGCGTTGACCCTCGCCTGCGTGATCAGCCTGCGCCTGTTCGGCCTGTTCCTGATCATGCCGGTGTTCTCGTTGTATGCGCAGCAGATGCCGGATGCCACGCCCACCCTGATCGGCCTGGCTCTTGGCGTGTACGGGCTGGGCCAGGTGGCGTTGCAGATTCCGCTGGGGCTGTTGTCGGACCGTATCGGTCGCAAGCCAGCGATTACCTTGGGTCTGCTGGTATTCGCCTTTGGCGGCCTGGTGGCGGCGTGCTCGCACACGCTGCTGGGTATCGTGATCGGTCGCGCCCTGCAGGGTATGGGCGCGGTGGCGGGGGCGGGTAGTGCGCTGGCCGCGGACCTCACCCGCGAAGAAAACCGCAGCAAGGTCATGGGTATCATCGGTGTTTCGATTGGCGTGGCGTTTTTGCTGGCCTTGATCCTGGGGCCGCCGCTGGAGGCTATCGCCGGCTTGTCTGGTTTGTTCTCCGCCACCTCGCTGCTGGCGCTGGCCGCGCTAGTGCTGCTCTGGGTGATCGTGCCGGCGCCCACGCGCCGGCAGGCGCCGGCCGCGGCGGCCTGGGGCAGTGTGCTGGGCATGCTGCGGGACGGGCGCATGCTGGTGCTGAATGGTTCGGTGTTCTTTCTGCACCTGCTGCTGACCGCCAGCTTTGTCGGGCTGCCGCTGCTGTTGGTGGATCGCCTGCACCTGCCGGTGAACCGCCATTGGGAGTTGTACTTGCCGGTGATGGTGATTGCCGCGCTGGTGATGGGCGCCTGCCTGCATCGCATGCGCGAGATTCAGCAGAGCCTGCGCATCGTGGCGGTGTGCGTGGTGGCGATTGGGTTGGGCCTGCTCGGCTTTGCGTGGTCAGGCGGGCACCTGGTGTGGCTGGGCGTGGCGGCCACGGTGTTCTTTTCGGCCTTCAACCTGCTCGAAGCCGCACTGCCCAGCCTGGTCTCTCGTCTGGCACCCGCGGCGTTGCGTGGCGCGGCCATGGGGGCATATTCCACCAGCCAGTTCCTGGGCGCCTTCGTGGGCGGCGCGCTGGGCGGCGTGGCGCTGGGAAAGCTGGGGAGCGATGGGGTATTTCTGTGCGCGGCGGCCTTGACCCTCCTGTGGTTGCCGCTCGTGCTGGCCGGCGCGCGCCGTATGGCTGGGCGGGGCGGCGAGCTGAGGTCGGTGGTGGAAGCCTCGCCGGGCATCTGACGGGGGTGACCCTCGTGCCAACGGATGATTGCGTTGGCCGCCGTGTGCCCCAATCATCGGGGGGCTGTCGTGCATGCCGGTTCTTTCGCGGTCGGCGAGGTGTCGAGTCCATGGCCCATCACATTGTTGAGCTGATTGCGCAATACGGCTTGCTGCTGGTCTTCGCCAATGTGTTGGTGGAGCAGGCCGGTGTGCCGGTGCCGGCGGTGCCGACGATGATCGTGGCTGGCGCACTGGCGGCGGCCGACCGGCTTCCGTTGGCGGGGGTACTGACGGTGGCCCTGCTGGCCTGTCTGCTGGCCGATTTCGCCTGGTACGCCGCCGGGCGCTATTTCGGTGGCGGCGTCATGCGCACCTTGTGCCGCATCTCGCTGTCGCCCGATTCCTGCGTGAAACAATCGGAACTGCGCTTCCAGCGTTGGCGCGGAAGCGTGCTTCTGCTCGCCAAGTTCGTGCCCGGCCTGTCCACCGTGGCGCCGCCGCTGGTGGGGGCGATGGGTCTGCAGCCCGCTGCCTTTGTGTTGTTCGACGGTCTCGGTTCGCTGCTGTGGGTAGGCGTGGCGGTAAGCCTGGGCTATGTCTTCGCCAGCCAGATCGATTACGTGCTGGATACGCTGGCCAATGCCGGCAGCATGGCGCTGCTCCTGCTCGGTTGCCTGCTGGCGCTCTACATCATTGCCAAGTGGTGGCAGCGCCACCGGTTGCTGCGCGCGCTGCGCATGGCGCGCATCTCGGTGGAGGAGCTAAATGAGGCCATGGGCGCGGGCCAGCTGCCGGTGATTGTGGATGTGCGTTCGGACGCGGCCCGCCTGATGGATAGCCGGATCATCCCGGGCGCGCTGCTGGCGGATGTAAAAAGCGTCGATCGCATCGTCGGTCTGGTGCCGGTGGATGCGGAACTGGTGGTGTATTGCTCCTGCCCCAACGAGGCATCGGCCGCCCTGGTAGCCAAGGCGCTGATGGCGCACGGGTATAAGCGAGTCCGCCCGTTGCTGGGCGGCCTGGATGCCTGGGATGCGGCGGGCTTCCCGGTGGAGCGAGCGACCGTTGCGGTCGCTGACACCATCTCCCACGCGGCCTGAGTGTCCCTGCAACTTCCGTGTGTCATCCCCGCGAAAGCGGGGGCAGTGGCTTGGTGACATACCGACGGCGACGGCAGGGCGGCTCCGCCCTGGTGGGGATGACGGCCGGAGTCCACGCCGACTCCTGAGGAGCTGACCCCGGCGCCAAGCCGCTCTCACACCCCCGCGAGAGCAAAAATTTACGCGTTCTATACGCGGCCCTGGGGATTCGCTACCCCTTTCTTATGCGCCGATTCCGACAATTTGCGCCGTTACAGAACACGGTGAGTCGGTATCCATGGACGTTGTCTATCTCTTGTTTTCGTTGGTGCTGTTTGCGGCATCGATCGGCTTTCTGCTGATCTGCGACCGCCTGGGCCGACGCCCCTGATTGTCCGCCGCCGCCCCGCGCGGCGGCCTCTTCTTGCTCGCGCCCTATCTGCGGGAGAACACCCATGAACGTCATTTATTTTGTGGCTGCCGTTATCGCGGTGGCCTTGACGGGCTACCTGTGCGTGGCCCTGCTTAAGCCGGAGTGGTTCGAATGACCACCAACGATTTCCTGCAGATCGGGTTGTACCTGGTCGTGTTGCTCGCCCTGGTAAAACCGGTGGGCAGCTATATGGCGCTGGTCTTTGCGGACACGCCCAATCGCGTGCTTCGCGCCGGTGGTGGTGTGGAGAAGCTGCTCTATCGACTCAGCGGCGTGCGCACCGACGAGCAGATGGGCTGGCGTCGCTATGCCATCGCCATGCTGCTGTTCAACATGGCCGGCTTGTTCGCGGTGTATCTGCTGCAACGTGTGCAGCAGTGGTTGCCGCTGAACCCGCAGCACTTCGGTGCGGTGTCGCCGGACTCGGCCATGAACACTGCCATCAGCTTCATTTCCAACACCAACTGGCAGGGCTACACCGGCGAAAGCACGATGAGCTACCTGACCCAGATGCTGGGCCTGGCCGTGCAGAACTTCCTTTCGGCGGCGACCGGTATTGCGGTGCTGGTGGCGGTGGTGCGCGGCTTTACCCGTCGCAGCGCGGACAGTATTGGCAACTTCTGGGTCGACATGACCCGCAGCACCCTCTACATCCTGCTGCCGTTCTCCTTGGTGATCGCGCTGCTGTTGTCTTCCCAGGGCGTGGTGCAGAACTTCAAGTCTTACGTGGAAGTGCCGCTGGTGCAGAACACCGT
The DNA here is from genome assembly GCF_016428975.1 of Dyella sp. ASV21. Classification (GTDB taxonomy): domain Bacteria; phylum Pseudomonadota; class Gammaproteobacteria; order Xanthomonadales; family Rhodanobacteraceae; genus Dyella. The sequence continues at coordinate 62,058 of NZ_JAELTT010000018.1, forward strand.
GGCGGTGGAAACGGTGAAGGATGCCGCCGGCAATACCGTCAAGGATGCCGCGGGCAAAGACGTCACCAAGGAAACGCCGGTGAGCACGCAGACGCTGCCCATGGGGCCGGCCGCTTCGCAGATCGCGATCAAGCAGCTCGGCACCAATGGTGGTGGCTTCTTCAACGCCAACTCCGCGCATCCGTACGAGAACCCCACGCCGTTCAGCAACTTCATCGAGATGCTGGCGATCTTCCTGATCCCGGGCGCGCTCTGCTACACGTTTGGCTGCATGGTCGGTGACCGTCGCCAGGGCTGGGCCATTCTGGCTACCATGCTGTTGATCTTCGTGCCGCTGGCCATCGGTGCCGTGGCGGCCGAGCAGGCCGGTAATCCCGCGCTGCACGGCCTGGCGGTGGATCAGCAGGCCAGCACGCTGCAGGCGGGCGGCAACATGGAAGGCAAGGAAACGCGCTTCGGTATCGCCGCCAGTGGCCTGTTCACGGCTATCACCACGGCCGCTTCCTGCGGTGCGGTGAACAACATGCACGACTCGCTCACCCCCCTGGGTGGCCTGGTGCCGATGTGGCTGATGCAGTTGGGCGAAGTGATCTTCGGCGGCGTGGGCTCGGGCCTCTACGGCATGCTCGCCTTCGCGGTGGTGGCGGTGTTCATCGCCGGCCTCATGGTGGGCCGTACGCCGGAATACCTCGGCAAGAAGATCGAAGCGCACGAAATGAAGATGGCCAGCCTGGCCGTGCTGGTGCCGTGCGCGCTGGTGGTGATCTGCACCGCCATCGCGGTGATGAGCCCGGCAGGCGTGGCCGGTGTGGCCAACCCGGGGGCGCACGGCTTCAGCGAAGTGTTGTACGCGGTGTCGTCGGCCTCCAATAACAACGGCAGTGCGTTCGCCGGCTTGTCCGCCAACACGCCGTTCTGGAATGTGCTGCTGGGCGTGTGCATGTACTTCTCGCGCTTCCTGCTGGCGATCGCCATGCTCGCCATGGCCGGCTCGCTCGCTGCCAAGCGCCATGTGCCGCCGTCCGCCGGTACCTTGCCCACCCATACGCCGCTGTTCGTCACGCTGCTGGCCTGCGTGGTGATCGTGGTCGGCGCACTCACTTTCCTGCCGGCCCTTGCGCTGGGACCGATCGCCGAATTCCTGATGTCGGCCCACTGATGCCTACGGAACATCGATCCATGACAACGACTCATACTCATGTGCACAACGTGCGCAGCTTCGATCGCGACCTGATACTCAAGGCCGTGGCCGATTCGTTCCGCAAGCTGTCGCCCCGCCTGCAATTTCGCAACCCGGTGATGTTCGTGGTGTTCGTGTGCAGCGTGCTCACCACCCTGTTGTGGGTGCAGGCGCTGACCGGCCACGGCGAAGCGCCGACCGGCTTCATTTTCTGGGTGACGATCTGGCTGTGGTTCACCCTGTTGTTCGCCAACTTCGCCGAAGCGCTGGCCGAAGGCCGCGGCAAGGCACAAGCCGCCGCGTTGCGTGGTTCGCGCCGCGACGTGATCGCCAAGAAGCTCGCCAGCCCGCAGCGCGATGCGGCCATTACCTTCGTGCCTTCGCCCGAACTGCGCATGGGCCATCACGTGCTGGTGGAAGCAGGCGAAGTGATGCCGGGCGACGGCGAGGTGGTGGTGGGTGCCGCCAGCGTGGACGAAAGCGCCATCACCGGCGAATCCGCGCCGGTTATCCGTGAATCGGGTGGCGACCGCAGCGCGGTCACGGGCGGCACGCGCGTGCTGTCCGATTGGCTGGTGGTGCGCATTACCAGCAACCCGGGCGAGAGCTTCCTGGACCGCATGATCGCGATGGTCGAGGGCGCCTCGCGCCGCAAGACGCCCAACGAGATTGCGCTGACCATCCTGTTGGCCAAGTTCACCCTGATCTTCCTGCTGGCTTGCGCCACGCTCCTGCCGTACTCGATCTACAGCGTGCAGGCCGCCGGTAGCGGCAACCCCATCACCATTACCGTGCTGGTGGCGCTGCTGGTCTGCCTGATTCCCACCACCATCGGTGCGTTACTTTCGGCCATCGGCATTGCCGGCATGGATCGCATGATCCGCGCCAACGTGATCGCCACCTCCGGCCGTGCCGTGGAAGCGGCCGGCGACGTGGACGTGCTGCTGCTCGACAAGACCGGCACCATCACCCTCGGCAATCGCCAGGCGGTGGCTTTCCTGCCCGCACCGGGCGTGGAAGAGACCGTGCTCGCCGATGCCGCGCAGCTTGCCTCGCTGGCCGACGAAACGCCGGAAGGCCGTAGCGTGGTGGTGTTGGCCAAGGAGCGCTTCGGTATTCGCGAGCGCCATCTGGAAGAGGGGCACGCCGAATTCGTGCCGTTCACCGCGCAGACCCGCATGAGCGGCGTGAACCTGGGCGATCGCCAGATCCGCAAGGGTGCGCTGGATGCCGTGGAACGCTATCTGGACGCCGCGGGCAGCCACCTGCCGCCCCTGGTCAAGCACATGGCCGAGGACATCGCCCGTCGTGGTGCCACCCCGCTGATCGTTACCGAAGGCTCCACCGCGCTCGGCGTGATCGAACTGAAGGACATCGTGAAGGGCGGTATCCGCGAGCGCTTCGCCGAAATGCGCCGCATGGGCATCAAGACCATCATGATCACCGGCGACAACCCGCTCACCGCCGCCGCCATCGCGGCCGAGGCGGGCGTGGACGACTTCCTCGCCGAAGCCACGCCGGAGGCCAAGCTCAAGCTCATCCGCAAGATCCAGGCCGAAAACCGTCTGGTCGCGATGTGCGGCGACGGTACCAACGACGCCCCTGCGCTGGCCCAGGCCGACGTGGCGGTGGCGATGAATACCGGTACGCAGGCCGCCAAGGAAGCGGGCAACATGGTCGATCTGGATTCCAATCCGACCAAGCTGATCGAGGTGGTGGAGATCGGCAAGCAGATGCTGATCACCCGCGGCGCGCTTACCACGTTCTCCATCGCCAACGACGTGGCCAAGTACTTCGCCATTATCCCGGCGGCGTTCGCCACCACCTATCCCGCGCTCAACACGCTGAACGTGATGAAGCTGGCCACCCCGCAGAGCGCCATCCTGTCGGCGGTGATCTTCAACGCGCTCATCATCATCTTCCTGATTCCATTGGCGCTGAAGGGTGTGAAGTACCGCGCCCTGGGGGCCGGCGCGCTGCTGCGTCGCAACCTGTTGGTCTACGGATTGGGCGGCATTGCCGTGCCGTTCGTCGGTATCAAGCTGATCGACATGTTGCTCGTGCTGTTCGGTCTGGCGTGACGCGGCCCAGCGCCGCTCACCCAGCCCGTCCTTGAATTCAACCAGGCGCCATTCCTCCTCAGGAGTTAAGCCATGCAGACCCTCAAGCTCTCCGTTTCGCTACCCGACGACACCCATCCGGATCTGGAACTTCGCCTCTCGGCGAACGACACCGACTGCGATGTGGTGATCGCGCTACCCGTCAACGGCAGGGCGCGCGTGCAGCCTCAGACCACCGAGGCGCCGCGCAACGAGCAAGACGACTACGTGCTCGGCGGATACGCCGGCATCTGAGCATGAGGCCGCATCGCCTCGCCAACGACCCTATTCAAAACAGAGGACGGCTCTCCCCGGGGCCGGTTTTTAGGAACACACATGAACTCCAAGAAAGTGCTTTCGCTCGCTTTGTTGATCGCCCTGGCTCCGGCGGGTGAGGCGCTGGCATCGCCGAGCGTCAACGCGATCACCACCGAGGTGACCGCCGCCGCCGATCTGGGCCAGGCCGCGCCCAGCGCGCCTGTGGCAGCGAGCGCCGATTGCTCACAGGGCTTCTTCTCGCGATTGGCTGCGGCCTACCGCGAAGATGCGCAGCCTGCCGACCCCAATGCTCCCGCGCCTGCGCGTCGTGGCATGGATTCGCCGTTCTCCTCGCCGCCGTTTCCGTCGGCGGAGTGGCAGCTCGGTGGCGTGGACTATCCGATTGGCGTGCCCAACGAGAACTCGCAGTACCCGCTGGAGAAAGCGCTGGCATGTACCAAGCTCGGCCACTGGATGCAGGACAACCGCATCGAGACGTATGGCTGGATCAACCCGTCGCTCAACATCAGTTCGTCCAATCACACCAACTATCCGCTCTCGTACGCCACGCGCCCCAACCGCGTGGAGTTCGATCAGTTCCTGTTCCGTATCGAGCGGCTGCCGGATACCGTGCAGACCGATCACGTCGACTGGGGTTTCCACTTCGATGATCTGTACGGCTACGACTATCACTACACCACCATGAAGGGTGTCACGAGCGATCAGCTCCTGAACAACCCCAAATCGAACAGCGCGCTCAACGGCAAGCTGTATGGCAACGACCCGATGATCGCCTATGTGGACCTGTACGTGCCGTGGGTGGCGCAGGGCATGGTGATTACGGCCGGTCGCTATCTGTCGCTGCCCGATATCGAAGCGCAGTTCTCACCCAACAATTACCTGCTGACCCACTCCATTCTCTACACGGTGGATGCGTACACCAACATGGGCGTGATCACCACGACCAAGCTCAATGACCAGTGGACGGTGCAGGTGGGCGTGCATGGTGGCGACGACTCCGCGCCGTGGGACAGCACCAGTCGGCTGACCTTCCAGGGCTGCGTACGCTGGGTGTCCAAATCCAACAACGACATGCTGTATCCCTGCGTGGAGTCGTACAACCACTCCAACCAGACCTACAACAACCTGCAGGAATTCGTGTTGACCTGGGGCCATCGTTTCTCGCCCAACGTGCACATGCTCACCGAGGCGTACCGCATTTACGTGCGCAACCAGTCACTGGCTACCGACCCCTCGCAGTCGCACGCACCCACCGGCGTACCTGGCTATCCGTTGGGTGAGGCACCGAATTTCCCGCTGGGCCACAATCCGGCGTTCGGCATCGTCAACTATTTCAACATCGAGCTCGACCCGAGCAACATGATGTCGATCCGCAACGAGTTCTATAACGACGAGCAGGGTCAGCGCACCGGTTTCGCCACGCGCTACTCCAGCCACACGGTAGGCATGACCCACTGGGTCTCGCAGGATCTGGAGATCCGTCCGGAGCTGCGCTACGAGCATGCCTACGATTTCCCGGCTTACGACGGCGGCCGCAAGAACCATCAGACCACCGCGCTGGTCGATGCGATCCTCCACTACTGAGGTAATGAACATGGGCAGGTTGATTCGCAGCGCTTTGATGATGCTGCTACTGATGACGGTGATCACCGGCGTGGCATACCCGCTGGTGACTACCGGTCTGGCCCAGGTGCTGTTCCCCTCGCAGGCGAACGGCAGTCTGATCCAGAAGGATGGCAAGCCGATCGGCTCCACGCTGATCGGCCAAGCCTTCGTCGATCCCAAGTATTTCTGGGGTCGTCCTTCCGCCACGGCGCCGCAGCCGAACAACGGCGAAAGCTCGGGCGGTTCCAACCAAGGGCCGACCAACCCGGCGCTCACCGATGCGGTGAAGCAGCGTATCGATGCCCTGCGGGCGGCCGACCCGGGTAACACCGCGCCGGTGCCGGTAGATCTGGTCACGGCGTCGGGCAGCGGTCTGGACCCGGAGATCTCGCCTGCCGCCGCGGCCTACCAGGTGCCGCGCGTAGCGCGGGCACGCGGACTGAGCGAATCGCAGGTACAGGCCATGGTGGCCATGGCCACCCAGGGCCGCCAGTTCGGCATGTTGGGTGAGCCGCGGGTCAATGTGCTTAAACTCAACCTGGCGCTGGATGGCCATTGAGGCCTGAGGATGCTCTGCTTTTACCCGTCATTCCCGCCTTGGCGTAGATGACGGCGATTATTCGGGGCATCCCTGAGGGTGCGCTGGTCAACGGATCAGCGCACCCTTAACGTAGTCACGGTTCACCCCAACCAAGGGAATGCATGTCCGAGCTCTCTCGTGAAGCGCGCGCCGATGCCTTGCTCGATTCGGTGCAGGAAGAGCGCAGCCGGCGCCTGAAGATTTTTCTGGGCGCCGCCCCTGGGGTAGGCAAGACCTACGCCATGCTCTCGGCCGCGCGCGAGTTAAAGCGGCAGGGCGTGGATGTGGTGGTGGGGTTGGTGGAAACCCACGGTCGCGCGGAAACGCAGGCACTGCTTGAAGGGCTTGAGCAGTTGCCGCGGCGATCGGTGACCTACCGTGGCCGCGACTTCACCGAGTTCGATCTGGACGCCGCCCTGCAGCGCCGTCCGGACGTGATCCTGGTCGACGAACTGGCACACCGCAATTTACCCGGCGGCCGGCACGAGCGCCGCTGGCAGGACATCGCCGAACTGCTCGACGCCGGTGTCGAGGTGTACACCGCACTCAATGTGCAGCACCTGGAGAGCCTCAACGACCAGGTAAGGCGTATCACCAATGTCACCGTGCGCGAAACCGTACCCGACGCCTTCCTGGATCGGGCGCGCGACATCGTACTGGTGGATCTTCCGCCGCGCGAGCTGATCCAGCGCCTCAAGCAAGGCAAGGTCTACGTACCAGAAACGGCCGCCGCCGCGCTGGATGCCTTCTTCTCGCCGACCAACCTCGTCGCCTTGCGCGAGCTGGCGGTGGAAACCGTAGCCGGCCACGTGGACAGCGACCTGCGCGAGCACATGTTGGCGCGCGGCGGAGCCATGCCGGTGCGTCGCCGCGTGCTCGCCGCTATCGACGGGCATTCACAGAGCGAATACCTCGTGCGCGTGGCGCGCCGTATCGCTGAGCGGCGCGGCGCGCCGTGGAGCGTGGCCTTCGTGGATACCGGCGCTACGTTGGACAAGGCGCGTCGCGAGCGCATCGAAACCGCCATGCGGCTGGCCCGTCGTCTCGGTGGCGATACCGTGGTGCTGCGCGGCCATGCCATCGCCGACGAGCTGATCGCGCATGCCGACCGCGAAGGCATCGGCCAGATCATCCTGGGCCGCACGCGCGAACGTCCACTGGCCCGCATGCTCGGCCGCTCACTCACCCAGTTGCTGCTGCGTCGCGGCGCACACCTGGAACTCACCATCATCGCCACGCCGGCGGAGCGGGCCAAGTCGCGGCTGCGCCTGCGCATGCCCGGCGGGCGAGGGCGGCGCGACGAATACATCTACGCCACGCTCGCCATGCTGGTGGGCTTTGCACTCGCTTTCATTGCCGATAGATACCTGTCGGTCGCCAACCTCTCGCTGATCTTCCTCACGGTGGTGCTGGTGGTGGCGGTACGCACGCGCATGGCGGTGGCGGTGTACACGGCCACCTTGTGTTTTCTCGGCGACAACTTCTTCTTTGCGCCGCCGCGCTACACGCTGACCATCGCCAGCTTCGACGACGTGCTCGCCGTATGCCTGTTCTTCGTGGCGGCCCTGGTATGCAGCCGACTGGCCACGCGGCTGGCCAGTCAGGTGGAATCCATGCGTGCGGCGCATGCGCAGGCACGCGCCCTGTTGGCGCTGGGGCAGCGCCTGTCCACCAGTACCGATGCCGATGGCATCCGCAAGGTGGGCGCCAACGCGCTCGCGCATGGGCTGCGTTGCGACGTGGCCATTCTCGCGCGCGATGCCAGCCAGGTGCTGCACGCCGTGGCCTCCTCGCCGCGCGACTTTCCACTGGCCGCGCAGGATCTGGCCGCGGCGGCGTGGTGTGAGCAGCACGCCGAACAAGCCGGCCGCTACACCGACACCCTCAACGCGGCACCATGCTGGGTGCTGCCGCTCGGCAGCGAAGACAACAAATTGGGCGCAGCCGCCCTGCGCTTTGTGCCGGAACGGGGCGAGCTGCTACCCGACGAGCGCAGCCTGGCCTTGACCATGGTGCAAGACATTGGCCAGGCCCTGGAACGCGCACGCCTCACCGACGAGCTGGAAGGCGCGCGTGTGCAGGGCGAAACCGAGCGCCTGCGCAACGCGCTGCTGTCGTCCGTATCGCACGACTTGCGCTCACCGCTGGCCTCCATGATCGGCTCCGCCGGCACGCTAGCCAGCTACGGCGACCAATTGCCGCCCGACGAGCGGCGCGAATTGCTGGAAGCCATCCTCGGCGAAGGCCAGCGCCTGGATCGCTACATCCAGAACCTGCTCGACATGACGCGCCTGGGTCATGGCACGCTCAAGCTCAATCGCGACTGGACCGATGCCGCCGAAATCGTCGCCGCATCCACCACGCGCCTGCGCAAACTGTTTCCCGACCTCAAGCTGGATATCGCGCTACCGCCGAGCACGATCCTCCTGTACGTGCATCCCGCACTGATCGAACAGGCGCTGTTCAATATCCTGGAGAACGCCGCCCGCTTCTCGCCACCGGGCGAGGCCGTGCGCGTGGTGGTGCGCTCCAAGGGCGAGCAGATGCAGATCGACGTGATCGATCGTGGCCCAGGCATCCCCGAGGACGAGCGGGCACGCATCTTCGACATGTTCTATTCGGTGGCGCGTGGCGACCGGGCTCCGCAGGGTACCGGCCTGGGCCTGGCGATCTGTCGCGGCATGATCGGTGCGCACGGCGGCAGCGTCGAAGCCTTGCCGGGCGACGGCATTGGCACCACCATTCGCATCACCCTGCCGTTGCCGGCGCCGCCTGACAATCCCACATGAGCGCTGCTACGCCCTGCGTGCTGGTTATCGACGACGAGGCGCAGATCCGGAAATTCCTCGACATCGGCCTGCGCGCCGAGGGCTACGAGGTATTGCTCGCGGCCGACGGCGCCCAGGGCCTGGCCCTGGCTGCCACGCGCTCGCCCGATCTGGTCATCCTCGATATAGGCCTGCCGGACCGCGAAGGCCACGACGTACTGTCCGAACTGCGCCAATGGAGCCACGTGCCGGTGGTGATGCTGTCGGTGCGCGATGCCGAAAGCGAAAAGGTGAAGGCATTGGATGCCGGCGCCAATGACTACGTGACCAAGCCCTTTGGCATTCAGGAGTTGATGGCCCGCCTGCGCGCCCTGCTGCGTAGCCGCCCCGGCGAACCGGATGCACCCCAGCGTTACGACGACGGCCACCTGATGATCGACCTGGCCAGGCGCGAGGTCGCCTTGGATGGCACATCGCTGGCCCTCACCCGCAAGGAATACGCCGTTATCGCCATGCTGCTGCGCCACGCCGGCCGCGTGGTGACCCAACAGCAGTTGCTGCGTGACATCTGGGGCGCCACCCATACCCAGGACAGCCACTACCTGCGCATCGTCATTGGCAAGTTGCGCCAGAAGCTGGGCGACGACCCCGCCACCCCGCGCTGGCTCAAAACGGAGCCCGGCGTGGGCTACCGCTTCCTCACCGACCACTGAGACGCTCCCGGGCGTCGCAGCCCCTGAGAACGCCAAGTGCTCTGATTAGCGAAGCTTTTCTGCCCGCCCAGGCGCGATGGGGCGGGTCGGGCCACATCCGTTCACGGGCCAGGGGCGCAGGTCAATCCTGTTTTCGACCCATGGCCCACGGGTATGATGGCCTCCGGTTCCACCATTCCGGTGCTGACTGCCCAAGAACGCAGCACCGGCTCACAAAAGGACATCCATCCATGGCACGCGGTATCAATAAAGTCATCATCGTCGGCAACCTCGGCGCGGACCCCGAAACCCGCTACACCGGCAACGGCACGGCCATCACCAGCCTGCGCATTGCCACCTCCGAGAACTGGACCGACAAGCAGAGCGGCGAAAAGCAGGAACGCACCGAGTGGCACCGCGTAAAGCTGTTCGGCCGCCTTGCTGAAATTGCAGGCGAGTACCTCAAGAAGGGCCGCCAGGTGTACATCGAAGGCTCGCTGCGCACCGACAAGTACACCGACAAAGACGGTGTGGAGCGCTTCAGCACCGATATCATCGCCAACGAAATGCAGATGCTCGGCGGCGGCTCCGAAGGCGGCATGGGCGGTGGTGGTGGCGGCGGCGGTGGCTTCCAGCGCGCACAGGGCGGTGGCGGCGGTCAGCAGCGCCAGAGTGGCGGCGGTGGTGGCGGTAGCTACAGCGGCGGTCAGTCGCGCGGCGGCGACAACTACGGCAACCAGCAGCGCCAGTCGGCCCCGGCGCCGGTGCAGAACAACAGCTTCGACGACGACGATATTCCGTTCTAGGACATACCTTAGACCGTCTTTGTACGGCCTTGGCTCATAAACCCCCGATTTGTCGGGGGTTTTTATTTTTTAAGACTGGACGATTTCGTGCCGCGCGCCGTTCTGAGGTCGTTCCGATTTTCGGACACGTTGAAACTAGAAACGGGGTGCCTCTGAAGGACAACCCGGGCCACGGTTTTGGCCTGCTTTTCGATCAAGCCCTTCGGCCCGAGGGATTCGGTAAGACCCGTAGTTGGCGGGTCTACGTGGCCCTGAAGCTATACCCGCCGCGTCATACCGAGATCCGAAAGAGGCTCATATGCCTTCAATCATGTCGCTGCAGCGAACTCGCAAGTGATCGCACAGTAGCTGGACTGCTGGTGTCACTAGAGATCGGTGAGCGCAGACCAAGTTCAACGGAACGGACTCACCATAGGCGGCGGGAAATAGCTCCAGCAGGCGCCCCGCCTTTATGTCCGGTAGGAGATCGATGCGCGATTTGTACACAATGCCGCGCCCGGTCACGGCCCAGCGGCGTACCACGTCCGCATCGTCACTGACCAGATCGCCAGTCACCGCCACCGTCCTCACGCCGTTGGGCAAATTGAAACGCCATCGATTGGTACGCCCCCGCTTTCGTAGACGGTTAGCTGCCGGATTTTGAGTTGGCCGCCTCGAACATCATTGGCGCAAGGCCGCCAAGATGTCCATGTCGGCGTTGCCGGTTGTAGAAAACCTCGATGTAAT
>NZ_JAELTT010000184.1 GCF_016428975.1 Dyella sp. ASV21
CCCCCCCCCCCCCCCCCCCCCCCCCCCCCCCCCCCCCCCCCCCCCCCCCCCCCCCCCCCCCCCCCCCCCCCCCCCCCCCCCCCCCCCCCCCCCTTTTTTCACCCCCAAGACGGAAACCGAGATTCGGTCACGGGTCTCGTGGGCTCGGAGATGTGTATAAGAGACAGCGCGCCTGGGTCATGGCACGCTCAAGCTCAATCGCGACTGGACCGATGCCGCCGAAATCGTCGCCGCATCCACCACGCGCACGGCCTCGCCCGGTGGCGAGAAGCGGGCGGCGTTCTCCAGGATATCCAGCTTGAGGTCGGGAAACAGTTTGCGCAGGCTGTCTCTTATACACATCTGACGCTGCCGACGACAACGTTCGGGTGTAGTTGTCGGGGGGCGCGGGATGATGAGAAAAGGGGGGGGGGGGGGG
>NZ_JAELTT010000185.1 GCF_016428975.1 Dyella sp. ASV21
CCCCCCCCCCCCCCCCCTTTTTTCACCCACAAGCCGGGAGATTCGGTCACGGGTCTCGTGGGCTCGGAGATGTGTATAAGAGACAGGGTGGGGTGGGAGATGAGATGTGTATAAGAGACAGGGACTCATGCAATCGTTGCTATGCCGAGATGAAAATCCTTCGCAAGGAGATGGAGCGACGCCTCGGACGCGCCGTGCCACCGCAACCAAGGACAATCGAGCACACGCATGGCACGCTCCCAAGCGACCGCCTGTCTCTTATACACATCTGACGCTGCCGACGACAACGTTCGGGTGTAGATCTCGGGGGTCGCCGGATCAGTGAGTGGGGGGGGGGGGGGGGGGGGGGGGGGGGGGGGGGGGGGGGGGGGGGGGGGGGGGGGGGGGGGGGGGGGGGGGGGGGGGGGGGGGGGGGGGG
>NZ_JAELTT010000186.1 GCF_016428975.1 Dyella sp. ASV21
CCCCCCCCCCCCCCCCCCCCCCCCCCCCCCCCCCCCCCCCCCCCCCCCCCCCCCCCCCCCCCCCCCCCCCCCCCCCCCCCCCCCCCCCCCATTCCCACCCACCCCCCGCCAACCGAGATTCGGTCACGGGTCTCGTGGGCTCGGAGATGTGTATAAGAGACAGGCTTTACCGGAAGCGCGCGCGGCCTGGCCGCCATTGCCGTTCGCGATGGTGACCCGGACTGGTCGCGGCTGGACGCCCTTCGCCAGGAATGGCTGCCGGACACCCTGGTGGTCGGCCTGCCGCTAACCGGGGGCGCGGATGCGGAGGGGGGGGGGGGGGGGGGGGGGGGGGGGGGGGGGGGGGGGGGCGGGGGGGTGAAAAAGGGGGGGGGGGGGGGGGGGGGGGGGGGGGGGGGGGGGGGGGGGGGGGGG
>NZ_JAELTT010000187.1 GCF_016428975.1 Dyella sp. ASV21
CCGAGATCTACACCCGAACGTTGTCGTCGGCAGCGTCAGATGTGTATAAGAGACAGGAACTCCAGCGCCTCGTCCGACTCTTCGCCAAACAGGTCCAGATGGCGCTCCAGCACGATCTTGTCCAGCGTGAGCGTGCCGGTCTTGTCCGTGCACAGCACGTCCATCGCGCCGAAGGACACGGCCGGTACGGCGATTGCCGCGCTTCATCACCACGGCGTTGAAGTGAAAGTGATCACCGGCGACAACGAAGCCTGTCTCTTATACACATCTCCGAGCCCACGAGACCCGTGACCGAATCTCGGATTCCGGCTTGTGGGTGAAAAAGGGGGGGGGGGGGGGGGGGGGGGGGGGGGGGGGGGGGGGGGGGGGGGGGGGGGGGGGGGGGGGGGGGGGGGGGGGGGGGGGGGG
>NZ_JAELTT010000188.1 GCF_016428975.1 Dyella sp. ASV21
CCCCCCCCCCCCCCCCCCCCCCCCCCCCCCCCCCCCCCCCCCCCCCCCCCCCCCCCCCCCCCCCCCCCCCCCCCCCCCCCCTTTTTCCACCACCAGACGTAACACGCGATTCGGTCACGGGTCTCGTGGGCTCGGAGATGTGTATAAGAGACAGCCATGACCTTAAGGCCGGCCAGGCCAATGTAGGCAATCGCGCCGCGCGAGCTGCGATCGTAGAGATGAATCGGCAGCACCGCGCTGACATCGCCCGCGTGGTCGCTGGCGGCCGCCAGGTGCTGGCCGCGCCTGTCTCTTATACACATCTGACGCTGCCGACGACAACGTTCGGGTGTAGATCTCGGTGGTCGCGGGGTCGGTAAGAATGGGGGGGGGGGGGGGGGGGGGGGGGGGGGGGGGGGGGGGGGG
>NZ_JAELTT010000019.1 GCF_016428975.1 Dyella sp. ASV21
CCCCCCCCCCCCCCCCCCCCCCCCCCCCCCCCCCCCCCCCCCCCCCCCCCCCCCCCCCCCCCCCCCCCCCCCCCCCCCCCCCCCCCCCCCCCCCCCCCCCCCCCCCCCCCCCCCCCCCTTTTTACACCCACAAGCCGGAAACCGAGATTCGGTCACGGGTCTCGTGGGCTCGGAGATGTGTATAAGAGACAGGTGTACGGGTTGTTATCCAGGTCACCCGAGGCGGTGTTCTGGAACCAGCCACCGATATCGTCATGCTGCATGCGAGCGCCGCCGTCGAAGCGCCATTTGCCGACATTCCACTCGTCCGCCAGGTAGAACGCCGTGGTGGTGGCGTGCCATTTCTCATTGAAGGCCATCCACGATTGCGGCTGGTTGTTCCAGAACAGACCCTGGGAGTCGGTGAGTGCGTAGTTGTGCGTGCCGTCCGACAGATTCACCACGATGGGGTTCGGGTTGTTCTTGGCCTGCAGCAACATGTTCAGGCCGTCTTCTTCAAGGTGGTGTTCGGAGTACACCGCGGTGTAGTTGCCGAAGGTGAGCGTGTTGCCTTCGAAGATTTCCTTGCTCAGGCGGAACTCATTGCTGGCTGACTGGATCTTTTTGTGGATGTATTCGGGGTTCTGAACGGTAACGTTCTCGTTCATGTTGGCCGGCTGGCCATTGCGGTACGTGGCCGTGGCGGTCAGGTTGTTCGGCAGGCCAAACGAGGCGGCCGCGCCGCTGATGAAACTGGACAGCGTGGTCGGATTGTCGCCGGTGCTGAAGAATGCCGTGGTGTCCATGTCGCCCGCGACCAGCAGCAACTTGTCGGATAGCGACCAGCCATTGTCGAACGCCAGATCCAGGTTGGCGCCGAGCATGTGCACGTCACCGCCCTGCCCATTCGCCATGTCGATGTTCTGCCCGGAAGGCGAACAGCCGGCGGTGTAGCACGGGGCAAGCTCAAGGAACTGGTAGCGGTTGGCGTTGCTGCCGAACGTGCCCGTGAGCGGGCTAAACCCCGGATATTCGGAGAAGCGGCCCGGGGCGGGATTGAGAATGGGCGTATCCGTAACGAACTGGTTCTTGTCCTTCAGCTCACGCGCGTAAAACATCAACGAACCATGTTCGAGGTCGTGGCTCAGCGTGGCGGTGAGCTGGCCACCCTTGTCGGCGGCGAACTGCGGATCGCGCACGCCATCGGATTTGCGCCAGAAGCCGCCGATGCTGCCGTACCAGCCGCTGTCCTTGCCGATCGGGAAGCCATAGAAACCGTCGACGCGCACCATGCCTTCCGAGCCATAGGTCACGCCAATGTCGCCGGTGGGCGTGCTGCTTCCTTCGCGCAGGATAAAGTTGGCGATCAAGCCCGGCTGGCCGTTGCCATAGAGCACCGAGGTGCCCCCTTGCACTGCTTCGAGGCGGTCGATGGTGTCATCCAGGCGCACCATGGCGTCGGTGAAGTAATCCCACTTGGGGAACAGGGGCGAGCCGTTGAGCTGCAGGGTGACGAAGGGCGCGCCGCTATCGGAAGGAAAGCCGGCCACTTCGATGTTGGCGCCGGTCTGGCCACCCGAGGATTCCGGGTAGATACCCGGCGAGATCTTGAGCAGATCGGCCACGCTGACCGGATTGAGTTCCTTGATCTGCTGCAGCGTGGCGGTGGTGATGGAGTAGCTGGCATCGATCTTCTTGATGCCGCCGGCGGTCGCGTTACCGGTGACCACCACCTGGTCGAGGCTTTGCACGGTCTTGTTGGCCGATGCCGAGGACGACTGGCGCGGATCGCCCGACGCCTGCGTCTTGGCCGGCGGGCTCTGCGTTTGCTGGGTCGGCGTGGATGCGTCCTGGGCGTGCAGCGCACCGGTCATGAGCACCGCGCTGATCGCCGTGGCCAGCGCGCGCTTATCGATCTGCTTCCAACCTTTCATTTCGAAAGTTCCTCCCCGGAACATATGAACGTTGCGTTCTTGATGTCGTCGCTTTTCTCACGGTCGTGCGCCGCCCTCTCCGCCTGGGTGCCGGCGCGTTTCGCCCCGGTCCATGGCGCGTGCTGCGCGAGCCGCCACGTGGTGGGTTGGCATCCTAGCGCATATTTTTCTATTTGTCCTACCATAGTACGATACGTCAAAAGTAACGGTATGACGCCAGTCGGCGCGGTTACGGCCAACGCCCCACGTGTCGTCATCTGCGTTGCATGGCGGTCGACGCGAGCGCGCCGGGTGACGCGCCGCAGCATGCGTGGTGGATGAATGCAGGCGCCTGGCATTGCTGCCCGACAGCCCACGCATGGCCAGGAGAAGGCGCTCCCAGGTCGACGCCGCGCTGGGCTGCATGCGGTTCTGCGACGCCGGACGCGAACGTCGCTTGTTGCATTTGTATGATAAATTCCCGCTAGCGTTGCACCGCAGCATGCGGTGGCGTTTGCGCCAAGTGGCGGGCCTGTGGTGCGCATCGGCGTAACCCGCGGCGGGCGTCACGCTCTGTGGAGAAAAGTTCAGCATGAAAGCGACGGATGCACGCAGTTTGCACGGCCAGGTGGTGCGTGAGCTGGGCACGAGGATTGTGGGTGGTGAGCTGAAGCCTGGCGATGTGCTGCCCCGCGAGGACACGCTTGCCGAAAGCATGCAGGTAAGCCGCAATGCCCTGCGCGAGGCACTCAAGGTGCTGTCCGCCAAGGGACTGATCGAATCTCGCCCCAAGACCGGCACGCGCGTGCGTCCGATGGATGCCTGGAGCCAGTTGGATGCCGATGTGCTCTCCTGGCGCTGCGCCACCATGCCCACGGATGACTTCATCGAAAAACTGGTGGAGATGCGCGAACTGATTGAGCCGGCGGCGGCCGCTACGGCCGCACAGCGCCGCAGCGCCGCACAGCTCGCCAAGATCGACGCCGCCTACCGCAAGATGGAAGCCGCCAAGGATTCCGGTGAATGGGCCGTGGCCGATCTCAGCTTCCACAACGCTGTTCTGCATGCCACCGGCAACGAATTGATGATCTCGTTGTTCTCGGTGATCGAGAGCGTGCTTGGCATGTTCTTCGTGCTGTCGGCGCAGACGGCGGGCGACTTCAAATACTCCCTGCCCCAGCACCACAAGGTGCTGGACGCGATCCGGCGCAATCAGCCGGAAGTGGCGCGCAAGACCATGCAGGCAATGATTGCCGACTCACGCGCCAACCTGGCAAAGCGCCGCAAGAAGAGCACGCGCAAGGCGCGCTGATCTCGCCTGCGGCGACGGCCGCTACAGCTGGCGCACCACCTCGTCCAGCTTGCCCAGGAATTCTTCAGCATGAGCCCGGCTGAAGACGATGGGCGGCTTGATCTTCAGCACGTTGTCATCCGGCCCGTCCGTGGATAGCAGTACATGGCGAGCCTTCATCGCCTCGACCACGGCCTTGGCGCGCGGAGCATCGGGTGCCTTGCTGTCGCGATCGCGCACGCACTCGGCCCCGATAAACAAGCCGCGGCCACGCACGTCGCCGATCCATTCGTGGCGCCGCTGCAGTTCGCGCAGCCCATCCATCAGGAAGCTACCCACGCGCTGCGCGTTGTCCTGCAGGCGCTCCTCGGCGATCACGTCGAGCACGGTCAGCGCGATGGCGCAGGAGACCGGGTTGCCGGCAAACGTATTGAAATACTCCATGCCCGTAACAAAGCTCGCGGCAATGTCGGGCGTTGTGACAACCGCGCCCATGGGATGGCCATTGCCGATGGGCTTGCCCAGCGTCACGATGTCCGGCACCACCCCCTGGCATTCGAATGCCCAGAACTGTTCGCCGGCCCGCCCGAAGCCCACCTGTACCTCATCGGCCACGCACAGCCCGCCCGCGGCGCGCACCGCGGCATAGACCTCGGCAAGGTAGCCATCGGGCAGCACGATCTGGCCGCCGCAGCCAAGCAGCGATTCCCCATAGAACGCGCCGAGCGGCTCGCCCCTGGCGCGTAGTGCCTCGATCACGGGCGATACGGCGCGTCCGTATTGCCGCCCCGCTTCCGCGCTTGCGCCAATCGGGCCGCGATAGGTATCAGGCATGGGCAGTACGCCGACATGGCGACTGACGCCACTGCCGCCCTTGCCGTTGAACTTGTAGGGGCTCAGCTCGATCATCGAAGGTGAGTGGCCGTGGTAGGCATGGTCAATCACGGCAACGCCCCGGGCCTGGGTGTGCGCCCGTGCCAGGCGCAGCGCGAGGTCATTGGCCTCGGTGCCGGAGTTGGTGAGGAACAGCACCGACAGCGGCGCGGGCAAAGTGGCGGTGAGCCGCAGTGCGTATTCCACGATGTTGTCGTGCAGGTAGCGCGTATTGGTGTTGAGGCGCGCCATCTGCTCCTGCCCCGCCCGCACCACGCGCGGATGGCAATGCCCCACGTGGCAGACGTTGTTCACCATGTCCAGATATGCCTGCCCATGCGGGTCATACAGCCACACGCCTTCGCCGCGGACGATCTTCAGTGGCTCGCGATAGGACACGCTCAACGTCGGGTTGAGGTGCTCCTTGCGCAGGCGAAGGATTTCGCTGCTGTCGCGCACGGGGACGGCGAGTACGGCGGGGTCACGCGGCGCGCCGGGGGAGCGGGCATCAGTCATGGGTTGCTTCCAGGAAGGGGCGCACGATGGCGTTATGTTCGATGGCGGCCAGGTGGCGTAGCAAGCGCTGCACGCCCTGCTGGGAGACCATTACGAAGGGGTTGTCCGGTTGCGCCCGGTGCGTGCGCGTCGCCATGAGAATGCTGTGGCACAGCCGCGCAAGAATGAAGGCATGCAGGCGCTCGAGCTCCGCGCGCCTCAGCGGCTGCTCGGCAAGGTAACCGGCCACGATGCGCTGCGCACAGGCTACCGGATCAGCCTCGTGCTGCATGGCATAAGTGCAGGCGATGGCGAGGTCGGCCAGGCGGAAGCTGGTGCACATGTCGCCAAAGTCGATCACGGCACCCACTTGCTTGCCGATGCCCGGCTGGTCGACCACGATCACGTTGAGGTCGTTGGCGTCGTTGTGCAGCACGGTGACGGGAAGCTCGGCGCGCCACGACCCAAGGCTCAGGCAGAACATCCTTGCGTGTGAGCGCACCAGGTCGCGCAGCCGATCGTCATGAATATGGGGGACCTCATCCAGCAGCGCTGGAAGCCGCATCAGGTTCCAGTCGTGCTTCCGCTCCGCCGCGGGATGCTGGAAGGTCCGCAGGCCACGCGTGAGGCGCCCCACCGCGCGGCCAAGGCTTTCGTGCAGCGCAGGGCGATGCGCTTGCGACAGAGTTTCGATGGCCTCCGCATAAGTGTCGCCGGGAACATAGCTGAGCATGCGCACCCATTGAGGGCGGCCGCTCCATGTCAGCGACAACAGGTGCTCGCCGCCGTCGGTGAGCTGCACGCGCGGGCAGCCCAGCAATGGCTCGCGCTCGGCGAGCGCCATCATGGCCAGGTTCTCCAGCTCAATGTCCGGACGCGACCAGTCGGGGTGCGCTACCTTGAGTACGTAGTCGCCCTGCGCTGCGCGAATACGAAAGTTCTGGTCGGCATAGGACGGCAATGCGCTGACGCTGCCCTCGATGTGCCAGTGGCGTTTGGCGAGTGTCGATGCAGCTTCGGGGGAGAGTTTATCCATCGGTTCGCTCACGGCTCCAAGCATTGCGGGCAACCTAATAGTAGTATAATTTGACAATTGAATCGGACTAGAGGCTCGCTCATGTTTCGGCCCTTGCTTGTCACCGCCCTGACCACTGCCATGCTGATCGCCAGCGCCTGGGCCGACCCGGCTCAGACCGCGCATCGCGATGCCGGGCGGCCGCAAGGAGCCGCCCTTTTGCATCAGCGCGAAGCGATGAGCTTTGGGGTGTTCTACTACCCGGAGCAATGGCCGCGCGAACAATGGCAACGCGACTTCAACGGCATCGCCAAGCTCGGGTTTGGCTTCACGCACATGGCCGAGTTCAGCTGGACGTACCTGGAGCCGGAGGAAGGCCGCTTCGACTTCACCTGGCTGGACCAGGCCATTGATCTTGCCGACAAGGCCGGGCTGCGCGTCATTCTCGGCACGCCCTCGGCCGCGCCGCCGGCCTGGATGGGCGAGCACTACCCGGAGGTGTATCGCGTTGACGATCACGGCCAGCGCCATGAACACGGCATCCGGGCCGAGGTGTCGCTGTCCAATCCACGCTATCGGGATTTCGTGACGCGCTTGGTGACCGCAATGGCCGAGCACTACGGGCACGATCGCCGCGTGTGGGGCTGGCAGATAGACAATGAACCGGGCAGTTTTTCCGACTACAGCGACAGTGCCCGCCTCGCCTTCCAGCAATGGCTGAAAGACAAGTACGGCACCATCGAGGCGATGAACGCCGCATGGGGCGGCTCGTTCTGGAGCACCCGTTATACCCACTTCAACCAGGTGCTGCTGCCCAACGCCACGCTGGCCGCGGAAGACAAGCTCAGTCCGCATGCCCTGGTGGATCTGGCGCGCTTCCAGGCCGACACCACTGCGCGCTTTCTGGATGGCCAGGCGGCCGTCATCAAGAAGTACGCCGCGCCGCAACAGTGGGTAACCACCAACTACACCAACGTGACCACGGCCACCGATCCGCGCCGCAGCCACGGCATGGATTTCACCACCTTCACGCTCTACCCGGTGGCCGGCGCCAACGTACTGGGCGGCGACAGTTACGCCATCGGCAAACCCGCCAATCTGATGGAGGCGGCAGCGTACTACCGACCCATCACTGGTACGTTCGGCGTAATGGAACTGCAGCCGGGCCAGGTGAACTGGGGCGAGATCAATCCGCAGCCCGAGCCCGGCGCGGTCGGCATGTGGATCTGGCACGCCTTTGCCTCGGGCGCCTCGCTGCTGAGCACCTACCGCTACCGCCACCCGCTGCGCGGCAGCGAGATGTATCACGAAGGTATCGTCGGCACGGATGGCATAACCCCGTCGCGCACTGGCCGTGAGTTCGTGGACACCATGCACGAAATCCAGGCGCTGGAGCCGCATCTCGATGCACATGCCAGGTTGCCGGCGGCACTGGCCGCGCGCAGCACGGGCTATCTGTGGAATCACGACGTCTTCTGGGACCTGGAAATCCAGCCACAGACCAGCCTGTGGAATAGCTGGTCCTATCGCAACGGCTATACGCTGGCGGTCAAGAGCACGGGCGCGCCGATGGACTTCATTGCGGAGAGCGATGACTTCAGCCGCTATCCGTTCCTGATTGCACCGGCCTACCAGATGGTGAGCGATGTCCTGGTGCAGAAGTGGCGCCATTACGTAGAGCAAGGTGGTCATCTCATTTTGACCAGCCGCTCCGGGCAGAAGAATGCCCTGGGCCATTTCCATGAGGGGCCATGGGCTGCCCCTATCCTCGACTTGATTGGCGATGACGTGGATGGCTTCGACATGCTCCCCGCCAGTGCCAAGGCCGCCGTGGCCGCGAGCGGCAAGCAGCACGAATGGCATCGCTGGGCGGACATCCTCTCCCCGCGCCCAGGCACCGAAGTGCTCGCCACGTATGCGGATCATTACTACGCCGGCAAGGCTGCGGCGACCACGCGCAAGCTCGGCAAGGGCACGGTGACCATGATCGGCGTCTCCACCGATGACGGCGCCCTTGAGCGCGAGGTAGTGCGCAGCGTGTACCAGCGCGCGGGTGTCGCCATCGAAGACCTGCCCACCGGCGTGTTCCTGGAGTGGCGCGGCGGTTACTACTTCATGGTCAACTACAACACGGCCCCGTTCCAGGCGGCGCTGCCGGCCGGCGCGCAGTTGGTCCATGGCCAACTCCCGCTTGCACCGGCACAGGCATTGGTGTGGAAGGAGCGCACACCATGATGCGGGCAAGCCACGGCGAGGCCTGCGCATGAGCGGCCTGATCGGACTGGATTGGGGTACCACGCGGCTTCGCGCGTATCGCTTCGACGAGCACGGCGGGGTGGTCGATCAGCGAAGCGAACCCTGGGGTGTGCGGCAGCTGCCAGCCGGCGGCTTTGACGCCGCACTGAGTCAGATCACCGCGGGATGGCCTGCGCTTTCGCGCCTTGCCTGCGGCATGGTGGGCAGTCGCCATGGCTGGCTGGAAGTGCCCTATGCCGCACTCCCGGCCGACCTCGATCGCCTCAGTGCCGGACTAGGTACGCTTCAGGCCGCCGATGGCGCACCGGTGCATATCGTTCCGGGTGTGCACGATGCGCAGGCGCCGGATGTGATGCGCGGCGAGGAAACGCAAGTGCTCGGCGCATTGAGCCAGCAGCCCGATCGCGCCGCGCATTCCATCTGGATTCTTCCCGGCACTCACAGCAAATGGGTCAGCGTGCAGGATGGCTGCATCACCGCATTCCACACGGCCATGACCGGCGAGCTCTATGCGTTGCTCCGCCATCAATCGATACTGGGTACAGGCGTGTCGGATGGCGTCTCCAGCACCCAGGCGTTCGAGCGTGGCGTATGTGCGGCGCGCGATAGTGGATCGCAGGGCGCACTCAGTCGCCTGTTTACCGCGCGCGCCTTGATGCTCGATGGGTCGCTTTCGCCGGATGAAGTGCCGGACTACCTGTCGGGCTTATTGATCGGCGAAGAGCTGCGCTCCCAGCTGACCGTGCTGCGCGAGTTGCCGGGCGAGTCGCTGCAACTCATCGGCGAGCCGGAACTCTGCGAACGCTATCAACGCGCCGCGCGCTGTTTTGAGCGCACGCTCACGCGTGCTGCGGCAGATGCCGCGGCACACGGCCTATGGCAGATCGCCTGCCGCGCCGGCCTCATCTCCTGCGACGGGCACAAAGCGCCCGGGAGTGCGCCCACGTGCTGAATACCTGGCTCGACCCGCTGCCGCTCATTGCCATTCTGCGCGGTATTCGCCCCCACGAGGCGGCCGTTGTAGGCGGTGTGCTCGCCCAGGCGGGCTTTCGCCTTATCGAAGTGCCGCTCAATTCGCCGCAACCGTACGAGAGCATCCGCATCCTTGCCGACACGCTCGGCGATGGCTATCTGGTCGGCGCCGGCACCGTCATGAGTCCATCCCAGGTGGACGAGATGGCCGCGGCGGGCGGGCGCCTGGTGGTGATGCCGCACGCCGATACGGCAGTCATCCGCGCCGCCAAGCAAGCGGGCATGCTGTGCACGCCCGGCGTCGCCACGCCCACCGAGGCCTTCAGCGCCATCGCCGCGGGCGCCGATGGGCTCAAGCTCTTCCCTGCCCAACAGGTTTCGCCCGAAGGCCTCAAGGCCTGGCGCGCCGTACTGCCGGCGCAGGTGCCGGTGCTGCCGGTGGGCGGCATCGCGCCCGGGGACATGGCGACCTGGCACGCCGCCGGCGCGCGTGGCTTCGGCATCGGCTCCGCCCTGTACGCCCCCGGGCTGGCGATCGATGAAGTGGCGCTGCGTGCCCGCGCCTTCGCCAGCGCCTGGGCGGCACTATCCAAACCTTCAAAGGAACACCGTGCATGAAGATCACCCGCCTCACCACTTTTCTGGTGCCGCCGCGCTGGCTGTTCCTGCGCATCGATACCGATGCCGGCATTTGCGGCTGGGGTGAACCCATTGTGGAAGGTCGCGCGCATACGGTGGCGGCCGCGGTGGAGGAGCTCTCCGATTACCTGATCGGCAAGGACCCTCGCCGCGTCGAGGACCTTTGGAACGTGATGTATCGCGGCGGCTTCTACCGTGGCGGCCCGATCCTGATGAGCGCCATCGCCGGCATTGATCAGGCGCTATGGGACATCAAGGGTAAGCACCTGGGCGTACCGGTGCACGAGCTGCTGGGTGGGCCGGTGCGCGATCGCATTCGCGTGTATTCGTGGATTGGCGGCGACCGCCCGGCCGACACCGCACTCGCGGCCAAGGCCGCGGTGGAGCGTGGCTTCACGGCGGTGAAGATGAACGGTACTGAGGAAATGCACTTCGTCGACAGCCACGCGAAGGTTGCGCGCGTACTGGAGAACGTGCAGGCAGTGCGCGAGGCGGTAGGCCCGGATATCGGCCTGGGCGTGGATTTCCACGGTCGCGTGCACAAGCCGATGGCCAAGGTGTTGATGCGCGAACTGGCGCCGTACAAGCTCATGTTCATCGAGGAGCCGGTGCTATCGGAGCATCTGGACGCCATTCCGGAGCTGGCCAGCATTGCGCCCGCGCCCATTGCGCTCGGCGAGCGCCTGTATACGCGTTACGACTTCAAGCGCGTGCTAGGCATCGGTGGCGTGGACATCATCCAGCCCGATCCTTCGCACGCCGGCGGCATCACGGAAACCCGCAAGATCGCGGCCATGGCGGAGGCTTACGACGTGGCGCTGGCGCTGCATTGCCCGCTGGGCCCCATTGCGCTGGCAGCCAACCTGCAATTGGATGCGGTGTGCCACAACGCCTTTATCCAGGAGCAAGGGCTGGGCATCCACTACAACACCTCCAACGACCTGCTCGACTACGTCACCGAGCGCAGCGTGTTTGCCTACGAAGACGGCTACGTCGCCATTCCCGGCGGCCCCGGCCTGGGCGTGGAGATCAACCAGGATTACGTGACCGAACGCGCACGCGTGGGGCATCGTTGGCGCAATCCGCTATGGCGACACGACGACGGCAGCGTGGCCGAGTGGTAAACAGGGGCGTTACGCGTTGTCGCTTGAGGGGAGTCCACCGATGTCTGCTTTTGCCATTTATCCCAGCCTGGCTGGTCGTAGCGTGCTGATTACCGGCGGCGCCAGCGGTATCGGTGCGGCCTTTGTCGAACAGTTTGCCCGGCAAGGCGCACGCGTCGCCTTTCTCGACGTGGACGACGTCGCTGCGGCGGCCTTGTGTAAAGCACTGGCCGATGCGCCCCACCCTCCCCGCTACCTGCACTGCGATGTCACCGATGTGGATGCCCTGCAGACCGCGGTGACCCTGGCCAGGCAACACATCGGCCTGATCGGCGTCTTGGTCAACAACGCCGCCAACGATGCCCGTCATGCACTGGCCGACGTAGACGCCGGTGCCTTTGAGCGCAACGTGGCGGTTAACTTGCGTCACCAGATTTTCGCCACGCAGGCGGTTATCGCGGATATGCAGCAATTGGGCGGCGGCTCCATCATCTGCCTGGGCTCTACCGGCTGGATGAAGAAAAACGGTGGATACCCGCTGTATGCCATGGCCAAGGCGGCGATCCAAGGCTTCGTCAACGGCATGGCGCGCGAACTGGGCAAGCAGCGCATCCGCATCAATTGCCTTGTGCCGGGCTGGGTGATTACCGAGAAACAGGCGCGACTGTGGCTGGATGATGACGGTCGCCGCGAAATTGAACGCGTGCAATGCATGCCGGGGCTGCTGCAGGCGGACGATCTGGCACGGGCCGCGTTGTTTCTGGCGGCCGACGACAGCCGCATGTGCACCGGCCAGGATTTCATCGTGGACGGCGGCTGGGTATGAGCAAGGCGGCGCCACATAGCATGCAGGTCGCGCTGAACGCTGCCAATGTGCTGGGCGAAGGCGTGGTGTGGTGCGATCGCGCCCAGGCGCTGTACTGGACGGACATCCAGCGTTGCCAACTATTCCGCTGGCACCCGTCGAGCGATCGCCGCGAGCAATGGACCCTGCCGGAGCGATTGGCGTCGTTTGCGCTGTGCGCGCAAGAGGGCTGGCTGCTGCTCGCCCTGGCCTCCCGATTGGCCTTCTTTCGTCTCAGCGACGGCACACTGCGTAGCCTGCACGAGGTCGAGCCGGGCCAGCCCACGCGCTGCAACGATGGCGCATGCGATCGCCAGGGACGCTTTGTGTTCGGCACCCTGCACGAGCCAATTTCCGGCCCCAAGCGGACCGAGGGCGGCTTCTGGCGCCTCAATACGGACCTCAGCCTGGAGCCCCTGCCGCTGCCCTCGGTGGCGATCAGCAACAGCATCGCCTTCAGCCCACGGGGCGACGTCATGTACTACTGCGATTCGCTGGCGCGCCGCATCGATTGCTGCGACTACGGCGACACGCTTCACGGTTTTCGCACCTTTGTCGAGTTGAATGATGCCGCTGGCGAGCCCGATGGCTCCTGCGTCGATGCCACCGGCGCGCTCTGGAATGCGCAATGGGGCTTGGCGCGCGTGGTGCGCTACGCACCGAACGGCACCGTGCTGCAAACACTGCATGTGCCTGCCTACCAGCCCACGCGCCCAGCCTTGGGTGGCCCCCGGCTGGACACGCTCTATGTCACCAGCGCTCGCGATGGGTTGAGCGCGGACGAGTTGGCGGCCGACCCGTTGGCCGGCGCGCTGTTCCATTCCACCGTATCCACACCCGGCTTACCCGAACCCCGTTTCGGCGGGGCACCCGTCTAAGGTGCTTTCGTCCCATACCGTCGCTATCCACCGTCCGTAGGATTCGCCCGATGAATGCTGTTGCGACATCTCCGCTCCATCTCGCCCGCACTGCCGCGGTCTTCACGTGCATCCTCGCGGCCCTGGCCGGCTTGATGTTTGGCCTGGACATCGGCGTGATTGCTGGAGCCACCCCGTTCATACAGAAGGAGTTCCAGATCTCCGATCAGGTGATCGAGTGGATCGTGAGCTCCATGATGCTGGGCGCCGCCGTGGGCGCACTGGGCGCGTCGTGGATGTCGTCCTTGCTCGGACGCAAGCGCTCGTTGATTCTGGGCGCGGTCCTGTTTGTTGCCGGCTCGCTGCTGTGCGGGGGCGCGGCCTCGGCGCAGGTGCTGGTGCTGGCGCGCTTCGTGCTCGGCCTGGCGATCGGCATCGCCACCTTCACCGCGCCGCTATATCTGGCCGAAGTGGCACCGGAGAAGATTCGCGGCGCGATGATTTCGCTCTACCAGCTGATGATTACCATTGGCATCCTGGTCGCCTTTCTGTCCGACACCGCCTTCAGCTACAGCGGCAACTGGCGCTGGATGCTCGGTGTCATCGCCATTCCCGGCGCGCTGTTCCTGCTGGGCCTGTTCCTGCTACCCGATAGTCCACGCTGGCTGATGATGCGCGGCCGCACGCAGGATGCGCGCGAGGTGCTGCGCCGCCTTCGCGGCGAGGATGCCCTGGTGGAGCGGGAGATGGCCGATATCGCCGAGCAGCTCGGCACGCCTCAGCGGGGCTGGCACCTGTTCCTGGAGAACCGCAACTTCCGCCGCTCGGTCGGCCTGGGCGTGCTGCTTCAATTGATGCAGCAGTTCACCGGCATGAATGTGGTGATGTATTACGCACCGCGCATCTTCGAAAACATCGGCTACGACCAGCAGGCGCAATTGTGGTTTACCGCCATGGTGGGGCTTACCAATGTGCTGGCTACGTTCATTGCCATTGGCCTGGTGGACAAGCTTGGCCGCAAGCCCATTCTCTATGCCGGCTTCGCGGTGATGTCGCTGGGCCTGGGCGTGGTCGGCACCATGATGCACGTGGGCATGACCACGCACGCCGAGCAACTGTTCACCGTCGTGATGTTGCTGGTGTTTATCGTGGGCTTCGCCATGTCGGCCGGCCCGCTGATCTGGACGCTGTGCTCGGAGGTGCAGCCACTCAAGGGACGCGATTTCGGCATCGGCTGCTCCACGTTCACCAACTGGATCGCCAACATGGTGGTCGGCGCCACGTTCCTCTCGCTGCTGCATGGCATCGGCAATGCGGCCACGTTCTGGCTGTATGCCGGGCTCAACCTGGTCTTTATCGTGCTCACCATCTGGCTGGTGCCCGAGACCAAGGGCGTGACGCTGGAGCAGATAGAGCGCAACCTGATGGCCGGGCTGCCACTGCGTCGCATTGGCACATCGGCCGCGGACACCCGCCGCATCTCCTGAACGCCGTCACCGGGCGTCGCCGGGCCTTGTGCCGAGCCGCCCGTCTGCTGTTGTTGGATTCGCCCCACGCCAGGAGATTCGCGCCGCATGAGCACCACGTCGCCAAACGAAATGCCCAGGTTGCGTCGAGTACTGGGCACCTGGGATCTAGTGCTGTTCAATATCGCGGCCATCGTTGCATTGCGCTGGCTCTCCATCGCGGCGCAAGTCGGGCCATCCAGCATCGCGCTATGGGTGCTTGGACTGATCGGGTTCTTCATTCCGCTGGCGCTGGCTGTACTGGACCTCAGCGCGCGCATCCCGGGGCAAGGCGGCCTCTACCTCTGGACCAAGGCGGCTTTTGGCGACGTGCATGGCTTTATCGCCGGCTGGACGTATTGGGTCTCCAATCTCGCCTATTTCCCCACGGCACTCCTGTTCAGTGCCGGCATCTTTCTGCATGTCGGGGGCGAGCAGAACGTGCATCTGGCCAGCGATGCCGGCTACAACCTCGGCTATTGCCTGGTGGTGCTGTGGTTGGCGACCCTGCTGGGCATTCTTGGGCTGGAGCGCGCCAAGTGGCTGCAGAACATCGGCGGCATCGCGACGTGGAGTGCGGCGGCGATCATCCTGCTGGCCGGTGCCTGGGCGGCCTATCGCTTTGACGGAGCATCGGCCTTGATAACGCGCAGCTGGGTGCCTGACTTCGGCAGGCTCTCCACCTATGCCACGCTGGTGACGATCGCCCTGGCGTTCCAGGGCCTGGAGCTTGGCCCGATCATGGGCGGGGAGATCTGCGACCCGGAGCGCCGGATTCCGCGCGCGACACTTATTTCCTGCGCCGTCATCGCCGCGATCTACATCATGGGTACGGCCGCGCTGCTGGTCGCCCTGCCCACCTCCACCATCGACATCATCAGCGGCATCCCGCAGGCACTATCGGCCATTGGTGCACGCATGGGCCTGCCTTGGTTCGGCGCGCTGACGGCGGCCTTGGTCACCATCGGCACCATCGGTGCCATCGCCGCGTGGGTCACGGGCACCGCGCGCCTTCCCTTTGTGGTCGGCGTGGATCGTTTTCTTCCCGCGATGCTCGGTCGACTGCATCCGCGCTTCGGTACGCCACATATCGCGCTCTTGGTGCAAGGCGTGCTGACTTCGCTGATGTTGGTGGCGGCGCTGTCGGGCGCAAGCATCCATGAGGCTTACATCATCCTGATCGACATGACGGCCGTGATGTCGCTGTTGCCCCTGACTTATATCCTGCTGGCGTATCCCTTGCTGCGCTCACGGGCGGCCGCTCTCCCCTGGGGAGGGCGCATGCTGCTGGTCTGGCTGGCCGGGCTTTCCGGCTTTGCGGTGGTCATCACCGCGATCATTACCTCGATGATCCCGCCCGAGCACGGCAACACCATCTTGTTCTTATGCAAGGTGGTGGGCGGCTCAGGCTTTCTGATCGGTGTCGGGCTGGCATTCTATGCACGCGCCCGCTGGTCCGCCCGTCGCCCGGCGGCCCCTTCCGTGTCGTAGTTCAAGCCGTTGACCCTCACCGCGTCGGCGCGCGCCATTGCCAGCTGGCGATTTCGGGCATGTCCTGCCCGTGCGTATTGATGTAGTGCCGGTGCTCGATCAGCTTCTCGGCGAGCCGTTGCCGCAGGTACGTACCTGGCGCGCCGGTTTGCGGCAGCAGGTCGACCGCGTCCATGGCAAGGTGGTAGCGATCCAGCTCATTGAGCACGGTCATGTCGAACGGCGTAGTGATGGTGCCCTCCTCCTTGTAGCCATGCACATGGAAATTGCGATGGTTCGCGCGACGATACGTGAGCTTGTGCACCAGCGCCGGATAGCCGTGGAAGGCGAATACCACCGGCCGGTCACGCGTGAACAACCTGTCGAATGCTTGGTCACTGAGGCCATGCGCGTGTCGACTTGGCGGTTCCAGTCGCGCCAGGTCCACCACATTGATCACACGTATATGCAAGCCTGGCAGGTGCTGGCGCAGGATCTTCACCGCGGCCAGCGTTTCCAGGGTCGGCACATCGCCCGCACAAGCCATGACGATGTCGGGGGCGATAGCCTCCTGGTCGTTGCTGGCCCAGGACCAGATACCGATGCCTTCGCTGCAATGCTTTACCGCGGCATCCATATCCAGCCATTGCGGCGCCGGGTGCTTGCCCGCCACCACCACATTCACGTAGTTCCTGCTGCGCAGGCAGTGATCCATCACTGAGAGCAGGCAGTTGGCATCCGGTGGCAGGTACACCCTTACCACGTCGGCCTTCTTGTTCATCACATGGTCGATGAACCCCGGATCTTGATGCGAGAAGCCGTTGTGATCCTGGCGCCATACATGCGACGACAGCAGATAGTTCAACGAAGCAATGGGGCGGCGCCACGGTAATGACGCGCAGACCTTCAACCACTTGGCGTGCTGGTTGAACATCGAGTCGACGATATGGATGAACGCCTCATAGCAGTTGAACACGCCATGGCGGCCAGTCAGCAGATACCCTTCCAGCCAGCCCTGGCACTGGTGCTCGCTGAGCATCTCCAGTACGCGCCCCTGCGTGGCCAGCGATTCGTCACCGGGCAGGCATGTGGCCTCCCATTGCCGTGGCGTCACTTCCAATACGGCCTCCAGGCCGTTGGAGATGGTCTCGTCCGGACCAACGATGCGGAAATTGCGTTGCGCCGCATTCTCCCGCGTCACGTCACGCAAGAATCGCCCAAGTACATGGGTGTCACCTATCCCTGGACTGCCGGGCGACGGCACGGGGCATGCGTAAGCGCGAAAGTCCGGCATGCGCAGATCGCGCATGAGAACGCCGCCGTTGGCGTGCGGATTGGCGCTCATGCGCCGATCACCGGTAGGCGCCATCGCGCGCAGGTCCGGTATCAATCGGCCCTGTTCGTCGAACAGGTCTTCGGGGCGATAGCTACGCAACCATGCCTCCAACTGCTGCAAGTGTTCCGGCGGCGCACTGGCCGATACCGGCAGCGGCACTTGATGGGCGCGGAACGTTCCCTCGTTTGCCTTGCCGTCCACATACTGGGGACCCGTCCAGCCCTTGGGGCTGCGCAGCACAATCATCGGCCAGCGCGGACGCGTGGCTTCGCCACCATGGCGGGCCTGCAGTTGGATGGCGAGAATCCGCTCGACAGCCTCGTCCAGCGCGGCGGCCATGGCCTGGTGCATCGCCATCGGCTCATCACCCTCTACGAGGAGGGGTGACCAGCCATAGCCACGCAGCAATTGCTCCAGTTCTTCGGCGCTGATGCGCGCGAGCACGGCAGGGTTGGCAATCTTGTAACCATTGAGGTGCAGGATCGGCAGCACCGCGCCGTCGCCCACCGGATCGAGAAACTTGTTGGAGTGCCAGGCCGTCGCCAGCGCGCCGGTCTCCGCTTCGCCATCGCCGATCACGCAGGCAGCGATCAGCGCGGGGTTATCCAATGCCGCGCCGAAGGCGTGGCTGAGCGAATAGCCGAGCTCGCCACCTTCATGGATGGAGCCAGGGCATTCGGGCGAGGCATGACTGGGGATGCCGCCGGGAAACGAGAACTGCATGAATAGCCGTCGCAGGCCTTCCTCGTCCTGCCCGATGTTGGGATAAATCTCGCTGTACGTCCCCTCCAGATAAGCGTGGCTCACCACCGCCGCGCCGCCGTGCCCAGGGCCGGACAGATAGATCATGTCGAGGTCGTAGGCACGGATGACCCGATTGAGGTGCGCGTAGATAAAGTTCTGGCCAGGCGTGGTACCCCAGTGGCCAAGCAGCATGGGCTTGATGTGCGCCAGGGTCAGCGGGCGTCGCAACAAAGGGTTGTCCCGCAGATAGATCTGCCCCACGGATAGATAGTTGGCGGCGCGCCAGTACGCATCCAGGCGAAGCAGCGCATCGTGGGTCAACGGCTGCCGGAGCAGGCGGGCATCCTCATCGGGCATGGCGGTCCGCGGCTGGACGTGCGGCGACATCATGTCGAATCGCCGGTGTCGTCGGGAGCAGCGCGGGCAATGCAGCCACTCATCGGCTCGATGGTGGTGAGTCTATCTTTCACGGCGCGTACGCCCGGCACGTTTTCCACCAGCACGTGGAGTGCCGCCCGAACCGCGTCCTCGGTGACCACGCCCTGCAGTTCGGCTATGCCCTGTCGAACCACGATTTGCGTGGTACCCCGCGGCGCCCAGGATTGCGAAACGAGTGCCCGCTGGATGCGCTGTTCGATGCAGGCATCACTCTCGCCCGCCGCATCAGCGGCTTGCGGCATGGCACGCAATATCGCTCGCATCAGGTCGGCGCGGCTGAGCATGCCCGCAAGCCGGCCTTGCTGTAGCACCGGCAGGCGCTTGATACGGTGTTTCTCCATCAATGTCACCGCGTTGATCAAGGGCGACTGGGCATCGACCGCCACCACGTCCGGAGTCATCAACTCGCGCACGGTACGTCCGTTAGCGGCAATGAACTCGCGCGCCACGCGTCCGGGGCCGAGGATGAACTCCAGCCACGGCGCGCGGTGCCGGTCGGTACCGGTTTCGGCCCGGTGCAGCAGGTCTCCCTCCGTAATCATGCCCACCAGTGCACCGTTGTCATCCACCACCGGCGCGCCGCTGAAACCACCCTTCAGCATGGCCGCCATGGCCGCAGCGATGGAATCACCAGGTCGAACGGCCTGCACGTGGCGGCTCATGGCATCGCAAACTTTCATAAAGGCGCCCTCCTCGGTCCACGCCAGTATCCCGGGCGAGGCGAGCGAGGATTTGACGTCGATCAATGTCCAACCCCGGATGACCGCTGGCACCGGTGTTTGCGCGCAATCCTTGATCGGCATCAATAGCCCGCGCACGCCGACGGCGCCTTATGGCCGCATCGACGGGAGATCGGCATGAGTCGGGTAGCCATCGTTACGGGCGGAACAAGGGGCCTGGGACGCGCCATCGCCCTATCCTTGCGGGATCACGGGCACCGGGTTGCGGCGGTCTATCGGGGCCATCGTGAGGCCGCCGATTCCTTTCAGCAGGAAACGGACATACCGGTTTACGCCTGGGATGTATCGACCTTGGCCGCCTGCGAAAAGGGTGTCGCCCAGGTGGAACGCGACCTGGGTGCGATCGACATCCTGGTCAACAACGCAGGCATTACGCGGGACGCCATGCTTCATCGCATGACCGAACAGCAGTGGCAGGAGGTGATGCACACCAATCTCGACTCGCTGTTCAACATGTGTCGCTGCGTAATCCAGGGCATGCGCGAGCGAGGCTATGGGCGCATCGTGAACATCAGCTCGATCAACGGCCGCAAAGGACAGGTTGGCCAGTGCAACTACGCAGCCTCCAAAGCGGGTGTGCTCGGCTTCACGCGCGCGCTGGCACTGGAGAGCGCGCCCAAGGGCATCACAGTGAATACCGTCGCTCCCGGCTACTGCGAAACAGGCATGGTGCAAGCGGTGCCCGCCGAGGTGCTCAAGGGCATCGTAGCCGGCATCCCGGTGGGGCGGCTTGGGCAGCCGCAAGATGTGGCACAACTGGTGTCGCTGTTGGCGTGCGACCAGGCCGGCTTCATCACCGGCGCCACCTTCGATGTGAATGGCGGCCAGTGGATGCCGTGACGTTTCGCAGGACATTAGCGCAACGCATGAGGCGCTGGACCTGTTACGCAGGACCGCCTGGGCACGTTGCCGGCTGAGCAGCGCACTCCCGTGCCGGAACGTATCGGCGACATGGGCAACGGCTGCCAATACGGACCGCCGATACAAGGTGGGCACCGGCGCTGGCGATGGCCCATCGTCACCGTTCGCCAAAACCATCCCGCGCCGGCCGGGCCGCCCCTGCGGCACCCGCTGCGCCACTGGGGCGCCCGATGTTCAAGTCGCCCCAAGCGATGTATCTTTTCGCTCACTCTCCCGGCCGCTGACCGGTTTGCGACGTACTCCCTGTAAGCCTATGCGGGTGACCCTGTGTCCGTAACCGAGCTTGCCAAGACGTCGCCTGCATCGCCACACATCCTGGTGGTGGACGACGATGAAGAAGTCGCCGCCCTGGTCAAGCGCTATCTGGGCACCCAGGGCTACGTCGTCAGCGCTGCCGGCAACGGCGCCCAGCTGCGCGAGGCGCTCAAGGCGAGCCCGATCGACCTGATCCTGCTCGACCTGGGCCTGCCCGGCGAGGATGGGCTGGAACTCACCCGTTATCTGCACAGCCACTGGCACGGGCCGGTAATCATCGTTTCGGGGCGTGGCGAGTCGGTGGATCGCGTGGTCGGGCTGGAGCTGGGCGCCGATGACTATGTGACCAAGCCGTTCGAGTTGCGCGAGCTGCTGGCACGCATCCGCAGCGTGCTGCGTCGCGCCGGGCGTGGCACGCCCGCCGAGCCGGCCCCGGGAAACCATCATGCGGTACTGGTATTTGCCGGCTATCGCATGGATATCGCCTCGCATGTGCTGCGCGATGCGCAGGGTGAAGAGGTGCCGCTTACCACCGGTGAGTACGAGCTGCTGAAGTTGTTCCTTGAGCACCCCAATCGCGTGCTCTCCCGTAATGACATCATGGCGCGCATCCACGGCCGGGATGCCGGCCCGTTCGATCGGGCCATCGATGTGCAGATCGGGCGGTTGCGGCGCAAGATTGAGCGGGACGCCTCGCGCCCCAGCATGCTCAAGGCCATCCGGGGCTCCGGATACATGCTGACCGAGCGGGTACACCGCGAATGAACGCCGAGCCCGCACCGGATATCCAGCCTGACCTGTTCGAGGCGCTATTCAATACCGCGCCCGACGCGATGATCGTGGTCGATCACGAGGGCCAGATCGTGCTGACCAATCCGCAGGCCGAGATCATGTTCGGCTATGGCCGGCACGAATTGCTGGGGCAGCCCATCGAGGTACTGCTGCCCGAGCGCGTGCGCCTGGCCCATCAATCGCACCGCGCCCAGTACATGGGCAGTCCACGCGTGCGCCCCATGGGCGCCGGCTACGAGTTGACTGGCGTGCGTCGCGACGGCAGCCCCTTTCCCGTGGAGATTGGACTAAGCCCCATCCGCACCGGTGGCGACGTACTGTTTGCCGCCTCGATACGTGACATTTCGGAAACGCAGCGCGCGCGTCAGGCATTGGTGCGCGCCCGCTACGACGCGGCGGCAGGCCAGGTGAGCCGGCTATTGCTGGAGTCGCCCAGCTACGAGATGGCGGTGGACAACATGCCATCGCTAATCGCCACGGCGCTGAACGTTGGCGCGGCGGCGATCCTTTTCCGAGATGTGCACGGCGGCGGCTGGAAGTGCCGCGCCTCCACCGGCATCGCGCGCGCCGTCCAAAAGATCGTATGCAAGGATCTCGTGGAGAGCCGCTGGGGTGCCGATGCCCAGCGCCTGGAGTTTGGTGGCACCGGCATCGAGGGCATGCCGCCCGAATTTGCGTGCACCCGCGCCGCACTGGTGGATGGCCTGTTCAAGGATGCCGCCCTGGTGCCCCTGCCCGATCGCCGCGAATCGATGGGCCTGCTGCTGGTGCTGGCGCGCGAGGAAGGCAGCTTCGACCACGACAAAATGCACTTCCTGCAATCGGTGGCCAATATGCTGGCCGCCGCCGTGCAGCGCAGCCGCAGCGAGGAGCAACTGGCTCACGCACAGCGACTGGATGCCATCGGCCAGCTCACCGGCGGCATTGCGCACGACTTCAACAACATGCTCACCGTTATCTCCGGCAACCTGCAGCTGCTCGATGCCACGGCGCCGGACGATGCACTGACGCGCGAAGCATTGGAGAGCGCCAGCCGCGCTACGGATCGCTGCGCCGGGCTCACCAGCAAGCTGCTCTCCTTCGCCAGCCGCCGCCCGCTGTCGCCGCGCCCCACGCGACCGACCCAGTTGCTGGCGGAGTTGCGCGAGATGCTTGGAACCACGCTGGGTGAGCGTATCGTGGTCTCCGCCACCT
The DNA here is from genome assembly GCF_016428975.1 of Dyella sp. ASV21. Lineage (GTDB taxonomy): Bacteria > Pseudomonadota > Gammaproteobacteria > Xanthomonadales > Rhodanobacteraceae > Dyella. The sequence goes on from NZ_JAELTT010000019.1 coordinate 21,633, forward strand.
GCCCGGATGCGTTGCCGGCAATCGATGTGGACCCTTCCGAGTTCGACGCCGCCTTGGTCAACCTGGCCGTGAATGCACGCGATGCGATGCCGCGCGGAGGCCGGCTCGATATTACCGTGCGCGGGGAGGAGGCAAGCGAGAGCGTCGACGCGGAGCGCCGCGCGCAGGTGGTTTTCCGAATCCAGGATACCGGCCTTGGCATGTCGCCCGAGGTGCTCGCACATGCACTGGAGCCCTTCTTCACGACCAAGGATGCGGGCAAAGGCAGCGGCCTTGGCCTGAGCATGGTGTATGGCTTCATGAGGCAGTCGGGCGGCTACATGACCATTGATAGCCAGCTTGGCTACGGCACGGTGGTGGAGCTGTTTTTTCCGGCGACGGCGTCTTCGCCCAGCGAGCCTGAGAGTGAGGCCGCACCCATGCTGCGCGTGGGCCATGAAACCATCCTGGTCGTCGAGGATGAGCCGGAAGTGCGCCATCTGGCGGTACGCTTCTTGCGTTCGCTGGGCTACGCCACGCTGGAGGCTGGCGGTGCCGAGGAGGCCTTGCGCATGCTCGGCGAAAGGCCGGATATCGACCTGTTGTTCTCCGACATCGTATTGGGACGCGGCATGACGGGAGTCGACCTGGCCGAATCGGCGCGCCGGCAGCATCCGCACCTGCCCGTGCTGCTCACTTCCGGCTACGAACGCATTTCGTCCGATATGGACGGCACCGCGCTCAAGCGGTTCGCGTTGCTGCCCAAGCCCTACCGCAAGGAAGGGCTGGCCCGCGCCATTCATCATGCGCTGGAAGCGAGCCACGCACCCGGTTGACGGCCGCGCTCAGGCGGCCAGTCCAGCCAGCGCGCGCAGGGCGCCATCGTCCAGCACCTGCACCTCGCGACGCGCCACATCGATCAAGCGCATCTCATGCAGCTTGGTCATCACCCGGCACACCGTTTCGTTGGTAAGCGCAAGAAAGCTGGCCATATCGGCGCGACGCATGCGCAGTATGAAGTGGCGCGGACTGAAGCCCATGCGCGCATAGCGACGCGCCTCGTCGATCAGGAAACTCGCCACCCGCTGCTCCGCGTTCAAGGTGCCGATGGCAAGCATCCAGGCATGGTCGGCGCGAATTTCACGCGCCAGCGCGGCGGTAAGTCGGCCCTGCAACCCGGGCATCGCATGGCAAGCCTGAAGGATGGCGGGATACGGCAATTCCCAGGTCTCTCCGCTTTCCAGCGACACCGCGCCCGAGGCGTAACTGCTCAGGCCGATCGACTCGACGCCGAGGAAATCCCCTTTGCCACGAAAGCCCGTAACCTGATCGCGACCGTCGTCGGCCAGTTCGATCAGCTTGAGAAAGCCGGCATGGACAAGATAGAGCGACTTGAACGGCTGGCCCGCGTGGTACAGCGACTGCCCGGCGGCGAGCTTGTGCCGAAAAATCGGCACGTGACGCTGGAGCTCGTCGATATCCAGCATCGGCATCGCCTCGTCCTCGTCGCGCTTGAGACGTGTAACGGCGGAAGGAAAAGCCATCGTGGTTTCCCGGTGCGTGCTCATGGCGATACCCCGTTGATCGCGACATTTCGCTTACGGGTTGAAGGTATGGCCGACGTGTCACACCCTGACTTCCTGGCCGAAACAGTTTGTAACGGTGCGTAACAGGCATGTGCGCATGGCGGGTTATTGATGCAACTCAACGCGTGCCTTCACGGGCACGGAATACTCCGTGCGTATCACGGATGTGATCACGCCACTTATGAATAGCTCGCCAGCCTTCATTGATCTTGCCGCTGTGGAGGCATGGGATGCCTGGTTCCGTTGGCGTCACCACAATGACCTGCGTGACCGGTCCATCCAGGACACGTGGGCACGCGTAGCCAGGGCGCTGGCCCGCAGCGCGTGGCCCGAGCCCGTGGGACAGTTCGAGCAGCGCCTTGTTGACGCCCAGGGCACGTGGCGGCTGCTTTTCGACGAGCGACTGTTGCGCACCGCCGGGACGGATGCACCTGCTTGGCCGGATCGCGACCTGGTTGCCTCGATCAATCTCGCCGCGCTGGTGACCGACCCCGGCACCGAGGACGCTTCCTTCGACCTGCCGGGCCTGGAGGCCACCGCCGAATTGGCCGTACTGGCACTGGACAATGCCGCGCTCCTGGCGACACAGCGCCCGGCACCCGCGGGCGCGAGCTTACGGATCGGCATGATCGGCCTGGCCGATGCGTTGTTGTTGTTGGGCCTTCGCTACGAAAGCGCCAACGGCCGCAAAGCGGCTCACCGGGCCGCGCGACACCTCGCGATGGGCTGCCTTCGCGGCAGTCTGCGCCTGGCTCACGAGCGCGGGGCGCAGTGGGATCTCACCCAACTACCGGCCCAGGCATACAAGCTGCGAGAAATCTCGCCCGAGATGGCGACGGAGGCCGCCCGCGTCGGGCTGCGCCACACCCGCCTCACCGCCATCACTTCGCAACGGCAACTGGCGTTGCTGGCCAATAACGTGGCCGATGCGGTCGACCCCCTCTCATCCACCGGACGCCTGAAGACCATGGCCGATGGCGCTCGCGCGCACGCCGCCGACTCGCTTGGCTATGCCATGGAAGTGCTGCGCCGCCAGGGTGTGGTACCCCGGCAATTGGCAGCACTGACCTTGGGCGCCGCGGCCACCGTCGATGCCCAGATGGACCTGCGTGCCGCCATGCAGATGTGGATCGATGAGCCAATTCTTTATCCGTTCGACACAAGTAACGGCGTGGCAACCTCCGCTTCGCCCGACAACATCCCCGCGCCATGCCCCTGATTCCGTCAAGGCGAGGCGTCGCAAGCAAAGCATGAGTACATCAATACGCCTGCTCGCTGGGCTGACAGGCTGGCTCTCTGGATGACCAGCCCATCTCCAAAGCACGCGGTTGACGCCAATCAACAACGCTCCCGGCCAGGCGGATAGGTTGGATGACCATACCGTTACGCGGATACCATCCATGACTGCCCTCCCCGATGCGCCGCAGCGACATGCACGCCTTCAGCGAGCGCCGGGCCGATGCCAGGGATTGCAGTCGGCGCGCAGCGCCACGGACGTCCGCTCCGCTTTGGCCGGTCGTGCCAACCTACCGCCAGTATCCACATCGTCCCTTGCTGCTACCGAGGGTGCCTGAGCGATGCGTGTACTGACCCTCAATGCCGGCTCATCATCACTGAAGTTCGGGCTTTTCGACGTAACAGCTGGCGGCTCGGCCCATGCGATATGCCTGGGCTCGGCCGACGCGCTGGGCAGCAACGAAAGTCGATTCCAGGCACGCTGGACCGGCGTTGAGCGCATGCTCGACGAGGTCGTGCCGATTCCGGATCACGCATACGCCTGCACGCGATTGCAGGCCTTGTTCGATACCCATGCGCTGCCGTGGCCGAACGCCGTGGCGCACCGCATCGTGCATGGCGGGGCCTCGCTGCGCGGGCATGCGCTGATCGACGACCACGTGCTTGGCCAAATCCAGGCCGCAACGTCGATGGCGCCCCTGCATACGCCTGCCGCGCTGGCCGGCGTGCGCTTCGCTCAACGCTATTTCTCCACGTTGCCTCAGATTGCCTGCCTGGACACAGCGTTTCACGCCGACATGCCCGAGGTGGCTCAGACCTTGCCCATTGCGCGTCGCTGGCGCGATGTAGGCGTTCGACGCTATGGCTTTCATGGGCTTTCCTGCGCCTCCATCCTCTATCAGTTGGGCAAGCCGCCTGCGCGGCTGGTGATTGCACACTTGGGACATGGCGCAAGTGTCACCGCCGTGCAGGCGGGCCGCTCCATCGACAACAGCATGGGTTTCAGCCCGGGTGGCGGCGTGATGATGGCCACGCGTTGTGGCGATATCGATCCTGGCGTGCTCATCTACCTGGCGCGCGAGCACGGCCAGGATGCAGACCGGCTGGAAACACTCACCGACCATCAATCGGGCCTGCTCGGCGTCTCCGGTCTCAGCGGCGACATGCGCGTACTGCGCGCGGCCGCGCCCACGCATGCAGACGCCCGCCTGGCCATGCATATGTTCGCTTACTCCGTTGCTCGCCATATCGCGGCCATGACCAGCGCGCTGCAGGGCTTGGACATGCTGGTGTTCACGGGCGGCATCGGCGAACACGATGCCATCTCACGCGCGGAGATCAGCGCGCACCTGGAGTGGCTGGGCATCCGGATCCATGCCGCTCGTAACGCAACGGGCGAGATGCGCATTAGCACAAGCGACTCCGCGTGCGCGGTCGCGGTGATGACCTCGCAGGAAGATCTGCAGATGGCACGATACTGCCACGACGTGCTCCGGTGCGCCGCGCAGACCTCGCCGAGTTGACTGGGATCAATGCGCAAGACGCCACGCGGACTAAGCTCAAAATGACTCCATCAATGCGCGGGAGTATCGCCATGTCACCGGTTATGCCCTTCCCCAAGCAGAAGCCTCCCAAGCGCTTTGCTTTCTCCATGATGTCGTCGGTCTTGATAGTACTGGCTGCCGCCAGCGCGCTGGCGTTGGTGCATGACTGGGGCAAGGGTGCCATTGCCAGCATCGAATGGCTGTGCGGCATCAGCGTGGTGTTGTTGCTTATCAGCATGTTCGTGGACTGGCGACGACCCTGACGCGCCGATGACGTAAAGAGGCGTGGCGATGTATCAGTACATCCTGCTGGCTATCGATGGTTCAGCGCATGCCGAGCGCGCCGCCTCCGTCGGCATCGAACTGGCTCGCGCGCTGGGTGCCAGGGTGCTGGCCTTCCATGCAGCCCCGCCCTACGCCTCGCTTTCCTACCTCATCGAGGTGCTCGGTACGCCGCAACGGGATTATGATCTCGCCATGAGCGAGCACGCAGAACGCTATCTCGCGAGCATTGCGCAGGCCGCCGACGTGGTTGGCGTTTCGTTCGCCAGCGAATACCGCTACGCGAGCCAGCCCTACGAGGCCATCATCGATATGGCCAAGGCACGCGGTTGCGATCTTATCGTGATGGGTGCGCGTGGCCGTCATGGCGTAAGTCACCACCTGCTTGGCAGCGTTACGCATCGGGTATTGCTGCACGGTCACCTGCCGGTATTGGTGTGTCCCTGATCCATCGGCGACGCGGCATGCCTGATCGCGTAGCTGTCGCTGCGCTGGTCCCGTCTTGAATCATGCGCCGCGATCATTTGTTGACTTGGCTCAACAGCGCCCTGTGCGCGCCCCCTAGGCTGAAGCCGTACGCTCCTGCAGGAACATCGCCGTGCGCGCCATCGACATTGCCACCTCGCGGGTTGTGGTCGTCAGCCCGGAACAATCGCTTCGCGCCGCGGCGCTGTTGCTGGAACAACACATGGCCGGCTGCCTGGTGGTTGTACGCGCGAATGAGCCCAACCTGCTACCCATTGGCATCATCACCGATCGCGATATCAGTCGCCTTGCAGTGGCGGAGGCCGCCGATGCCGGAAGCACCCGTGTCGGCTCGGTGATGTCCTGCCCGCCGGTGCTGTGTTCGCACGACGCCACCCTCACCGAGATCGTGGACATCATGCATGGCAGCGGCCTGCGCCGCCTGCCTGTCGCGGACCCTGCAGGCCGGCTGGTGGGCATCGTTACCGCCGACGACGCGCTGGTAGCGCTGACCCAGTTGCTTCAGCAACTGACGGAGGTGCTGGTGGTGGAGCCGTCATTGAAGGATCGCCTGGTCGCCATGCAAAGCGTGCGCGAAGCCGGCGATAGCGGCTCCCCGTGAGTCCGCGCAACGTGAAACGCCTCATCTACGCCCTGCCCGGCAACGAGGATTTCGCAGACTTGCTTGCCCTGCGCGGAAACTGGGAGCGACGGCCATTGATGGTGCATCGCTTTCCCGACGGCGAATCGCTGGTCACCGTGGCGGAACCGGAGCCGGACGCCGAGGCGCTGCTGGTCTGCACGCTCAACCACCCCGACCCCAAGCTGCTGCCGCTATTGATGGCCGCGGACACCTTGCACGAACTCGGTGCCGTACGCGTGATACTGGTGGCGCCCTACCTGGCCTATATGCGCCAGGACGTGCGTTTTCATCCGGGCGAGGCGGTGTCCTCGCGCATTCTTGCGGGCCTGCTGGATGCGCACTTCGACACGGTGATTACCATTGAACCTCATTTGCATCGGCACGCCTCGCTCGCTGAAGCCGGGCTGCGGCATGGCTTCGTCGCCTCGGCCGCACCCGCCATAGCGGCATGGATCAGTAACCATGTGCGCGACCCCGTCATCATCGGGCCGGACGAAGAAAGCCGGCAATGGGCCACACAGATCGCCCACCTGATCAGAGTGCCCGTGGCGATCGCCAGCAAGCAGCGCAACGACGATGCTCACGTCACCGTCAGACTGCCGAACGAGGTCGGGGCCCTCTGCAAGCACCGTACGCCGGTCCTGGTGGACGACATCATCTCCAGTGGGCACACCATGACCGAGTGCACCCACCAGTTGGCACGCCTGGGCCTGCACCCGCCCCTCTGCGTAGCGGTACACGGCTTGTTAGGCGCGACCGCGCGGGAGCGCATCCTGGCGGCGGGCGCGGTGCGCATCGTCACTACCAACAGCATCGACTGCCCATACGCGCGCATCGATATCAGCGGCAGCCTGGCCGAGGCCATCGATGCGATAGACCACCGGCCCCATCCCGCCGCGCATTCTTCGGCCGCCTGACGCGCGCCGGCGTTGACACCCATCAATGGGGCGCATCGACATCGGCGGCACTATCCATACACACGCAAAGAGCGAATGCATCTTCCGCGCTCGATGCCAGTCCCGCGAGAGCCCGCCACATGTTCAAGCATATCCTGGTTCCGATCGATGACTCCGAGCCGTCGCGTCGCGCCGCCGAAGCGGCCATTGCATTGGCGCACGCTTGCCGCGCCTCATTGACGGCGTTGTCGGTGATTCTTCCGGAGCGCGCCGAATCCTATGTGTGGGACACGCACGGACGCCGATCCAGCGACGTCGGCGCAGCCATGGATATCTGCCTCGACGGCGTCCAGCAAGCCGCGGACGCGGCTGGCGTGCCTTGCACGTGTCGACGCTCGCAGGCCGGCGAACCTTGGGATGCCATCGTGCAGGCGGCACACACCTACGACTGCGACCTCATTGTAATGGGTACGCACGCGCGCGGCGGCCTGGCGCGCGTACTGCTGGGCAGCCAAGCCCAATCGGTACTGTCACACACCAACACCCCCGTTCTGGTGTGCCCGCCCTAACCGACACACGGCGTTATTGACCGTGGTCAACACCGCCGCCGCGTGCTGGACGTGAAATGACTTGGCCCGCTGCCTTGTCAACGGAACAGAGAAGTCGCCATGACCAATGAAACCAACTCCCTTCATGCGAAGGACTTTGCTGCGTTTCCCGAGGTTCTCGCCGGTGACCACTGGATCGAGGCCCTGCGCGACGGCACGCCCGTACTGATCCGCCCTCTCCGGGAGGCTGACCGCGAACGCGAACTTGCCTTTGTGAACGGGCTCTCGCATCGGTCACGCCGCTACCGTTTCCTGGGTGACTTCCGATTGACCAGTCAGGCGCAGATCGATCAACTGATGGACGTGGACTACCAGCAACGCATGGCATTCATTGCGCTGGTGCATGACAACGGTGTGCTGCAGGAGATTGGCGTGAGCCGCTATAGCGCCACGCTGGAAGACAAAATGTGCGAGTGCGCGGTGACCGTGGCCGACGAGTGGCAGAACCGTGGCCTGGGCGTACTGCTGATGCGGCACTTGATCGACTACGCACGTCGACAGGGTTTCAAGCGCATGGTGTCGATGGATTCCGCGAGCAACGAAGGCATGCGGGACCTGGCCAGCTACCTGGGCTTCCATCGTGCCGTAGACACGGCCGACAACACCCAGGTCATACACACCTTGCAGCTCTAGCGTCGCCATCGTCGATTCCATCGACGAATTGGAGGTACCCCATGGCAATCTGCTGGATTCTGGTCAGCGACGCCGCACGCGCGCGCCTGTTTTGCGCTGCTGAGCGCGATAGCGCCCTCGTGGAAGTGGCCTGCTATACCAACCCCGAGCTGCGCGGCTCGGCGCAGGCGGGTGGTCGCGATCAACCACTGCCGCGCACCCATGACAGCCTGGGGCCAGGACGACACGCCATAGAGCCCCACACCTCCCGCCGTACCAAGAACGCCCGGCAATTCGCCTCTGCGCTGGTGGATGTGCTCAGCGCGGCACACGATCAGCGGCAATTTCAACGACTGTTCCTGGTTGCTCCGCCGCAGTTTCTTGGCATGCTGCGCGAGGCCGTGGGCAACCCTGAAACGATTGGCTTTACGGGCGAGATCGGGCGCGACTACGTGGCGCTGTCGCCAGCCGAGCTGCACGACCAGTTGCACACCGAATACCCCCATGAGTTTCATGCCACGCCTGCGCGCCTTGCGTCCTGACGCGAGGCCCGGCACTGATCTAAGGCGGCCCGGCGCGGTGCCAAACGCCAACGTAAAGGCATCGGTCGCACCAGGCGCAGGTTGCGGTCATTGGGTATCCCCGGCACCCGCGCGGGATGGCTCCAGACACGCATATGCAACTCGTTCGCATATGCCGTGACAAGTAGTTTGCATGCACAGGCTTAGCCGAAAGAGTCCCGCAAAATACCGCGTATAAGCTTAGTGAAAGTCTAGGCTAGGATACTCACCAAGCCTGCGGGGGGCCTGGGACTAACGTTATTAAAAACACGTTAGCACGGGGGCGCAGGGTCAACTCCATGCCAAGTCATTGGCAGCGCGGTGTCGCTTGAACGAAACCATCGTCACATCTGGGCAGGAGCCCGTACCGCGAAAGGGAATTTATCGCATCCTTGTGTGCCGGCCGAATCATCGGCTGGGCAACACCATTTTACTGACGCCGCTGATCAGCGAACTTGAGCGGCTGTTTCGCGGCGCGGAAATCGACATCATTTCCGAAGGCGATATCGCCGAAGAGGTGTTTGCCAGCTTCTTCAGCGTCAAGCATGTGTATTGCCTGCCCAAGCGCGGATTCAAGCATCCGGTGCCGTTCCTTGGCTTGCTGCATAAAGTGCGCAAGACCCACTATGACTTGATCATCGATCCTTGCCTGGGCTCGGGCTTCAGTCGCGCGCTCACCCGTTTTCTCAAGGGACGTTTCAAGCTCGGCTTCAGCGATGAACCAGCGCATTCGGGGCTTACCCATGCGGCACCCTGCGCGGTAGCGCGCGACCACATGGCGCAACGGCCCATCAACCTGCTGCGCTGGGGCGTACAGCAGGGCGAGCCGGACAGCGAGGCCTATCCATCGCTGGACATGCGACTGACCGACACCGAGTGCAGCAAAGGCCGGCAGGCGATCGCCAACTTGCTATCCGCTTCCCAGCAGTCGGTGACGCCACCGGTGGTGGGCATCTTCGCCAACGCGACGGGTGCCAAACGCTACGCCAATGACTGGTGGAACGCCTTTATCGATGCCTTCAAGGCGATGAGCCCTGCCGCCAGCATCATTGAACTCATCCCCATGCACGGCCATTCCATGCTGGGCGAAGCGTGGCCTGGCTATTACTCGTCGGATATCCGCCGCATGGGCGCGGTCATGGCCGGCATGGACCTGATCATCAGCGCGGATTGCGGCGTCATGCATCTTGCGGTCGCCTCCAAGGTGCCCACGGTGGGCCTGTTCTGCGTCACCGACTCGTCGGTTTACGCGCCTTACGGCCTGGGCAGCCGCGCGCTCTCCACCTGCGATCTCTCGCCCGGCGAGGTGGCCGCCCGCATCATCCGCGACTTTCCCGACCTGCTCGGACACAGTGCACTCCCGGTAACATCCGCACCTATCTTGACTGCGGATGACGACATTGCCCTCCACTTACCGCACAGCCTGGGCCAACTGCGGCTATCGCATTGATGGTGGAAGCGCATCGTGACTGAAGCCTGGATGGCGACGCCCTCCCCCAACGACCTCTCTCCGCGCCGCCAATCCATCGAACGATGGCTACTGATGCTGGGTGCCCTGCTGCTGTTGGCGGCAGGCATCGGCATGCGCACGCCCACGCCCTCGGACGAACCGCGCTTCGCCCTGGTGGCCCATCAAATGGTGGCCTCGGGTAATTGGCTCATTCCCCACCGGGGTACGGACTGGTATTCCGATAAGCCGCCGACGTTCATGGCGATGCAGTCGCTGTCGTACGTGCTTACCGGCAACTGGCAGATCGCGTTCCTGCTGCCCTCGCTGCTGAGTTCGCTGGGCACGCTGTGGTTGATCTACGACCTGGGGCGGCGCCTTTGGGGACATCGAGCGGGACTGTGGGCGGCACTGGGCTTGTTATGCACCGTGCAGTTCGTGTTTCAGGCCAAGCGCGGGCAGATCGACCCGACCGTTACGTTTTTCCTCACCCTCGCCAATGTCGGTCTGCTGCGCCACTTTCTGCTTGGCCCGGATCGTCGCGCTCTATGGCTGGGCTGCTTTGCGGCGGGGCTCGGGGTCATCACCAAGGGCGTGGGCATTCTGGCCTTCCTGCTGGTCTTGCCCTGGCTGCTGGCCGTCCGGCTGCGCTGGAACGGACTGACGCCAAACACGGGCGGCGTGCTGACCTGGCTGGGCGGCGGCTTCGCCTTTGCGCTGGCGCTGGCGCTGTGGCTGGTGCCGTTGATGCTCTACGTACACGCGCACGACACGCCCGAAGCGCACGAGTACCTCAGCGATATTTTTCTCAACCAGACCGTGCACCGCTACGTGCACCCCTGGAACAGCATCCAGCCGCCCTGGTTTTACCTTGAGGTGATCTTCACGTCCTGGTTGCCATTGAGCCTCGCCCTGCCCGGCCTGCTACCCGCCTGGTGGCGCCGCTTGCGCGCGCAAGACGCGCGCTTCCTGCTGCCATTGACGTGGGTGGTGTTGCTCCTGGTGTTCTTTTCGTTGACCCGCGCCAAACGCGATGTCTACATTATGCCGGCGCTGCCGCTGCTGGCTTTGTGCGCCGGGCCATTTCTGCGTGACATCCTGCAGCGCCGCTGGGCGCAATGGTTGGGCATGGCTTTCCTGCTGGCGCTCGCCCTGCCCACGCTGGGTATCGGCTTGCAGGGCCTGTTCCATCCCACCGCATGGACGACACGCTTCGTCGCCGCGCGCCAGCTCGGCGACCAGGCGGCTTCGCTGTGGTGGATGTTCATCATCCTTGGCTCCTGGATGTTGCTGTGCGTGGCCGTCTGCCGCTGGCGCCGCACCGGCCCTGCCCTGCTCGCCAGCATGAGCGGCATGTGGTTGCTGTGGGGGCTGTGGGCGGCGCCCTTGTTGGCACGCGCCAGTTCACAGCAGCCGCTGGTACAGCGCGTGGAGCAAGCCATCGGGCCGCACGCCGAATTGGCGCTGGTGGCCTGGAAGGAGGAGCTGCCGCTGGCCTTCGAACGAAAGGTCACGGACTTCGGTTTCGTGGAGCCCTGGCATCAGCAGCTCGCCGACGCCATTCGCTGGCAAGAGCGCGCGCCGGAAGATCGCTGGGTGCTCATCCTGTCAGACGTCATGGCCCCTTGCATCGATCAGGCGGCAAGCCTCGATATGGGCATGACCAGTGGACGCGACTGGCGCCTGTACCGCCTGAACGCGGTGGCACAGGCTTGCCGGGGCGGCATCGTGCCCATCGGCGCGGTGGAAGACTGGGGCGGCATCGACCGTCGCCCCTGAGGAAAGGAAACACGCTCATGCCGAGCCCCCATAGCGCCCCTCCTTCCATCGACGCCCCGGCGGAGACGTCGCGCCCCGGCGAAACGCACCGGCCCGGCTGGGCAAGCGCCCTTGGCCGGGCGTTCGCCGCGCGCCCCTGGCTATGGTGCTGGCTGGCAGCGGCCCTGCTGGCGATTTTCCAGCATGGCCCCATGCCCATGTATTCCACGCGCACCTTGTCGGTGGCATGGGAAATGTGGGTACGTCACAGCTTCGCCGTGCCTTACCTCAATGGGCTGCCCTATAGCGACAAGCCACCGCTGCTGCTGTGGCTGATTCATCTGGGATGGCTGATCGGCGGCGTGGGCGATGTCTGGCCGCGCCTGCTCGAAGTCGCGCTTGGCGCGATCCAATTGCTGCTGGTGGCGCGACTGGCCGAACGCCTGTTCCCGGAACACCCGCAGGTGGCGCGCACGGCACCATGGATTGCCGCCGCTTTCAGCTTCGGCTTTCTGTTTGGCCTGCAAGTGATGTACGAGGTGTTGCTGGCCGACTGCGTACTCGCCGCCCTGTTGTGTCTCACACCGACGCCGCAGCGCGCATCGCCGCGCTGGATCGGCTTTGCCCTCGCGGTGGGGCTAGGGTTGCTCAGCAAGGGGCCGGTGATGTGGCTGCACGTCGCCTTCCCGTGGCTGCTTGGCCCCTGGTGGAACCGCTGGGCCCGCCGTGAACGCAGCCGCTGGTACGGCACGGGCCTGCTGGCCTTGCTCGCCGGGAGCCTGTTGCTGCTCGGCTGGGTAGCGCTTGCCACATGGACCGGCGGCGAAAGCTATCGCCAGAAATTGGTCGTCCACCAGACGGCCGGCCGGGTGGTGGATGCATTCGCGCATGCCGCGCCGTTCTGGTGGTATCTGCCGCTGCTGCCGGTATTGATCTTTCCGTTTGCCTTGTGGCCGCGTGCATGGGTGGCATTGGGCCTGTTGCGAGGCCCGCTCGATACGGGCCTGCGTTTCGTGCTCGCATGGATAGTGCCGGTCTTCGTTGCCTTCTCGCTGATCAGTGGCAAGCAGCCCTATTACCTGCTGCCCGAGTTCGGTGGTTTTGCGTTGTTGATCGCTGCCGCGCTCGCCCGTTTCGAGCACCCGTGGCATGCCCGGCGCTGGCTGGGTCCATGGCCGCTGGCCCTGTTGTGCGCGGTCACCGCGGTGGCACTGGTGGTGCTGGAATACATGGCGCGCCACGGCAAGGTGGCCGATCGTGAACTGGCCACGCTCGGCACCTGGGGTGTGCCATTCGGCGTGCTGTTCGCAGGGTTTGCCATCGCACTGATGGTGCGTCGCTGGCGCGAACTGCAGCGCATTGCGCTGATCGGCTTGATGGCCACCGTGGCGGCACATGCGCTGTTCACCGTAACGTTATGGCCGGCCTATGACTTCAGCCCGATTGCCCGACGACTGGCGCAGGCGGAAGCGGGCGGCAGCCCCATCGCCAACCTCGAATCCAACGACGGCCAGTACACCTTCCTGGGCCGCCTGCGTGAGCCAGTGACGCAATTGCGTGGACTCGATGCGGTTCGCCACTGGTCGACCGAGCACCCGGATGGACTGGTCATCACCTATCCACGAGAGCTCAGCGCCGCCGACCGTGCCCACGCGGTGTATATCCAACCCTTCCGTGGCATCTGGGTGGCGATTTGGCCAGTGTCGGACTATGTGGCCGCACGCGAGCATCAGCAACTGCGCGACTGAAATGCCACGCCGCGCAATATGGCGAGCGCCATCAAGAACGGGGACGCTCGCCCAGTCGATGCAGCACGCGCTGGATCAGGTCATCCATCGACGTGGCCCGCTCGATGCTGTAGCGCTCGGCGGTGGCGTCCACGTTACCTTTGCGCCAGAAGCCATCCGGACATAGCACGATCAATTTGCCCGCGCGGGCATGCAAGCCAAGCTCCAGCAGGCTTACCGGGCTCTGCGAACCGGGCGCCAGATACATGACGATTACGTCGGCCTGATCCAGTGCGGACAACTCCCAGTTCACTTGTTCGGCGAAATGGGGGTCGCTGAGCTCGGCCTTCCATGCACGATTCCAGTCCGCGCGACGGGGATTGAGTATCACCACATCGCTACTCCCCAGCGCAGCGATCACCTGCTGCTGCCAATCGCTGGCCTTGCCCATATCGATGCTGCCTGCCAGGAAGATCCTGGGGCGTGCATCGTGGGGAATCGCCTGTGGCGACACAACGACGGTGCTCGATGTGGCATGGGCCTGCCAGCCCAGCATGCCGATGGCGGCCATGAGCCATCGAAGAGTCAGTGTCCGCATGGAATGTGCCGGAAGAACCAGGGCCGATCAGTATGCCGCAACCGGCAACTTCAACGCCCGGTTAAAGCTGCTTTTCCAAAACATGTACGCCATCGATGCCTTGCCAGGGCGCAACATAGCCCCATTCATAACCACTCCCACCCACACTGAGGTTCTCCATGGAATACCGGCAATTAGGTGCATCGGGCTTTAAGGTCCCGGTGCTGAGCTTCGGCACGGGCACGTTTGGCGGCAAGGGCGAACTTTTCAGCGCCTGGGGCAACACCGATGTCGCCGAGGCCAAGCGCCTCATCGACATCTGCCTCGATGCGGGCCTCACCATGTTCGATAGCGCCGACATTTATTCCGATGGCGCCGCCGAATCGGTGCTGGGCCAGGCGATCAAGGGGCGGCGGGATCGCGTGCTGATCTCCACCAAATCCACTTTCCGCGCTGGCGAAGACCCGAATGCGGTGGGTTCCTCGCGCTATCACCTGCTCAATGCCGTCGATGGCTCGCTCAAGCGCCTGGGCACCGATTACATCGACCTGTTCCAGTTGCATGGCTTCGATGCCATGACACCGGTGGAAGAAACGCTCTCCACCCTGGACGACCTGGTTCGTGCCGGCAAGATCCGCTACGTCGGCGTCTCCAACTTCTCCGGCTGGCACCTGATGAAGTCGCTGGCCGCCGCGGATCGCCACGGTTATCCGCGCTATGTCGCCAACCAGACCTATTACTCGTTGATCGGCCGTGACTACGAGTGGGAACTGATGCCTTTGGGCCTCGATCAAGGCGTGGGCGCGGTAGTGTGGAGCCCGCTGGGCTGGGGTCGCCTCACCGGCAAGCTACGGCGCGGCGCGCCGCTGCCGGCGCAGAGCCGCCTGCACGCCACCGCCGACAAGGGCCCGCCGGTAGCGGACGAATACCTCTATCGCGTGGTCGATGCACTCGACGAAGTAGCCGCCGAAACCGGCAAGACGGTGCCGCAGATCGCACTGAACTGGCTGCTGCAGCGCCCCACGGTTTCCAGCGTGGTCATCGGCGCGCGCAACGAGGAACAGCTGCGCCAGAACCTTGGCGCGGTGGGCTGGAGTCTCACGAAAGAACAGGTTGCCAAGCTCGATGCCGCCAGCGACCTTGCGCCCGCCTACCCGTATTGGCATCAACGCGGCTTCGCCGAACGCAACCCGCCGCCGGTTTAAGCGACAACGTTCCGCCAATAAATCCACTCCGTCACCGTGCGCGCGATTGCACACGACGACGGGGTGGATCAGCCTATTTCTGCCGCCAACAGCACCCCGGCGATGCCGAAATCGAGGTGCCAAGGCAGGCGCCCTCGATTACGTCGTCCGCGCAATTCTCCGCGAAATACCGCTTCACTGGATCATTGCGGTCGTTGTCCGCCGGCGGCTCTTTCGGTGAGTCGAATCAACGCGGCTCAACGACGCTGGAGCCCGGCTTTCGCCGGGATGACGGTATGTGGCGGGGCCTGCGTCACCCCGCGTTGAGCGCGCCATCCACCATGATCTGCGCCTCTTCCAGCAATTGGTGCAGGTGCGCCTCGTCCTTGAAGCTCTCAGCGTAGATTTTGTAGATATCCTCGGTACCCGAGGGTCGCGCAGCGAACCAGCCATTGGCCGAAGCCACTTTGATACCGCCGATGGGAGCGCCATTACCTGGCGCGCGATCGAGTACCTGCTCGATCTTCTCGCCCGCCAACTGGGTGCTCTTCACCTGCTCCGGCGACAGCTTGGACAGGCGCGCCTTCTGCTCCACGTTAGCGGGCGCATCCACGCGCTCGGAGACCGGATGCCCCAGTTCGCTGGTCATCTGCCGGTACAACTCGCCCGGGTCGCGATCCATCCGCGCGGTGATTTCCGCCGACATCAGCGCCGCGGCGATACCGTCCTTATCGGTGCTCCACACGCCACCATCGCGACGCAGGAACGAGGCACCGGCACTCTCTTCGCCGCCAAAGCCCAGCGAACCGTCGAACAACCCGTCGACGAACCACTTGAAGCCTACCGGCACTTCGTACAGGCGACGACCCAGGCGTTTGGCGACGCGATCGATCAGCGCACTGCTCACCAAGGTCTTGCCAACGGCTGCGTCACTGCGCCACTGCGGCCGATGGGCGAACAGGTAGTCCACCATGACGGCAAGATAATGATTGGGCAGCAGCAGGCCGCTACTGCGCGTGACGATGCCGTGGCGATCGTGATCGGTGTCGCACGCAAAGGCCACGTCGTACTGGCTCTTGAGTTCGATCAAGCGCTGCATGGCATACGACGAGGAAGGATCCATGCGGATCTTGCCGTCCCAGTCCACGCTCATGAAGCGGAAAGTGAAGTCCACCTCTTCGCTCACCACGGTCAAGTCGATACCGTAGCGCTCGGCGATAGGGCCCCAGTAATGCACGCCCGAGCCGCCCAGTGGATCCACGCCAAGGTGCACACCGCTGCCGCGAATGGCGTCGAAATCGATCACGTTGCCCAGGTCGCCGACATAAGCGGCGATGAAGTCGTGCTCATGCGTGGTGGAAGCACGCAGCGCTTGCGCATGCGGCATGCGCCGCACCTCGCGCAAACCGCCCTCGATAAGCGCATTGGCGCGTTTCTGGATCCAGCCGGTCACGTCCGTATCGGCCGGACCGCCATTGGGCGGGTTGTACTTGAAGCCGCCGCCATCGGGCGGATTGTGCGACGGCGTCACCACAATGCCATCGGCCAATCCGGTTGCGCGACCGCGGTTATGCGTGAGGATGGCATGCGAAATCGCCGGCGTCGGCGTGTATTCGCCACCCTTGGCGATCATCGTCTGCACACCATTGGCGGCCAACACCTCCAGCGCGCTTTCGAACGCGGGCAGCGAGAGCGCGTGCGTGTCGATACCGATATACAGCGGACCGTCGATGCCCTGGGCTGTACGGTATTCGCAAATAGCCTGGGTGATGGCCAGCACGTGCCATTCGTTGAAGCTGTGCTCGAACGAACTGCCGCGATGCCCGGAGGTGCCGAAGGCCACACGCTGCGCAGGCACGCCCACGTCGGGACGCCCATCCACATACGCCGCACGCAGTCGA
The DNA here is from genome assembly GCF_016428975.1 of Dyella sp. ASV21. Lineage (GTDB taxonomy): Bacteria > Pseudomonadota > Gammaproteobacteria > Xanthomonadales > Rhodanobacteraceae > Dyella. Next base: position 38,638 of record NZ_JAELTT010000019.1, read on the forward strand.
CTCACGTCCACCAGCATCGATTCGGGCGCAGGCTTGCCAGCCAGCGGGCTCAGGCGTGCGCTCACTGGATCACCTCACGAGCGATTCCAGGGCGAGGACGGTAGGCGATCATCATGCGCGTGCGTGCTCCCATGCGGCGAAAGGCGACTATTGACCCTCGCGGCGAGCAACAGTGTCAATAGTGGCCGCCCTTGCCAGTCCACGCCATAAGAACGGCATTCATGCGCCGCACCGCCCAGATCAGCGCAACTGGCTGTCCTTGCTGCCGCGCCGGTTGTAGCCACTGAAGGCAGCCTCTTCGCGGTCATGCGCTTCCTGACAGGCAACACACAGGCGCACGCCAGGCACGGCATCGCGGCGCGCCTGCGGAATGGCTGCCTCACACGCCTCGCAGTGCGTGAGCCCGGCACCTTTCGGCAGCCGGCTGCGCGCCCGCTTGACCGCGTCGTCCACGGTCGCGTCGATCTGGTCTTGCACCGCGCCGTCGCCGGCCCAGCCCGTAGCCATGGTCACCTCCCGGTTCCAGTGGCGCGCCTGTTCGGGGCGCGAAACACGCTACTGCCGCGTGTCTACCCAAGATGGGGGCGCTACGGTGATTTTCACGCCCGGGGGCGCCGGCGCGATCAAAAGCGCTTGCGCAGAAAGTAGCGCGCGCTGCCCAGCGGGTGGTCGGCGATTTCGCCGAATACGCTATAACCCAGCCTTTCGTAGAAACCGCGCGCCTGGAAGGCAAAAGTATCCAGCCACGCGCCCACGCAACCCCGAGCGCGGGCGATGTCTTCGGCGCGAAATACCAGGGCACTGCCCACATCCTGGCCGCGCATCGCCTCCGGTACGGCCAGCAGGTCGATGTGCAGCCAATCCAGGGCGGTTTCGCCCCACAGGCCGCCTACGGTCTCCCCCGCCTCATCCTGCAGGGCAATCACCAGCGACTGGATATCCAGTGATGGCACCTTGCTCTCGTTGTAGCTGCGCAACGGGGCCGCGATCGCCTCACGATCGGCCTGTGTGGGCTTGGCGATGTCCCGCAGATGGAGCGAGCGCGTAATGCCACTCATCAGCGAGCCTCGTGCTCGGCGCTCGACGCCTGCGGCGGCGTCTGCGCATTGATTTGGGCGACATCGTTGGCGCCGTCGTAACCGCCGCCCAGCGCCTCGATGAGTCGCACGGAGATGTCGGCCTGCTGGCTCTCGAGCAAGGCCAGTCGCTGCTGCGCCGCGAGCAATTGCTGCCGACTGGTAAGCGGCGTGAGCGGGCCTTTCAGACCACCTTTGTACGCCGTCATGGCATCGTCCCAGCTCTTTTGCGCATCGTCCACGGAACGCTTTTCCAGCACGATCTGCTCGCGCACGGACGCAAGCGCGGAAACCTGGTCGGCCACTTCGTTCAATGCGCCGATCAGCAAGCTGTTGTAGCGCGCCACCAGGGCGTCGTAGTCGGCATCGGCGATGGCCAGATGGGCGCGGCGGCGGCCACCATCGAAAAGGGGCAAGCTCAAGGCCGGGCCGAATGCATAGGTACGCGCGGGCAATTGCAGCACATTGGTGCTGCCACCCACCGCGATGACGCCTGCCATGGCGGTAAGGCTGAGGTTGGGCAGGAATTCGGTCTTGGCGGCCTTGATGTCCTTGTTCGCGGCTTCGATTTCCCAGCGCGCGGCCACCAGGTCAGCACGGCGACCGATCAGGTCCACCGACAGCTTGTCGGGCACTACCGCCGGACCGCGATCGGCCAGGTGCGGGCGCTCGATCGACAGGCCGCGATCCGGGCCCTGCCCCAGCAATACCGACAAACTGCTGCGCGCGGCGTCAATGGCGCGATCGGCGGCCACCTTCTGCTGTTGGGCGCCGGCCACCTGCGAATCGGCCAGATGCTCCTGCTGCGGCGTGCCAAGACCACCCTCGACCAGGCGATGGGTTACATCCAGCGACTGGGTGGCGCGCTTGAGCTCGGCCTCGGCCACGTCCTGCTGCGCGAAGGCATAAGCCAGCCGTACATAGGCGCGCGCCACGTTGACAGACAACTCGATGCGGGCCGCATGGGCGTCGATCTGCGCGGCCCGACTGCGACCCAGGGCCGCCTCCCACGCGTCGCGCTTGCCACCCCACAGGTCGATATCCCAGGAGAAGCCCGCCGTGATCGATTTGCTCCAGGCGAAGCTACCCAAGGCATATTCGGGGTAGATCGGGTCCTTGCTGGAGAGGCGAGCGCCGGTAATGGACGCATCGAGCTGGGCCACCGGCTGACGCCCGGCATTAAGGCTTTGCGCCACCGCTTGCGCCTGGCGCGCACGCGCCTGCGCCTGGTCGAGGCTGGGATTGTTCTTCAGGGCCTCTTCGATCAAGGCGGTGAGCTGCGGATCGGCGTAGCTTGCCCACCAATCCTGAGCCGGCCAAGCGGCGGGGCTGAGCTGCACGTCGGCCAGGCTGCGCTCGGACTTCAGCTGGGTCGCATCGGTGAGCGCGCCGGTGGTAGGCAGTCCACGGCTGGTGGCGCAACCGGCCAGGGTGACGCTGAATGCGATGGCGACGAACAGTGCGTTGGAGCGCATGGCGAAAATCATCCGGGAAGGCGTCAGGCGACGACGGTAGGCGGCGTGGCGTCGATGCCGAGTGGTGAGCGCGCGGGCGCTGCGTTCGGCGGTGGGCGGCGTCGCCTGGCCCGGGCGGCCTGGCTGGGTAGCGAGAGATTACATAAATGTATTATAGCCACGGCAAGTGTTTTTCGCATCGCCACCCGGCCCTCGCCTCCGCCAAACGTTCCTCTACCTTAGTCGAGTCCTGGCCGGCCCTGCTGTGCCTGGCGCCGGTCATCCCAAGCCCCTAGGCTCCCCAGCCTGCCCCATCGTCCCGGAGTACATCCGATGTCGCGCGTATCGCTTGCCACGATCGTATCTACCGATAGCAACTATCTTCATCACATCCAGGCCGGCCACTTTCCGCTGGACGCGGATGAACCGGTCAAGCTCGGCGGCCAGGGTGCCGGCCCTGCCCCGTTTGACTATTACCTGGCCTCCCTCGCCGCCTGCACGGCGATCACGCTGCGCATGTATGCGCAACGCAAGGGCTGGGATCTGGGCGAATTTCGTGCCGAACTGGAACTGACCCGCGACGACGAAGGCGCCCTGCATGTCCGCCGCACCCTGCACGCGAGCGCGCCGTTGAGCGAGGAGCAATGGCAGCGCCTGCTGGAGATCGTGGCCAATACACCGGTGACCAAGGCGATGCGCGAAGGCGTTGAGATCACCAGTGTGCGCGGCACAGCAGCGGCGACCTGACCCAGGGCGCGTGACGACGCTTTCGCGCCACGCCAGAGCCCCGTCAGTGCGCTAGTGCGTCCAGACGCTCTAGGCCTGGCATGGGCGGCAAGCCACGCGACATATCCGCCAGTTCGTCCATTTGGCGGCGTGCCTCGCGTATCTGCATTTCGCCGGCGGGATGCCGGCGCAACTGGGCTCGAAGCAATTCGACTTCCTGCTGCAGCAATGAATTTTGCTCCAGCAATTCATCGCAGGCCCGGGCAAGCAGGTCGTTTTCGCGATCCCATTCCATGATGCCACCGCCTCTTCGCCAGTGAGGGGATAACCAAGCTGCCTGCCCGGCCGTTAAGCCGTCGTGACTCTTTGGCTAAGGATTTCGCGAGCCCGCCATAGCCTTGGCCGGACCGGACCAGGCACCCCCATCAATGGCAGACCAGCACCGGCACGTCGCAACTCAACATCACCTTGTGCGTGACGCTGCCAATCAGCAGACGCTCGATGCCTTGATGGCCTTGCGAGGACATGACGATGAGGTCGCAATGATGCTTGGCGGCCGCCCCCACGATGGCGGCATAGGGGCGCAGGTCAAACACGTATTCGGTTTCGCAGGCAACGCCCTCGGCAGCGGCGCGCTGCAACACCTCGCCCAGATAGCTCGCCGCGCGCTCCTTGGCCATGTCGCTATAGGCGCCCTTGGCCTGAATCAGCTCCGCCACGTATGACACCGCCGGCAGCGGTGGCATCACATGCACGGCATACACCCGCGCATGCAATCGACTGGCCAGCTCAATGCCCACATCCACAGCCTTGAGGCCGTGCTCGGAACCATCGACCGGCAGAAGAATGCGTTCGAACATGGCCTGGCCTCCCTTGGCGGAACCCGCGTCCCGTGGAATGGACAATGCTGCGCATAGCGTGCTCGCATGATCGTAGACGCGATGTCGCGGTTTATTGATCCAGGGCAGCAAAGCCCCGTGGGCGCGCGCTACTTTGTGGCCGGGCGCCGCGCCTCGTGACAGTCATTGCACACGAGTTGCGCCACCCTCGGGAGCGCGGCATCCCCAGTCGCGCCGACAACACCCCACAAGGAAGCGCATGTACAAGCACATCCTCATTCCCATCGACGGCTCCGAGCTTTCCATGCGCGCCGCCAAGGCAGGCATCGAACTGGCCAAGCTGAGCCAGGGCAAGGTATCGGCCCTCCATGTGATCTCGCCCTTTCACAACATCGCCTATATGGGCTCGATCCTGGCGGCCTCCGAGATCGTCTACAACGCGGAAGCACAGGAAAATGGCGAGCGCTACCTCGCCCAGGTCAAGGCTCTGGCCGATGCGGTCGGCGTGCCATACGAGGGCGAAGCCAGCTTTGGCGATCAACCGTTCGAACTCATCGTGCAGGCCATCAAGGACAAGCAATGCGACCTGGTGGTGATGGGCTCCCATGGCTGGCGCGGCATGACCCGCCTGCTGCTGGGCAGCGAAACGCAGAAGGTCCTGCTGCGCAGCGATGTACCGGTGCTGGTATGCCACTGAAGATGCCTGGCATGCCGGAGCGCTGCACCATGGAGATCCTCCGATCATGAATCTCAATCCCGGCACCCCTACCGACGTGCTGGCGCTCGTGACCTCCACGACGCCGTGGAGTGCCGCCGCGCAAGTGGCGGCAGGGCTGGCGGCCACGTTCCAGGCGAGCCTCACCGGCTGCTTCATCGATACGTCCCTACGCATGCTGCACGGTGGCGAGGCCGAACCTTCGGTACTCGCCCTGTTGCTTGATGTGCCGGCCGAAAGTGACGACGACCGCGACGCGTTTGCCTCGTTCGGCCGCCAGGCAGGCGTGAGTCACGCCCGGTGGGTGGTGACGCGCGCCGGCATTGCCCCGACCCTCCGTCAGCTCAGCGCCTGGCACGACCTGGTGGTGATCGAGCGCGGCATGGTGGAGGAAAGCATACTGTTCGACGTACTGGGTGAAGCACTGCTGATGTGCCGCGCGCCGAGCCTGCTGCTGCCATCGGCCTGGAGCGGCCAGTCCGATTTCAAGCGCATCGTGGTTGCCTGGAACGGATCGCTCGAATCGGTGCGCGCCATCCATTCCGCACTGCCCTTTCTGCGTCGCGCCACCGAGGTATGGCTGATCGATGGCGAAGCTCCAGCCTATGAAGACGAGCAGGAGCGCGCGCCCCATTTCGACCCGGTCATTTACCTGGGCGATCACGGTGTCCAGGTACGCACGCATCGGTTGCAGGTGACTAACCGCGATGCCGGCGCCGCCTTGCTGCGCGAGGTGTCTCAGCACCACGCCGACCTGCTGGTCATGGGTGCCTACGGACATTCACGCGTGCGCGAACGCGTGCTTGGCGGCGCCACGCGTTACGTGTTGGAACACGCCCCATTGCCGATACTGATGCAGCATTGACGCCACCAGGCTGCACGAACCCATCCTGCTGGACTGCACCGCCCTTACAGGCTCAGCTTGAGATCCGCCACATAGGTGCGCTGCGGAAACGGGTGATACAGGTAGTACTTCTCATTGGTGACGTTGTCCACGCCCAGTGAAGCGGCCAAATGCTCGTTGATCTGGTAGTGCGCGCGCAGATCAAACACGCGGAAGCTATCGAAGGCACCAAACACGTGCGAGGTGTTGTCGGTGTTGTCCAGCGTGGAGTATTGGCGGCCGCTGTAGCGCCCGGCCGCCGTGAAAGCCCAGGAGGCATTCGGCCGATAGGTCGCCACCACCGTGGCGCGCCATCGCGGCACATAGGGCGCATGCTTGCCGCTGGAGGTTGTTCCCACGGTGCTGATGAAGCTGTCGTTGGACACTACGGTGGAATCAACGAAGGTGATGCTGCCCGACAACTCCAACCCCTGGATCAACAGGTTGTCCTTCTGTGCCACAAACTCCGCACCACGATTGCGCAGCTTGCCCACGTTCATCACATAGCTCACCGGAGCCGCCACACCCGGCAGACTCGATGTTTGTGAAATCAGCGCGTCGCGCGTGTCTTCCTGAAAAAACGAGAGCCGCAGTAAGCCCTGTTCGAGGACGTGCTCAATCGCCAGCTCGCCGCTTCTTACCGTCTCAGGGCGCAGATTGGGGTTGGGTACGACATAGGTCGAGCCGACCGATACCAACTGATACAACTCGCCCACCGTGGGAAAGCGAATCGCCTTGGCCAACGAGCCGGTGAGTCGCCACTCAGGCGCAAGGCGCCACTGCAGGCTTGCCTTGGGCGAGAAGCCACCAGCCGTTTCCGTTGGCTGCTGCACCGCGGTCTTGCCGCTGAAGTTATAGCCATCACTGGCTTTCCACCATTCATAGCGTCCGCCCAGAGTGAGCCGCCAGGCCGGCGCCCATTGCCATGCATCCTGCAGCCACAGAGCCTGGGTCTGAGTCTTGCCGCGACCCGCCGAATAGAGCGTGGTGATGCTGTCGGTATCCAGCCAATGGGCCAGATTGCTGGTGGGATTGTTGAGTTCATACCGATCCGCATGCCCACCGAACGACACCTCATGTGCACCGCCATAGCCCTGCGGACGCCAAACGCCCGAGGCATCGGCCGTCGACCAACTCGTGCCGCCATAACGGGCGATGCGTCCATGGGTGGTGACGTCCGTGCCGGCAGCCACGCCGGCCGGCGACCACTGATTGTCCTTGAGAAAGGCGTAATGCGTCACCACGAACGCGGCGTCGTAATCACCCCGGGTGTCGGACTTCAATGAGAGTGCCTGCATGAGATGGTGTGCACTGACGTCATAGGTGTTGCTGGCGAAACCAGCCACCTTGCCGAAGGTGGGGCTGCCACTGCCATCGACCAGGTAGGTATCGGTGCGCGACTGACCATCATTGCTCCAATAGCCCGCCAGGTAGCTCAACCGCCATTGCGGTGTCAGCGCGTAGGTCAGCTTGCCATTGAGGTTGAGCATGCGTGTATGCAGCAAGCCACCTGCGCCATACACGTTGGCAACCTGCCCAAGCTTATTGAGCGCGGGCACCGTGCCGCGCGTACCTGCGGGCACCGTGCTGCCGGTGATCATCGACAGCGGCTGACTAAAGCTATTGGCGAGATTGGCGCCAAAGAACCAGCCCAGCTCGCCACTGCGCCCGCCCGCCGTAAGGCTGGTCTGACTGGTGCTGTAATTGCCATGCGTTCGGTACAGATCGAACGACTGCACCGCCTCGGTCTGCTTCACGGTGACTTCGGTTTTGTCCGGCACACGCGTAACGATGCGCATCACCCCACCCATGGCATTGCCTGCATACGCGGCCGAGAAAGGCCCGTAGAGCATATCGACATGATCGATGGCTTCCGGCGAGGCCATGCCCCAGCGCGGCGCACCGATGGTGTTGTTGTTCGCGATAAGGGCGGAGATCGGTATGTCGTCGATGTACACCAAGGTGCGCGCACTGGCGTTGACGCCCCAGGTGCGCGTGGCAAGCACGGGTTGGGTGTCGCCGTAATTGCGTTTGCGGATGAATACGCTTGGCAAGTATTTGACCGCGTCTTCCACGTCCACCGCATTGACGGCGGCTTCGACCTTTTCCACCGGCACGCTGACCATGGTGGCGGGGAACGGCGGCACGGCGGCCGTCTGCGTGGGGGCGGTCACCTTGATCGGCCCCAGGCTGGTAACGCCCTGATCTTGACCGGGCGCGGAAGTGACGTCCGCACCCTGGGCCAGGGCAAGGGAAGAAGCAAGCATGCCCAGCGGCAGGCTGAGCGTCGCATGACGCAAGAGGGAAAATCGCATATCCACGAATCCATGAATGGCCGGCCGCAGCGCAGTGCACCGGCACACGTCCGCGCAACCACGCACGGCCAGCCCATCGCGCATGCGCGACGCGGCTCACGCGCGGCTGTCGTCAACAAAAGGCTGGCATGCGCCAGCGGCGCCATCATCCAGCGGGGGTTTGCCCTGATTAACTCAGCACAGGGACCGTGGCGGACCGCGCGGACGAGCGCCAAGCAGCAGCCGCGCATGCCCGTGCGTCGAGGGCTGTGCCAACGGCGCGGAAGGCGGCAGTGCAGCGGCAGCGGTGATGAGAATGACGCCGCTGGTCAATAACGGACTATGCCCCAGCAGTACGCAGTAACCGCATCGATCGAGATGTTCGCCCGGATCGCCGGGTGCGGAAGGCCCACCTGGGTGATGCGTACTGAGGCCGTGCCCGGTGCACCACGCACCCAGATCGGGCGCTATCCATGACGGGGGCATCGCGCGTGAAAGCGTGGGCGCGACCACGAGCAGCCACATGGCGGCCAAGGCCAGCCACGCAACCCAACGTCGCGATGCCACACGGTGTTTCACATCCATCCCCGATACATCAAGCCTGGACCCGGCTCCAAGGATGATCGCACGCTCTCCGCATCGCGGCACAGAGCTTATCCCTGCGGCATGACGCCACGGGGATAAGGTCAGTGGAAGTCACGAGAGCGACTATCCAGGGAGCCGAGCAGCTCGCTCAAATCCATCAGGCGATGCGCGATCAGATGGCTCACGCCATCCACCTGTTCCCACTTGCCATCCACGGCGAGCAGGCGCGACTCCAGGAACACCCGGCGCTGGCGCTCGGCCACGTGGCTCCACACCACGACATTGATGGGGCCGAACTCATCCTCCAGGGTAATAAAGGTAACGCCACTGGCGGTTTGCGGACGCTGTCGCTGGGTAACCAGTCCGGCTGCACGCACATGGCTGGCGTTGGGCCGGCTGTGCAGCGCACGCGAATCCACACAGCGCGCCGCGCGCAGGCGTGCACGAATCTGCTGCAACGGATGCGGCCCCAGTGTGAGGCCGGTGCGCGCGTAATCGGCCAGCGTGTTTTCCGCTTGCGAGGGTGGCGGCAATGCCACGTCCTCCTCGGCCGGGCTATCGTGACCGAACAAGGGCAACTGCGCCTCGATGCCCGCAATGGCCCAGCGCGCGCGATGACGGTGACCGGCCAGTCCACGCAATGCATCCGCCTCGGCCAGCGCCTCCTGTTGTTGCCGATTCAGTGCGGCACGGGCGCACAGATCCGCGACATCGATAAAGGCCTGCCGCTCGCGGGCCGCCACGATGCGTAGCGCGACATCCTCGCGACAACCGCGCACCTGGCGAAAGCCAAGCCGCAAGGCGAATCCGCCACGCGAGGCGGCGTCCGATTCCAGCGTGTTGTCCCAATGACTGTGGCGCACATCGACCGGGCGCACCTTGATGCCGTAACGCTGCGCGTCCTGCACGATCTGGCTGGGCCCGTAGAAACCCATCGGCTGCGCATTGAGCAAGGCACACAGGAAGGTCGCCCGGTAATGGCATTTCAGCCAGCAACTGGCATAGACCAGCAGTGCGAAGCTCGCCGCATGACTCTCGGGAAACCCGTACGAACCGAAACCCTTGATCTGCTCGAACAGGCGCGCGGCGAACTCCTGCGTGAAGCCATTCTTCAACATGCCATCCATCAATCGCCTGCGATGGATTTCCATGTCGCCATTGCGTCGCCATGCCGCCATCGAGCGGCGCAATTGATCCGCGTCACCCGGCGTGTAATCGGCCGCCTCGATGGCGAGCTTCATCACCTGCTCCTGGAACAGCGGCACACCCAGCGTGCGCTCGAACACGCTGCGCAGCTTCTCCGAGGGATAGGTCACCGCCTCCTCGCCGCGCTTGCGCCGCAGATAAGGGTGCACCATGTCACCCTGGATGGGCCCCGGCCGCACGATCGCCACCTGGATCACCAGATCGTAGAAATTTTCCGGGAGATGACGCGGAAGCATCGCCATCTGCGCGCGCGATTCGATCTGAAACACGCCAATGGTGTCGGCGCGCTGGATGAGCTGATAGGTATCGGGATCTTCCGGCGGCAAGGTGGCCAGGGTGAGGTCGCGCCCATGATGGGTACGCAGCATGTCCAGGCATTTACGGATGCAGGTGAGCATGCCCAGGGCGAGACAATCGACCTTGAGCAACCGCATGGTATCCAGATCATCCTTGTCCCACTGGATAATGGTGCGATCCGGCATGGCCGCGTTCTCCACCGGCACCAGATGCGACAGCGGCTGATCGGAAATCACGAAGCCACCGACGTGCTGGGAGAGATGGCGAGGAAAGTTCCGCAGCTCGGCCGTCAATGCAAGCACGCGCCGTAGCAGCGGGCTTTCCGGATCGAACCCGCGTTCGCGCAGGCGATCTTCCACCGGATCGTCACCGTCCTGCCAGGCGAAGGTGCGCGACAGGAGATCGATCTGGTCCGCCGGCAACCCCAGGGCGCGGGCGACATCGCGTACCGCGCTGCGGCCGCGATAGCAGATAACGGTGGCCGCGAGGGCGGCCCGTTCGCGCCCGTATTTCTCGTAGATATGCTGGATCACCTCCTCGCGCCGCTCGTGCTCGAAATCGATGTCGATATCCGGCGGCTCGTCGCGCTCGACGGAAATGAAGCGCTCGACCAGCAGAACGGTCTTGTCCGGATCGACCGCTGTTACGCCCAACGCATAACAGACCGCCGAATTGGCCGCCGAGCCGCGCCCTTGGCAAAGGATGTCTTTGCTGCGCGCAAAGTTGACGATCTCCTGCACGGTGAGGAAGTACGACTCGTACTTGAGTTGTGCAATCAAACTCAATTCGTGGTCGATCTGCCGCGCTACTTTCGGCGGCGTCCCCTGCGGCCAGCGCCGGCGCTCGCCTTGCCGGGTAAGGTGGCGCAGCCAACTGGTCGCGGTGTGCCCTTCGGGTACCAGCTCGGCCGGATAGCGATACTGCAGATCGGTCATGGCGAAGCGACAACGCTCGGCGATGCGCAGGCTCTCGGCCATCAAATCGGGTGGATAGATGGCCGAGAGCGCCTCGCGCGTGCGCAGGTGACGCTCCCCATTGGGAAACAGCAGGCCACCGGCTTCCGCGATGGTGCAGTGGTGTCGCAGCGCCGTCATCACGTCTTGCAAGGCGCGCCGGCGACGGACATGCATATGCACATCGCCCGCCGCCACCATGGGCAAATGCAAGGTGTCGGCCAGCGCCTGGCGCTGAGCCAGACGGCGCGTATCGTCCGGGCCGTGATGCAATTCCACCGCGATCCACAGGCGCCCACGGAACAGGCTGCGCATCCATTCGCCATGCTCGACCTGCGGCGTCTCCTCCGGCAACCACAAAGCCAGGGTGCCAGGCAGTCCATCGGCAAAATCCGCGCGCGTCACGCGATAGATGCCTTTGCTCGCGCTGCGCCGGCCACGGGTAATGAGCGCACACAATGCTCGGTAGCCCGCCACATCCTCGCACAGCAGCACCAGCTTTGGCCCTTGCTCCACCTGGAATTCCGCACCCACGATGAGCGCCACACCGGTATCGCGCGAGGCCTCGAAAGCGCGCACGATGCCTGCCAGTGAGCATTCGTCGGTGATCGCCAGGGCGCGATAGCCACACGCTTTCGCGCGCTCGAACAACTCCTGCGCACTGGACGCGCCGCGCTGGAAGGAGAAATTCGACAGGCAATGCAGCTCGGCGTAGTCGTTCATGCGAACCACCCGTGCAACATCCAGGCGCCCTGCTCGCCCGGTGCGCAATACATCCACGCGCATTGTCCTTGCGCGGTACGCGCCACGTAGTAATCGCGACGCAAGTCGCCGCCATCCCACCAGCCTGTTTCGATACGCTCCGGGCCCGCCAGTATCTCCGGCGATGGGCCGCGCCAGGGGCACGGCGTATCCAGCAGCCAGGTGGGGCGCGGCAACACCGGCAACTGCGCCGGGCGCACGCCGGGCGCACTGGTCTGGGCAAACTCCGGCCGAGGATCAAGCGTGCGGCGCAACTGCTGGATCGCATCCTCGCCCAGTCGCGCACGCAGGCGTTCGCGCAGTTGATCCAGCGGCATGGCGTTGGCTGGCCGGCTATCGAACAGGTCACGCCCCGCGGGTACGAAAGGCGGCAGCTCCCGCGCGATCAAGCGCATGGCCAGCACGGGTTGCGCCAACACCTGGCGCTCCAGGCGTCCACGCGCGCAGTCGAACAGCAGCGTGGCGTCGCGCCCGGCGGACAACATGCCCACTGCAACGCGCGTCGGCGGACCGTGGCAATGCTCCAGCTCCAACTCGAAGCGCTGCACACCGCCGTCGCGTCCGGCCAGATATGTCGCCAAGTCGGCAGTCAATCGACGCAGCGGAAATACCAGCGCCTCGACATGCTCGATTTCGTGTGTCCACTCCATGCGCTGTTCGAACGTGTCCGGCGGACGATAGCTCTCCATGGGCGTGGGTTCGTCGCCGGTGAGGCGGTCGAGCAAGGCCAGCAACTCACCACCAAAGCGGCGCTGCAAGCCTGCGCGGGGCAGTTGCAGCAACTGCCCCAGCGAACGGATACCCATTGCCGGCAAGGCCTGCGCCACCTCGGCGGGCAATCGCGCCTGCCCAATGGCAATTGGCGCCAGCGCATGCCGCAAGGCATCCGGCGCCTCCACGGCCAGACCATCATGCACACCGGCCAGCACATAGGCCGCATGCGGCGTGGGCGCCAGCGCAACTCGGTGGCGAAAGCCCAGCTCGCGCAGGTCGGCACGCAACAGCGATTCGAAATGCGGCCACGGCCCGAACAGATTCAGGCTGCGACTGACCTCCAGCACCACCCCGTGCGTGAACAGTCCCACCTCGCCGCTGTAGCGATACGCCCAGGCGGCCAGCAGGCGCTGCCAACGGGCCTCGTCTTCACGGTCATACTCGACCATGGCGAATTGGCTGAGCAGCGCTTGCGCGGCCACCAGTTTCTGTCCGCGATAAAGGCCCGCCGCACGCGCTGGCGGATTGGCTGCATGCACCACGCGCGCTTGCGCCGGACCGCTGACCAGCACCAATGGCTCATGCGCGTCCTCACGTCGCCGGAGGACACCGTCCAGCGCCAGTTGCGGCAGCAATACGCAGGCCCAAAGCATGCTGCTCGCCCCTCACGACCAGCCGGCGGCCAGCGGCACCGCGCTTATCGGTGGGTTGCCGCCACGGCATTTGCGCACCCGCACCTGCAGGGATGCCCCTGCCTCCAGCTCCAGCCGCAAGGCCGCCGGTGACGCCTGCACGGCGTGGCGGCGATCGCGAAACACAAAGGCCAGCGCCTTGCCGGTATCGGCGGCCACCTGCAGGCGGCGCAGCGCGCGATCGTCAGCGCCGTGCGGCCACGCCAGTACCGCAGCGCAGCTGCCCGAACGCAGGCATTGCTCGGCAGCCCACAGCACATCGCGCTCGCCGGCCTGCACGATATCCACCTGCGACATCACCACATCGCGCGCCTCCCAGCCCGCCACACAAGGCAGATAAGGCGGAGCAATCACCATCACCTGGCGCGCGGCACGACTCAATCGCGCCACGGTGGGCAGCAGCAATTGCAGTTCACCGATGCCATCGGCTGGCAGCAGGATTTCGGTCAGCGCATGCTCGGGCCAGCCGCCGCTGGGCAGCACCGCGTCGAGCTGGGACCAGCCGGTGGGTTGACTGCCGCCGGGCGCGGGCGTGGCGCGGCCATGCCAGACCTGGCGAGCATGGATCAATGCATCGAGCGCAAGGACCTGACCCATGCTTCATCGCCCTCAGCGCAGCGTGCGCAGGCAACGGGTAACCACGCCCCAGATCGACAGGGTCTCGCCGTCACGAAAAACGATCGGCTTGAAATGCGCGTTCTCCGGCAGCAAGGCCACGTGGCCATCTACCTTGCCCAGTCGTTTAATGGTCAGCTCGCCATTGACCACGGCGACCACGATGTCGCCCTGGCGCGGTGCGAGGGCGCGATCCACCAGCACCTCGTCACGGTCGAAGATGCCGGCACCGATCATCGACCAGCCGGACACACGGATGATGAAGGTGCTCGGCTCGTGCCCGGGCAGCACCAGGTGCTCGTTGAGGTCGACGACCTCGTCCACATCGTCAGCGGCCATCGACGGCACCCCGGCCGGCACGCGGCTGAGAAAGGCCGTCAATCCCACCGTGGAAGGCGTTAACGACAGCGGACGCGGCGCCTCCAGCGAGGCGCCGCCGCGATAAGCATCCAGATAGGCCAGCACCGCCGGCACCTGACTCTCCGGCACACGAATGCGCTGACTGGGCTCGCCAGCCGGGCGACCAGCGCCAGGGCGACTTCCACCGTGCTCGGGAGGGGACATAACCGTCATCTTGATTATCGGGACGACAATCAAGATACCACCATCACCATCTCAAGAGATGAGATACGTGCCGCCTGCGAGTGGCGCCAGACGCCGGAAACGGTTGACATCGCGCACGCTCAAAATGAGAATTGTTCTCATTAATAACCTCGCCCCCCCCGGCGAGGCCAAGGAACACAGCCCAGTGATCGCCCTTTGCGCGCTCCTGCTCACCGCAGCAGGCGCAGCCCTTATCTATCTTGCCAGCGCACACCAGGGTTGGCGTGCCAAACCGCTGCCGGCGACAGCGCGCCTGGCCGGCTGGCTCGCCGCGGTGACCGGCTGCGCCGCATGGCTACGCGCGACCGGCACCGGGCCCGGCGTGGCCGCCGCGCTCAGCACGCTGATGCTCGCCTGGATCGTATTGCCCTACGCGGCATGGTGGCGCGCTGCCCGTAAGCAAGTCAGCACGCCATGATCGCCCGCTGCCTCGCCGGCACCCTGCTCGGCTTTCCGCTGGCCGCCGCCTTGCTGGCGCTCGCATTGCACTGGCTGCCCGAGCACGGCGCGGCCTATGTGGTTCCCGCATTGATTCTGTTTTTTCCGCTTTGGACGGCCGTCATGGTCGCCACCTACCTGTTCCGCAGCGGCACTCACGCCTGGCTGACGCTTGGCGTGGCCAACGCAGTCACCTTCCTGGCGCTTTGGGGCGGTCGCGGCATGGGCGCCTGAGTACAGGGATGTCGCCATGAAGTCCGCCACCATCCGCATCTATCAAGCGGTACACACTTGGACCGGCCTGCTGGCCGGCTTCTTTCTCTTTGTGGCGTTCTACGCGGGCGCGCTGACGGTGTTCCATGACGACATCGCCACCTGGCAGAACCCGCCGTGGCGCAGTGCCGTCGATGCGAATGTGTCCGTGAACACCTTGATCACCCGCTTGCTCGATCGCCACGCCGCCGCGCGCGATGACTTTGGCATCGTGCTGCCGACCGATGGCGCTCATGCCGCCTACGCATACTGGCAGGAGCAAGGCGAAGCCCGTTTTGCCACGGCCAGCCAGCTCGACGCACCGCGTAGCGAGGCCTCCCAGAACGAACTGGCCGACTTCGTCTACGCACTGCACGACTCGCTGGGCTTGCCGGTGATCGGGCTATACCTGATGGGTATCGTCAGCGTGCTGTATGGCCTGGCACTGGTTTCGGGAATACTGATTCACCTGCCGCAGCTGATCGGCGACCTCTTCGCCATGCGCGCCGGACGTAACCTGAAGCGTTTGTGGCAAGACGCGCACAACGCCATTGGCGTCATCAGCCTGCCCTTCCATGTCATCTTCGCCGTCACCGGCGCGATCTTCTGCCTGTTCACCATCACCCTGATGGCACTCAACACGGTGGCCTTCGACGGCAAGCTGTTCGATGCCTTTGCCAAAGCCACCCAGACCACGCCTGCCGTGGCGGCGGCAGGCAGTCCGGCGACCATGCTGCCGGTGGAGGCCCTGATCGCACGCGCGCGGTCAGAGGCGCTAGCCAGCGGGGTAACCAGCTTCGAGCCCGACTACCTCCACTTCGTGCATTACGGCGACCGCAACGCCGTGGCCGAAGTGCGCGGAGAATCCCAGCACACCCTGGGCACCTACGGCACGGTGGCCATGTCCGCCCATGACGGCACGGTGCTGGCTCGGCATGTAGGCGACCGCTACAGCCTCAACGGCATCAGCTACGCGGCGCTGTTTGGCTTGCACTTCGGCAGCTTCGGCGGCCGCACCGTGCAGTGGCTTTACTTCGCGCTTGGCCTGGCTGGCGCGTTCTTGTTCTATACGGGCAACCTGCTGTGGATTGAGTCGCGCCGCAAGCGCCGCCACCTGGACCAACCACGCCGCACGCAGGTGATGGCACGCGCCACCATTGGCGTGTGCATCGGCACCTGCCTGGGGATTTCAGGCGCGTTCGCGGCCACCTGGGTCGCGGCACGACTGGGCGTGGATGCAGGCCAGCCACAACGCGTGGCGTGCTACGGACTTTTTCTTGCCGCGTGCGCCTACGCGTGTCTTCGCCCGGTGGCACGCGCCACCTCCGAGCTGCTTTGGGCGACCGCCGTGTTGACCGCCTCCGTCGCCGCCATCGACCTACTTACGCAGATGCCCGAACTCACCCAGGCATGGACACCCGCCAGCCGGGCCATCCTGGGCGTGGACCTTGCCGGGCTGGCCTTGGGCGCAGGCTTCGCGCGCCTGGCACGGGCCAGTGCATGGCGAGCCCGACATGGCGACGCCAACAGCGTGTGGGCGGCCCGGCCGAGCAACCTTCAGTAGGCCATGCGCACCGAGTTGAGTCGCGCGGCCATGGGCGCGTCCCCCATCAATGCAATCTCGTCCCACACGGCGTCTTCTTCCCCGTCGGCCAGCAACTGGTAGGCCGTGCGGCCGGCAAAGGCGTTTTGGTGTCGGCACATCCAGCGCACCGCCCGCTGACGGTCGCCCAGGCTTTGCACCAGCATCGCAGCCAGCGTGGCATTACGCTGCTCCAGCGCGCCGAATGCGCGCTCCATCAGATCGTCCCGAAGGGCATTGATCTGGGCAAGCTCCGAGGCGACGTCCTGAAACTTAATCGTCATCTTGCGCATACGTGCACTCCCTCTGCTCGACACGAATCGCTTACGCAGTCCACGACGCCCTCCCGCCCCGGCCAGGGAGGCGCCGACCAACGGTCGCCCTCCCTGCGTCCACGCAAAAGAACTTGGCGAAAAACACCTTCGCAAAGCCGCTTTTGGCGAGCCGATCATGCGCAAGCAAATGCTGATACCGCGTGAAATCCACCACGTCATCAGCTAGGACTTTTGGAGAGCATCTAAAGGCGGTGTTTGCCATGCACGCGCCTTGCCACGGAGCGTGAGGCGCGCCCAAACCTCATGCCGTGCGCGCCAGCCGTGCGCCGTCCCGACGACGACGGCAGGCTGCCGTCAAAGCAGGTTTTCGATGGGAAGCAGGCCGCCCATATTTACCTTGAAGCGGCGCCACCAAGTGGTTTCCGGCGCGTGGTCATAGCGAATGATTTGGCCATCCGCCCCGGTGGCCTGCCAGTACACCGCGCCCCTGGGGTCGAGCCGTACCTGATAGCTGTGCACCGGCTTGGCGGCATCGGCAAAGATCGCCAGGAGTGCCTTGGCCAGCGCAGGCGACTCGACGATCAAGCCATCCTCGGTATTGATGTCGACCGAGCGCGGGTCCAGGTTCATCGAGCCCACGAACGCGTGCGTGTCATCCACCACGATGGCCTTGGCATGCAGGCTGTTGCTGCCCGAGGACGAGCCGAAGAAATGACTGCCGCCGCGACTATGGCGCGCATCGGGCTTGAGCTCATAAAGCTGCACGCCAGCCTTGAGCAAGGCGGGACGATACGAGGCATAGGCCACGTACACATCGCCCGCGTCGGTCGAAGCCAGCGAATTGGTGAGCACTTCCACCGCCACGCCGCGCTCACGCATCCCCTGCAGGTAGGCCACGCCCTTGGTGCCCGGCACGAAGTACGGCGAGACCAGCGTGAGGCGGTGCTCGGCGCCATCCATCCAGGCACGGATCGCCGGGGCCATGTGCAAATCCTTGCTATTGACCTCGGGGTTACCCTTGCCCGGATCGTCCGCCAGATAACTGGCCTGCCCCCAGGCCCAGCCGCTGGAGGGCACCTCGTGGGCCAGGTCACCCACGCGACTCACCAGGTTCTGCGCATAGCTGCCCTGGCTGAAGCTGCGCGCGTGCGCCGCCATGGCTGTGCGCAAATCCTCCAGCTGCGCGGGCGTGGTGCCACGCCGATGGAACGCACCGATGGGATAGGACTGCTCGCTATTCCAGTAGCGATCGAACGCCTGCCCCACTTCGGTGACCACGGGTCCCACAGCGAGCGCGTCGAGATCGCGGAAATTGAGTTCGTTGTTGGCGTCGAAGTATTCGTCACCAATATTGCGGCCACCCACGATCGCCATGGCGCCATCGGCGATAAAGGCCTTGTTGTGCATGCGCCGATTCAGTCGCGAGAAGTCGCCGGCAAATTGCTTACCCATACCCCACAGCGAGCCATCGCGCTCCAGGAATGGATTGAACAGCCGGATCTCGATGTTGCGATGGCCATCCAGGATGCGCAGCACATCGTCGTTGCCCGCCACATGCAGATCATCCAGCAACAGGCGTACACGCACGCCGCGATCGGCGGCGACCAGCAAGCGCTGCGCCAACAGCTCGCCGGTCGCATCGCTATGGAACATGTAGTACTGCAAATCCAGCGAATACCGGGCGCGATCGGCCAGCGCGATACGCGCCAGCAACGCATCGCCCGAGTCGCTGATAAGGCGCACGCCGGACTGCGTGCCATGCTGCGCCGCCATGCGGTGGGCATAGTCCACCAACGGCGCGTCGGCACGCACCGGCAACATGGCGCTAGGGGAGCGCGGGTAATCGGGGCGCAGATCGGAATGGGTGCAGCCGGCGAGCGCCAATAGCCCCAGGCAGGCAAGGCGACGTAGCAATGGACGGGTCATGCGTCCCTCCTTGGAATCGCACTGTGTCCGAGGCCACCCATGCAGGCAAGCCCCGGTGCGCCGACCGGACAAGGTGCCCGGATCTCAGGCATCAACGCCCGAAGGTGATTTCCTTGCCTTCGTGATCGCGATCCCAGCCGCGCAATTCGTCACGAATGTGCGCCACACGCTGGCGACCCAGCGCATTGCGCTCCTCGTCCAGCACTTGGCCGTCCAACAACTCCGCCAGGCGCTGCGCCGTCGGCAGCATGGCGTCCCAGGCATCGAGCGCGGGGATCGGCGCCGGCAAGGTCATGAAGAAGCTCAGGCCCGGCGTACGCAGGGCATCCACCCGACTCAGGTCAAAATTGCCCGGCTTGAGCATATTGGCCACGCTGAATATCGGCCCCAGCTCGCGCTTGCCATCGACCAGGCGGTGATAGATGCCCATGTCACCGAATTCCAAGCCAGCCTTTTCGGCCGCCACGATCAAATCGGCACCATTGAACACACTGCCCTCCCGCGCCACCACGAACAACGTGACGATGCGCTCCACCGGCATGCGCTCTGGGCGACGCCCCACTTCGGAGCGCGGCGGTACGCGCGGTGCCGGCTCAGCCGCAGGGGCTGCGACCGGGGCGGCGGCAGGCACAGGTGCCGGCTCGACCGGCGCGTGTGCTACGGCAGGCTCGGCATGTCCGGTCGCCTGCGCCAGGCTCTGCTCGAACTGCTCGGGCGGCGCACGCAATGCATCCACGATGGAGGCGGCAATGCCCTGCGGCTTGCCGAGAGGCGCCGGCTCCAGCTTGTCCTTTCCGGCGAGCGTGGCGCCAAGGCGCTCCAACTCTTCACGCAAACCCACATCCAGCTCACCTTGCTGCGGCGAGTGGTGGCCCAGCGGGTCCATGTCGAAATCGTCACGCGCACTGAAGGATGGCTCATCCATCACCTCGTCACCGCCCGCTCCGCCAAAGGTCGGCTCGCGACGCTCGCCACCGGGGTTAGGCACCACGCGACGCTTCCCCTGCTCCTTCTTTGGCTGACCGAACAACCAGATCAAGGCAAGCACGATCAGGCCAACGATCAACATCGGAATGCCCACAGCGGGATTCCAGGCAAAAGCGAGTACGGGTTGCGCGGTCATATCAAGTCCTCAAGCTGCGCCCGCAAGTTTAGCTGCTTCGGCGAGATCCACCTGCACCAATCGCGAAACACCAGGCTCACGCATGGTCACACCGCATAGCTGCGACGCGGCCTCCATGGTGGCCTTGTTGTGGCTGACGAAGATGAACTGCACCTTCTCGCTCATCTCCCTCACCATGCTGGAGAAACGGCCCACGTTGGCCTCGTCCAGCGGCGCATCCACCTCATCCAGCAGGCAGAACGGCGCGGGGTTGAGGCCGAAGATGGCGAACACCAGCGACACCGCGGTGAGCGCCTTCTCGCCACCGGACAACAGGGTGATATTGGAAACGCGCTTGCCTGGCGGGCGCGCCATGATCGCCACGCCGGTATCGAGCAGGTCATCGCCCGTCAGCTCGAGGTAAGCATGGCCGCCGCCGAACAGGCGCGGAAACAGCTCTTGCACGCCGGCATTGACGCGATCGAAGGTTTCCTTGAAGCGCTGGCGCGTTTCGCGATCGATCTTCTTGATCGCCGCCTCTAGCGTTTCCATGGCACTGACCAGATCGGCGAGCTGGTTATCCAGGTACGTCTTGCGCTCGCTCTGCTCGGCATGCTCCTGGATGGCCGCAAGGTTCACCGGCTCCAGACGAACGATCTTCTGGCCGATGTCGGTCAGCTGGCTGCGCCACTGGCTGGCATCGGCATCCTGGGCCAGCTCAGCCAGCAGCGGCTCCAGCTCCAGGCCCGAAGCGGTGATGGCCTCGGCCAGTTGCTCGGCACGCAATTGCAGCGCTTGCGCCGCCAGGCGCTTCTGCGACAAGCCCTCGCGCAGGGTATTGAGCCCTTGCTCGATGCGCTGACGCTCCTGCTCCAGGCGACGGAATTCGCCATCGCAGTCTTCCAGGGCGCGACGCGCCTCCACCAACTGCTTGTCCACCAGCAGGCGCTGATCCAAATAGGTCTGGCGCTCGGCCTCCAGTTCGGCAATCGGGTCCGAACCGGCGGCGAGCTGCGCGGTGATCTCGGAGCGCCGCGCCTCGATCTGCCGCAACTGGGTTTCCATGCGCGCCAGCGCCTGCTCCAGCGAACCGAGCGAGGAGCGCTTGGATTCCATCGACAAGGCCAGCGCATGCGCCTGGTCAGCCGCCTCACGCGCATTCATGCGCGCCTCTTCGCGCGCCTCCAGCAAGGCGCGGCGCTCGTTCTCCAGCTCACGGCGCACATCTTCCAGATCGCCCATATGGCCGACTGATTCATCCAGGCGAGCCCGCGCCTCGCGCGTCTGCGTCTGCAACTCGTCGAGCTGGTTGACCAGGTCGCTCAGCTCGCCCGCCACCTTTTCGGAACGGGCGCGCGCCGTTTCCATCTTGCCGCGGTGACTCTGCAACTGGCCGGCCAGCTCGGATTGGCGACGATGCGCGTTGTACAGCTCGCGCTGAGCGTCATCGCGGGCGCGCTCGGCTTCGAACTTGCTCGTGCGCAGGTCATCCAGCGTGTTGGTGGCTTCCTCGATGCGCTCTTCCAGCGCCAGGATCTGCTCGGCCAGCGTGCGCATCTCACGCTCACGGGCCAGCACGCCCACCTGATTGCCTTGTGCACGGCGTACGCGCGCCCAGCCCGGGCCAAGCCACTCACCTTGCCGGGTCATCACCGACTGGTACGGGGCCAGCGCCGACAGACCCGACACCAACTGGTGCGCATGCGTGATCGAATCGGCGGTCAGCACGTGATTGAGGATGGAGATGGCCGCGGCCGGGCCGCGCACATGTGCCGCCAGCGTGCCGGCCGTCTGCGCGCCGCCTTCGGCGCCATCGACCAGCGCAACGTCGGCGCCTTCCAGCGAGGCGAACTCCGACGCCAGGCCGTGAGCGCCATCCACCAGCACGGCATCCAGGTAGCCGGCAAGCGCGGTTTCCACCGCCGTCTCCCAGCCAGCCTCTACCTGCAGCGACTCGCCAAGGCGACGCGACTTGTCCAGGCCCAGGCGAGCCAGCCAGGTACTGGCCGCACTCTCCTCCTGCCCCAGCGCCGCATGCTGCAGGGCCTCCAGGGATGCCTGGCGGCCGCGAGCCGTCTGCAGCTGCTGACGTGCCTCGTTCAGTGCCGCCTGCACCTGGCGCTCTTCGTCCAGCACCTTCTCGTGTGCCAGCTTGTGCTGGTCGAGCAGGCTACCCAGCGACTCTACGCGTTCGCGCTGCGTGTCGTGCTCGATATCGAGCTGCTCCGCTGCCGCGTCCAGCGCTGCCACGTCGGTAGCTTTCTGTTCGGCTTCCAGTGTCTCGCGGCGACGGGCCAGATCCACCGCCTGACGATCCAGGTAATTGAGCTTGGTGCGTTCCACCTCGGCGGCACGGCTGGATTCACCCGCCGTGCGCGTGTGCGTATCCCAGCGCTGCTGCCAATCGGCCAGCTTGGTTTCGCTGTCGCGCAGGGATTCGGCCGTATCGTCCTGCATCTGCTGCAAGGCTTCCAGCTTGGGCTCACCCTCGGCCAGCGCCATGCGCAGCGATTCCACTTGCGCGCGGTCGTTGGCAATGTGGTCGGCCAATTCGGCGTGCTCGCGCTCGGCCTCGACCTGGGCGCGCTGCAGCCGGTCAGCGGTTTCGCGATTGAAGCGCACCTGTTGCTCCACGCGAGCAATTTCCGCACCGACCTTGTAGACCTCGGCCTGGACCGCGTTGAGATGCTCGGTAGCACCCACGTGACGCTCGCGCACGCTTTCCAGCTGCGCCTCGACGTGACGCTGCCCCGCCACCTGCTTTTCGATCTCGATTTCCGCAGCGGAAAGACCGGAGCCCTCGCTGTCGTGCTGGCCCTTGAGCGCGCGGTATTCCAGCGCGCGCAGCTCGGCTTCCTTGCGGATCTGCTCTTCCTTGAGGGCCTTCCAGCGCTCGGCGGCGCGCGCCTGGCGGTTGAGGTGCTCAAGCTGCTTGTCCACCTCGTCGCGCACGTCGCGCACGCGGTCAAGGTTCTCGCGGGTGGATTTGATACGGCTCTCGGTTTCCTTGCGGCGTTCCTTGTACTTGGAGATGCCGGCCGCTTCTTCCAGGTGGGTGCGCAGCTCGTCGGGCGCAGCCTCCACGATCTGGCTGATCATGCCCTGCTCGATGATCGAGTAGCTGCGCGGTCCCAGGCCGGTACCCAGGAACAGATCCGTAATGTCGCGACGACGGCAGCGCGCACCATTGAGGAAATAGGCCGACTGACCGTCACGGGTCACCTGGCGCTTGACGGAAATCTCGGCGTATTGCCCGTACTCACCCTGGATGGTGCCGTCGGCGTTATCGAAAATCAGCTCCACCGTCGCCTGCCCCACCGGTTTGCGGGCATTGGAGCCGGAGAAGATTACATCGGTGAGCGAATCGCCGCGCAAGCGGCTGGCCGCGCTCTCGCCCATCACCCAGCGAATGGCGTCGATGATGTTGGACTTGCCGCAACCATTGGGCCCCACCACGCCGGTCATATTGGTCGGCAGATGCAGGGTGGTCGGGTCCACGAAGGACTTGAAGCCGGCGAGTTTGATCGTAGTCAGGCGCATGCGGGCATCGGCGGCAAAAGGGAAAAGGCCCGGGTGCCCGGGCGATAGGTCACTGTGCCAAACGCAGGGCGGACCCGCAATGCGCGTGACAGATAGGCTTTACCTTAGCACTTACGCGTAAGTCAATGTTATCAAAAGATTTAAGTCAGTCGCTTTTGATCCCGCCCCAATCCGCGGATAACCCGCTCCGACGAAAGCACCCCGTGCAGGCGCACAGAGCCTCACGGACCGCGCCACGCCCAAACGGCAAAAGCGCGACGACGGCACCCCGGACGGAACGCCAGCCAGCGCTGCGGCGCGCTTATTCGCCCGGCGCTTTGGCGTCAATGGAAAGGGCGTGGATGCCGTTGTCCATCAAACCTTGCAGGGCGCTGTAAACCAGGCGGTGCCGCTTGATCGACAGCTGCCCGGCAAACGCCGCACTGACCACGCGCACATGAAAGTGGCCCTTGCCCGCATTGGCGTGCCCTGCGTGCTTGTGACCCTCGTCCAGCACGTCAAGCTCAATGGGATCGAGCGCCTGCTGCAGGCGCTCACGAATCTGCTCCAGCATCGCGGTGCTCATGCGGCCGGCAGTGCCTTGCGGAACGGCTTGATGGAGACCTGGGCGTAAACGCCTGCCGCCACGTACGGGTCATCCTTGGCCCAGGCCTCCGCTTCAGCTTGCGAGGCGAACTGCGCCAAAATCAGGCTGCCGGTGAAGCCGGCCGGGCCCGGGTCTTCCGACTCGATGGCCGGAAACGCGCCCGCCACCAGCAAACGCCCCTCATCCAGCAACTTTTCCAGGCGAGCGATATGCGCCGGGCGAACCGCCTTGCGCTTTTCCAGAGAGTCGGGGACGTCGGTGCCGACAATGGCAAACCACATGGGCAAACTCCTGCGGGGCGAAACGAAAGAGTTTAGCCGACTATGCCGACGCGCATCGCGCCCCGTACGCAGCGCCCCGCTCGGCCATCTTCCACGCCTTGCCGATGCATGGGTATGCTCGCCGCCTTGCCAAGGGAGAAAACCGGTGCGCGAGCTGTATCCCGAGATTGAGCCGTACCGCACATGGCGGCTGGCCGTCGATGATATCCACGAGCTTTACGTGGAAGAGTGCGGCAACCCGCAAGGGCTGCCGGTGGTGTTCCTGCACGGCGGCCCGGGCGCGGGGCTGTCGCCGTACCATCGCCGCTTCTTCGATCCGACGCGCTATCGCATCGTACTGTTCGATCAACGCGGCGCGGGCAAATCCACCCCGCATGCAGACTTGCGCAATAACACCACCCAGCACCTAGTGGCCGACATCGAAGCGATCCGCGAGCATCTGGGGATCGAGCGCTGGGGCGTCTTTGGCGGGTCATGGGGCTCCACCCTGGCGCTCGCCTACGCACAGGCACATCCCGAGCGCGCCTTGGGATTGGTGTTGCGCGGCATTTTTCTTGCCCGCCCGGGCGAATTGCGCTGGTTCAACGAACTCGATGGCGGCGCATCCTGGATTTTCCCGGAGCGCTGGGCGCGCTACCTTGCACACATTCCCGAGAGCGAACATCACGACCTGGTGGAAGCCTACTGGCGCCGCCTGGACAGCGACGACGAGACCGTGCGCCTGGCCGCCGCCATGGCCTGGGGTAACTGGGAGGGCGGTAGCACCACGCTGATCCACGACCCGAACGAACCGGGCAACTTCGACAATCCGCAGGTCGCGATCAGCGTTGCGCGTGCCGAGGTGCACTACTTCCGCCACGCCATGTTCCTGGAGCCCGGCCAGCTATTGCGTGATCTCGGAGCCATACGGCACATCCCGGCTACCATCGTGCACGGCCGCTACGACATCATCTGCCCGGTAAAGAGTGCCTGCGATCTCGCCGATGCATGGCCAGAGGCCAAACTGCACATCGTGCTGGCCGGACACAGTGCTGCGGACCCCGCCATCGTCGATCAACTGGTGCAGGCCACAGACGCACTGGCCGACCGCTACGGCTAGAACAAAAAAGCCCCGGCATGGCCGAGGCTTTGGCATCACGTCATGGTGTGCCGACTTACGCCTCGGGGCGCATGTACGGGAACAGCAGCACGTCGCGGATCGACGAGGCATTGGTCAGCAGCATCACCAGGCGATCGATACCGATGCCCAGGCCACCGGTCGGCGGCAAACCCACCTCCAGCGCGCGGATGTAATCGGCGTCGAAGTGCATCGCCTCGTCGTCACCCGAGGCCTTGGCGTCCACCTGCGCCTGGAAGCGCGCAGCCTGGTCTTCCGGGTCATTCAACTCGGAGAACCCATTGGCGATTTCCTTGCCGTTGACGAACAGCTCGAAGCGGTCCGTGATGCCCGGATCGGTATCGCTTTCGCGGGCCAGCGGCGACACTTCCACCGGATGCTGCGTAATGAAAGTCGGCTGGATCAACGTGTGCTCCACCGTCTTCTCGAAGATCTCCAACAGCAAGCGGCCCCAGCCGAAATCGCCCTTCACTTGGCAACCCAGGCGCTTGGCGTGGGCGGCCATCGCCTCGCGGTTGCGCAGGTCTTCGCGACGAATCTCCGGGTTATGTTCGATCACGGCATCTTCCATGCTCCAGCGACGGAAGGCCGGACCCACGTCGATGATGGTGCCCTCCCAGGTGAGCTGGGTGGTGCCGATCACGCTCTGCGCCGTATCGCGGATCACCGCCTCGGTGAGGTCCATGATCTCGGTGTAGGTGGCATAAGCCTGATACAGCTCGAGCATCGTGAACTCGGGGTTGTGCCGGGTGGACACGCCCTCGTTACGGAAATTGCGATTGATCTCGTACACGCGATCAAAGCCACCAACCACCAGACGCTTGAGATACAGCTCCGGTGCCACGCGCAGATACAGGTCCATATCCAGCGCATTGTGGTGCGTGATGAACGGACGCGCCGTGGCACCACCCGGGATCACGTGCATCATCGGGGTTTCCACTTCCATGAAGCGCCGCGGCTCGGCTTCCAGCCACTTGCGGATAAACCCGATGATCTTGGAACGCAGCGCAAAGGTGCGACGCGCCTCTTCGGTGACGATCAGGTCGACATAGCGCTGGCGATAACGCTGCTCCACGTCCGCCATACCGTGATGCTTGTCCGGCAGCGGGCGCAAGCTCTTGGTGAGCAGGCGCAGCGACTCCACCTTCACCGACAGCTCGCCGGTACGGGTGCGCATGAGCATGCCCTCGGCACCCACGATGTCACCCATGTCCCAGCTCTTGAACGCCTTGTAGGTATCCTCGCCCACCGTGCCCTGGTGGATGAACAGCTGGATGCGGCCGTTGAAATCCTGCATCTGCACAAAGGCGACCTTGCCCTGGTCGCGCTTGAGGATGATGCGACCCGCCACCTTTACGCGGCGACCCTGCGCCTCGATGGCCTCGGCCGTCCATTTCTCGACATCCGCAAACTCCGCCTGCAGATCGCCGGCGAAGGCATCGATCTTGTAGTCATTCGGAAAAGCCACGCCCTGCGCGCGCAGCGCTTTCAGTTTCTCGCGACGCTCGGCAATGAGTTTGTTCTCGTCCTGCGGGACGGACTCAGGAGCGGAGGCAGGAGAAACGTTGTCGCTGGTCATGCGTGGAATTCCAGTGTGTTGATGTTTTGCCAATCGTGGCGGCGCATGCGCGAAACAAGCGCCCCACTTATTAGAACGTCACCCCGGCCAGCGCCGGGGCCCAGTACCTTTGCCGCCCCTGAAGGGCCTGGAACCCCAGCTATCGCGGGGTCACCGGCAAAGCACCATCTAAACCAAGCGCGCGTGAGCGTTATGCATCCACGCGCTTGGCGCCTGCATCCAGGCCCGACTTGAGGCTGGCCTCGATGAATTCGTCGAGGTCGCCATCCAGCACCTTCTGCGTGTCCGAGCGCTCGATGCCGGTGCGCAGATCCTTGATACGGCTCTGATCGAGCACGTAGTTGCGAATCTGGCTGCCCCAGCCGATATCGGACTTGGAGGCTTCCAGCGCATCCTTCTCGGCGTTGCGCTTTTGCAGCTCCAGCTCGTACAGCTTGGCCGCAAGCATTTTCATGGCGCGGTCGCGGTTGGCGTGCTGGCTGCGCTCGGTCTGGCAGGCCACGACGGTATTGGTCGGGATATGCGTAATGCGCACCGCCGACTCGGTTTTATTCACGTGCTGACCACCGGCACCGGACGAACGGTACACGTCGGTCCGCAGATCGGCCGGGTTGATATCGATGTCGATGTCGTCGTCCACTTCCGGCGACACGAATACCGAGGTGAAACTGGTGTGGCGGCGGTTGTCCGAATCGAACGGGCTCTTGCGCACCAGGCGGTGCACGCCGATCTCGGTCTTCAGCCAGCCATAGGCGTAGTCGCCCTCCACGCGGAACGTGGCGGACTTGATGCCGGCCACTTCGCCGCCCGAGACTTCCAACAGCTCGGTCTTCCAGCCACGCGACTCAGCCCAGCGCAGGTACATGCGCAGCAGGATTTCAGCCCAGTCCTGCGCCTCGGTGCCGCCGGCGCCGGCCTGGATATCCACGAAGGCATTGTTGGCGTCCATCTTGCCGGAGAACATGCGCTGGAATTCCAGCTTGGCCACCTTGGCCTCAAGGCTGCCCAGATCGTCGATCACGGACTGCAGGGTGCCTTCGTCATTGTCGGCGGCGGCCATTTCCACCAGCTCGCCGGCATCGGCCAGGCCAGCACTCAGCGTATCGATGCCGCTGACGATGGTGTCCAGGCGGGCGCGTTCGCGGCCCAGCTCCTGCGCGCGCGGCGGATCGTCCCACACGGTGGGGCTTTCCAGTTCGCGGCTTACTTCTTCGAGACGCTCACGCTTGGTGGCGTAGTCAAAGATACCCCCTAAGCGACTCGACGCGGCCCTTGAGGTCCGCAATCTGCGCAAGGATCGGATTGATCTCGATCATTGTGGTTTGGCTTCCAAAGCTTAAGCCCTCAAGGATACCAGAGGACCCCGCCAGCCTGCCAAAACGCCACGGTGACAACCGTTACGTGGTTGGTGCGTTGATAGCGCCGCGGCGCCGCTCAACCGACGGGCCGCGAACCCACGGACCATTCAAGGGAGCCACACGTGCGTCAGGGACACAAGCAAGGAAGGGCATGGACATGGCTCATACTGCTGGCATGCGGGCTGGGCGGCTACGGAAACGCCCACGCGGCACAAACGGGAGCCGCGCCGGACGGCGAGGAAAACCGCGCCGCCGAAAGCGCGGATATCACCGCCATTCTCAAAGCCATGCGAGAGGCCGACGCGTCCGCATTGATGCAGACGTACCAGCAGGCAACCGACCCCATCGTGCACCTGTGGTCGGCCATGGCGTTGGAGCGAGTCCACTTCAACCTGGATGCCGCCAGCGCGGACGCCGAGCAGTGCGAACAAGCCCTGTTCGACAACCACCCCGCCATCGCCCTGGCCTGCGGCCAGTTCCGCGTGGGCAACCTGCGACTGGCCGGCCGGGTGGCTGAGGCCATCGCCGCCGAACGGGCATTGGTGCAGCGCTACCAGGATCACCACGTACCCAAGCAAGTCGAGGCCATGCAAGCCTTCCTCGCCAGCCAGGAGGATGTGCCGCCCCTTCGCTACGAGCTACCCAAAGGCGACGCCACCCTGCCGCTCAAGCAAGGGGCCAGCGTGCCCACGGTAACCGGCCAGGCGAACGGACACGAGGCCAGCTTTATCCTCGACACCGGCGCAAGCGACCTGATTCTTGGCGAGGAAGATGCCCGCCGCTACGGCGTCAAACCCCTGGACAAGCACGGCAACACCAACGGCTGGATCAGCAAGGGCGTGCCAACCCAGGCCGGCGTGCTGGATACGCTGCAACTGGGCGAGATCACCCTGCACAACGTGCCCGTCACCATCGTGCCCAACCCGATCCACCTGATCGGCGGCAACCTGCTGGCGCCACTGGGCACGCTGCGCATCAGCAGCCAGGCGGTTCAGGTATATGGCGCGGACTCCACCGTACCCGCCTGCGACAGCCCCATGCTGACCAGCTCCGCCCTGTGGGGGAATGGTTTGCGCCTGCTGCCCCGGTTGGACGTGAACGGCCAGCCCCAATCCGTCCTGCTGGACACCGGCGCATCCAAGTACCTGCTCGGCACGCGCGCCGCACTGGACCAGGCCACCGCCCTGCATCGTCGCACCAGCCAGCTGCACGACATCGGCGGCAATCATGCCCTGGTCCACGGCGACGCCGCCAAAGTGCAGATCACCCTTGCCGGCCAGCCGTTCGACATGCTCTTTGAGGTCTACACCGACGCCACACAGAATACGCACCCGATCACCCTGGGCGCCGGCGCACTACGCGACATGGACTTCCTGCTGGACTATCGCCATCAGCACCAGTGCTTCCTATTGCACCCGAATCTACGCTGAGGGTGGCTGGCAAAGCCGCGGTGACGCCTGACTTCCCGAACCCGGGGAGTCAGGCGGGCGCGAACGAAACCGTGCCTGCCCACGGTGCGACCGGCCCTTGAATAGCGCGACGGCAATGGAGACGTGGCGCGTCCGCATCAAAGACACGGGACCCCCGCTTTCGCGGGCATGACGGCTGCATTCCATTCTGTCGATGGCTCTGGGCGGATCTTGGCCCGGACATCCCCTCAGGGCGCATGCAAACAAAGCGTCCTCCCCGCGAAAGCGGGAATCCAGCGCCGTTGCATCGCCCCAAAGGAAATCACGTCGCGCGAAACGCAAACACCACCGTTCCGCCCCATCCACCCCGTTTAAGCCAGCGCCTGCTGATGCACCCCCTTCACCGCGCGGCCCGACGGATCGGCTGCGCCGGCAAACGCCGGGTCCCAGGCCAACGCAGCGGGCGACGAGCACGCAATGGATTTGCCGCCCGGCACCGTGGCCGCACACGCCGCCCCTGGGTAGAACTTCTCGAAAATGCGTCGATACAGATACGCCTCCTTGGTGGCCGGCGGATTGTGCGGAAAGCGCGTGGCGGCCGCCGCGAACTCACGGTCGCTCACTGCCTGCTCGGCATGCGCTTTCAGCCCATCGATCCAGCCATAGCCCACGCCATCGCTGAACTGCTCCTTCTGCCGCCATAGGATTTCGTCGGGCAGCGCGCCCTGAAACGCCTCGCGCAACACCGCCTTCTCAATACGGCCCTGCCCCGCCATCTTGTGGCGAGCATCCATGCCCATCGCGACATCGAGGAACTCAAGGTCCAGAAACGGCACGCGCGCCTCTACGCCCCAGGCCATCATCGACTTGTTCGCACGCAAACAATCATAGCTATGCAGCGCATCGAGCTTGCGTACGGTTTCTTCGTGGAATGCCTCCGCGGAAGGCGCCTTGTGGAAGTACAAGTAACCGCCAAAAATCTCATCGGAACCTTCGCCGGACAACACCATCTTCACGCCCATCGCCTTGATGCGACGTGCGAGCAGATACATCGGCGTAGAGGCGCGAATGGTGGTGACGTCGTAGGTTTCGATGTGTCGAATCACCTCCGGCAGCGCATCCAAACCCTCCCAGAAGGTGTAGACAAAACCATGATGCACCGTACCCAGCGCATCCGCCGCCACCTGCGCCGCCGCTAGATCCGGCGAGCCTTCCAGGCCAATCGCAAACGAATGCAGGCGTGGCCACCAAGCCTCCGCGCGATCATCCTCCTCCACGCGATGCCGCGCAAAACGCGCCGCGCACGCCGCCACCAACGAAGAATCCAAACCACCCGACAACAACACGCCATACGGCACATCGGTCATGAGCTGGCGGTGCACCGCTTGCTCAAAGGCCCCGCGCAATTCGTCCGCCGATACCTGGCGCCCCTGCGTGCCCACATAGTCGCGCCAGGGCTTGCGGTAGTACTGACGCAGCTCGCCATCCGCGCTGTCGTACACATACCCCGGCGGAAACGGCGCCACGTCCTCGCACACGCCCACCAAGGCCTTCATTTCCGAGGCCACACACAACCGACCTTGCGCATCGTGCCCCCAATACAGCGGACAAACCCCCAGCGGATCGCGCGCAATCACGTAACGTGACGCCTCGCTATCCCACAGGGCAAACGCAAAAATGCCATTGAGGCGCGCCACCCATTCCACTGGCGATGTTTGCTCGCGATACAGCGCGTTGATCACTTCGCAATCGGAACCCGTGGTGAAATCGTAAGCACTGGCGGCGCGCAGTTCGCGGTGATTGTAGATCTCGCCATTGACCGCCAGTGCCAGCTCACCATCGCGCGAACGCAGCGGCTGTGCACCACTCGCGGGATCGACGATCGCCAGGCGCTCATGCACCAGGATCACACCCGCATCGACAAACACCCCACTCCAGTCCGGGCCGCGATGACGCTGGCGCTGAGACAACTCCAGCGCCAATTGGCGCAACGCCGCCAGGTCATCGCCGGGCTGCAGGTCGAACATGCCGAAGATCGAACACATGACACAGATTCCTTGTTGGCTTTTCGTGTGCGAAAAAACAAAAAGGCCCGCTGGGAGCGGGCCTTTTTGCGTGTGAAAATGAAGACTGTTGCTTACACGCTGGCCCACCCGTGGTCGCGGGTATTGTTATTGGCGTTATTGTTGTTCAGCGCACGCACGCACTCGCCCGCCATCGCGGAAGCGACGGTCATGGCAGCAAGGCGAGCAGAAAACGAAGTCATGGGACCGACTTCACCACAGCGCGGGCGCACTGACAAGTACCCCTGAAAGTTTCAAGTGTTCCCATTGTTCGGTTCCGCCCGTGGCTCACGCATCCAACTCAACGCCACCTCGTAGTCGTCATTGCGGAACACGCGAAACTGCGCCGGCACGGCGAAACCCATCGCCAATGCGGCGGCGCGCAGCCAGGGCACATCAGTCACCAACGCCACCCGATCCCAGCCGCTGAAATGGCGGAAGCCCAGCATGGCGTCCTCCCACATGGCGCCCGGCGCAAAACCGGTGAACTCCGGGCCTACGTGATACAGCAGGCGCAACTTACGCGTGATCGCAAAGGCCGCCTCCACATCCGGCACGATCACGCGCTCGTAATCCTCTGCGGTTACTTGCCCCTTCGCACGAAAACCCAATGCGCCTGGCGGCAAATCCTGTATCTGCTCGATCATGACCCGTGCTCCTCGGTAACTCAGCGCTGTATCGCAAACAGCGTGTTACCGAGGCGTCATGACGCGAATCGGCGCAACGCGCGCAGCCACGCCATTTCTGCCGCAGAGCGACACATGCCGCCGTGCAAAGGAAATCCATCCGCGTCACGAGACTGTCAATAACATCCAGGCGCATAAGTTTTGCGTTGCCGAAAATGCATATTTTCCTTAACCGCATGCGAACAAGGCCGTCGATAGGCTGAGCCTCCCGTAACCCACCGAGGATGCATATGGATCCGATGACCCTAGATGCACCGCTTGCCGCTACGGCCACGCACCCCGACGCACCGCGCGTATCGCACGAGCCCGTCGACGGCTACGTACTGAACCCCTGGTCGGGGCTCTACCAGGAATCCCATGCCACCTATCAGGAGCGATTGCGCGCCCTGACGGAGCCCCACTAAAACCACAAACCCCGCCTTGCGCGGGGTTTTGTTTGAGGGGTAGGCAAGCATAGCTGCCAGGTCATTAGTGTCGCCGGGTGTCAGTCTGCGCCCGAATACCGTTCAACATGATCTCCGCCTGGATCTGCCCTGGTATCGCCGTCTCGCGGAACGCGCGGCCCTCCATCGTGTCCAGCAAGGTGGCATAGCCGTACAGCCACGCGCGCCAGTACACCGACTCGCCACGATCGAATACCTCACAGTAGACATCGATGGACTCGCCACTCTCGTCGATCAAGGTGAAGTTCATATCCATGGCGGTGGCTCCTCAAACACACACCAACCCCACGCCACGCCCTGTACGGGCTGGCGCTCCCATAGGCCACAGCGCAGAACGGGGACCGTTTGCTGTTCCGTAACCAGAGCAATCAAGGAGCGTGCCAGCCAACGCCACCATGCTTAATGATTGACGCCGCGCGTTTCAGTTCGGTCACGCCCACCAACAACAGCACGCGTGACGCGTGAATAACCTTGCCGCTGCCTCAAACGATCCCAAACACTTACGTTGGATCGAGCGGCGTGAGGAGCGTGACGCCGCTGCCCATCTGGTGGATCTGGCCATCCGCCAACGCATCCGTCGAGCCCGCCTGACTGCCAACGGAATCTGCCCACGGAATATCTTCCTTGGGGCCAGGAACATAGGCCATCTGACCTGCGTACGAACTTTGTGGCCAATCAGGCAGTGAGTTCAGC
Source organism: Dyella sp. ASV21 (assembly GCF_016428975.1). Lineage (GTDB taxonomy): Bacteria > Pseudomonadota > Gammaproteobacteria > Xanthomonadales > Rhodanobacteraceae > Dyella. Next base: position 72,382 of record NZ_JAELTT010000019.1, read on the forward strand.
GGGGATGATATCGGGTTGGGACCAGTTTCGCCGGATGGTGGCCGGCGGCTTATAGCCATGCGAGCTGTGCGGTCGCTGCTCGTTGTAAAACCGCCGCCATCGTTC